>JBDRSE010000086.1:0-8404 GCA_043825095.1 bacterium
GGCCCGGCGGGCTCGGCCGGCCCGGCGCCGGATCGCCCCCCGGCAGCGGATCGACCCCGGGGGGGAAGCTGGCCGGGGCGCCGGGGGGGGAGCCGGGGGCGGCGCTCGCCGGGGCGCCGGGGGGGGAGCTCGCCGGGGCGCCGGGCGGCTCAGTGGTCCTTGACATGGTCACAGATGTCTGCTAAACAGCGCAAGCTTTTCGGAGGAATACGAAATTGGCGAACCATGCTCAAGCAGAAAAACGGGCGCGTCAGAACACGAAGCGACGCAGCACCAATCGGCTCCACCGCGTCTCCATGCGCACGGCGATCAAGAAGGTCCGCGCCGCCATCGCCGCGGGCGACAAAACCGAGGCGATCCGGCTCCTGCCGGTGGCCGTGTCCAAGATCAACCGCGTGTCCTCGCGCGGAGCGATCCATCGCAACACGGCTGCCCGCACCGTCTCCCGCCTCTCGCGCGCGGTTGCCACCGTCGAGTAGCTCGACTCTCTGACCGTCCCGACCGAATCCACACCACCGATCCGTGCGCCGTCGGCTGTTCGCAGCCAAACAACGTGCGAAAGTCGAGGCTGGTATCGTGCGCATCTTCAGAGCCTCGCCCTGCTTACGGTCCGCCGACCAAACAGCTTCCCGGGTCCTCACCGGCTGCAGAGTCCAATCACCAGCCGCTCGAGGATCAAACCCCGGGGCACCCGCGAGCTCTTCAGCGCACGATCCGCGCTGTAGATCTCCTCGTGCGCGGCGTGAACCGCGGAGGCATCGAAGCGGCCGGCCTGGGACGCGATTTTTCGCGCGATAAAGGGCGGAACCCCGATGACGCCGGCCAGGTCTCCGGGACGCGCTCCGGACGAGAGCGCGTCCAAGGCGCGCCAGATCAACCGGAACTGCCTCGCGATCATGAACAGGATCCGTTGCTCCGGCTCACCCGCCACGAGCAGCGAGCGCAGGCTGCGCATGGCCGAGCCCACGTTCCCCTCCCCGACCGCGTCGGTCAGCTCGAAGATCACCGCCTGCCGGGTCTGGGCAACCACCGCGTCCACCTGCTCGGCCTGGACCACCCCCCCCGCGCCCACGAACAGGCACAGCTTCTCGACCGCGCTGGCGAGCGCCAGGAAATCCGAGCCCACGAGCTCCACGACGAGCTCGGCCACGCCGGGCCCGAGCCGCGCTCCGAGGCGCTTGGCTTCGGCGTCGAGGAAGCGCAGCAGCGGCGCCCCCCTGACCGGCTCGAAGCGGCACAGGTAGCCCGCCTTGTCGAGGGCCTTGAAGAACTTGAGCCGCCCATCCACTTTGGTGGCGGTAAACACCAGCACCGAGCTGTCCACCGGAGCGGCCACATAGGGCAGCAGCTGCTCGTGGTCCTTGGCCGACAGACCGTCCGCGTCTCGAACCTCTACCAAACGGCGTTCTCCCATCATGGGCACCGTGCGCGCGAGCTGCACGATCTGACCGGCCCCGGCCTCCTTGGCCCCCACCTGATCGTGGTTGAACTCCGCCGCCGCGCCGGACAGCGCGGCCCGGCGGATGGCCGCCACCAGGCGATCCATGAGGAGCCGCTCGGCGCCGGCGAAAAAGTAGATCGGCAGGAGCCGCCCCTGCTCCACGTCTCGCAGGAGGCGTTGGTACAGGTCCACGGTGGAAGCTTGCGCCATAGCGCAGCAGTGTGTCCCCGAACCACGCCAAGGTCAAGACACAGCGGATGGTGGCGATCCAGGCTTGACCTCGGTGCCGAGGAATCGAATACTGCGCAGCAGATGAAACTCGTCACGATCGTCGGAGCCAGGCCCCAGTTCGTCAAGGCGGCGGCCATCTCGCGCGAGATCGCCCGGCGCACCGGCGGCCCGGAGATCCGGGAGCGCCTGGTGCACACCGGGCAGCACTACGACTACGAGCTCTCCGCGGTGTTCTTCGAGCAGCTGAGCATCGCCCCGCCCGCGCACCACCTCGGCGTGGGCTCGGGCCCCCACGGGGCACAGACCGGGGAGATGCTCAGAAAGATCGAGGTGTGCCTGCAGCAGGAGCAGCCCGACCTGGTCGTGGTACACGGGGACACCAACTCCACCCTCGCCGGCGCGCTGGCCGCGGCCAAGCTGCACCTCCCGGTGGCTCACGTGGAGGCGGGCCTGCGCTCCTTCAACCGCGCCATGCCGGAGGAGCTCAACCGGGTGTTGACCGACCACCTCGCGCGCTGGCTGTTCTGCCCCTCGGACACGGCCGTGACCAACCTGCGCGCCGAGGGCGTCGTCGACGGCGTGCACCAGGTGGGCGACGTCATGTACGACGTGCTCCTGCTGCACCGGGAGCGCGCCCAAGCCCACAGGCCCCTGCTGGGCTCCCTGGGCGTACGGCCCCGGGGCTTCGCCCTCGCCACGGTCCACCGGCCCGAAAACACCGATGACCCGACGCGGCTGCGGAGCATCTTCGAAACCCTGGACGAGCTCGCCGCCGGGGGGCTCCCGGTGATCCTGCCGCTGCATCCCCGAACCCGGGCGGCGCTGCAAGCCCACGGCGTGTCCGCCGGAGCGACCCGGCTCATCGATCCGGTGTCCTACGAGGAGATGCTGCTGCTGCTGCAGGAGGCCCACGTCTTGCTCACCGACTCCGGCGGCCTGCAAAAAGAGGCCTATTGGTCCGAGGTGCCCTGCGTCACCCTGCGGGACGAAACCGAGTGGGTCGAGACGGTCGAGGCGGGCTGGAACACGGTCGTGGGAGCGGACCCGGCCCGCATCCGGGACGCGGTGGCCGGCGCGCGGAGGCCGACCGACCGGGTCACGCTCTACGGCGACGGGCACGCCGCGGCCGCCATCGTCGACGTGCTGGCCGCCTCTGCGGCATAACCCCGCGGCTCAGACGAGCCCCTGGTAGACCTGCAGCAGGGCCTGCTGCTCGTGCTCCCAGTTGTACCGCCGCTCGGCCGCCCGTCGCGCCCGGCGGCCCATGGCGGCGCGGCGCTCCGGATCGTCCACCAGCCCGGCCAACCCCCGGGTGAGCCCCTCGGCGGAGTGATCCGAGACCAGCACCCCCACCTCCTCCTCGGCCACCACGGCGGCGATCTCCGGCAGATCCGTGGCCAGCACCGGCACCCCGGCCATGAGGTACGCGAACAGCTTGTTCGGCCGGGCGAGCCGGTGGTTGAGCTTGTGCGGATCGAGCAGGGTCGAGCCGATATCCGCGCCGCAGGCGTAGCCGTGCAGCTCCTCCGGAGCCTTCTTGCCCATCAGAAACACCCGCTCGCTCACCCCGAGCTCCCGGGCCCGGCGCCGCAGCGCCTCCTCCAGCGGCCCCCAGCCCTGCACCGCCAGGACCAGCCGGGGCAGCCGCCCGACGACGTCCACCAGGGGCAGCACCACCCGGCCGGTCATCAGCACGCCCTGGTAGAGCAGCACGACCTGGTCGTCGCGCACTCCCAGCTCCCGCCGCAGGCGGGCCCGGTCGCCGAGCGGCGCGAGGGGGGGAACGTTGGTCACCACCGTCGGGTGGACGCCGTACCGACGGCGCAGCACCTCGGCGATCCCGGCGCTCACCGTGATCACGGCGTCGCTGCGCGGCACCAGCAGGTGCTCGGTGAGCCGCCACAGGGCGCGACTGGGCCAGCTTCCCCGCAGGCCGTGATCGATCAGCGAATCCGGGAACAGCTCGTGGGCGTCGTACACCAGCCGCGCGCCGGTCCGCCGCGCCGCCGCGGCGCCGGCCGACAGGGTCTCGGTGTCGTGGCAGTGCACGACCCACGGGCGCAGCCCCACGGCCGCGTCACGCAGGGCGCGGGAGCGGGCGAGCCGCTGCCTCAGCATCCGGTCCGGCCGGCGATAGGACACGGTGGAGTAGTCCGCCACCCGCAGCACCCGGACGCCGTCTGGCACCTCTTCCCCGGGCAATCCGGGCGAGCGCAGGCACAGGATCGTCACCTCGTAGCCGGCGGCGCACAAGGCCGTGGCCTCGCGATGGACGCGCTGGTCCATCGTGAAGTCGTTGAGCAGCAGCATGACCACGGGACCGTTGCCCATCTCTCAGCACCTGCGACGGAGACCGCCGACAAACGGACCGGACTATACCCTGGAGTGTCCACGCGCGGCAACGAACCCGGGGATATTCGGTGGGGGAGATTGCTTGCCCGGAACGGTTTGACTCCCTCTGACGACGGGGGAGATTGCCTGCCCGGAACGGTTTGACTCCCTCTGACGACGGGGGAGAGCGTTGGAACCTTTCGGATCGAGCTCCAACCGCTTCGTGACCGCCGCTGTCGGCGAGCTCCCTGGTACGGCCGAGGCGGGTCGACTACAATGGACAGTGCTCGATCTGGCGCAGGAGGGAGTGTGATGTTGCCACAGGTGAGTCGCTTTCCGGTCGTGGTGCCAGCCGTGGTGTCAGCCGTGGTGTCAGCCGTGGTGTCAGTCGTGGTGTCAGTCGTGGTGCCAGCCGTGGTGTCAGTCGTCGTGCCAGCCGTGGTGTCAGCCGTGGTGTTGATTGGGTGCTCGAGCGAGTCGGTGGGCACCGGGTCCGACGCGGCCGGGCCGGGCCCCGACGCCGGCACTGCCGTGGACGCGGACGCGGACGCGGATGCCCAGGCGCCCCCGCGGGACTCCGACGTGCCGGATCCCGACGCCGGCGACGCCGGCCCGGGCGGGTGCGGCGACGACCGGTTGGTCGCTGGTTTCTGGGTCACCTCGGACGTCCCTTCCACCTTCGTGTCGGCGGGCTACTACGAGCAGCAGCTCGACGGGTCGGTGGTGTACAAAGGCGCCGTGACCGACCCCCAGTACTCCTCGGCCGACGGGGAGGTACAGCTACAACACGGCGACGGTCAGCTCTCCTATCTCCGGTATCAGCTTCCCATGGGGCTGGATCTTCCCGTGGTCGTGGGCATGCAGTACCAGGTCACCTACCGGGAGTCCGCCATGACCGGCAGCAACAAGCAGGCCGTGGTGATCAAGCGCCCCACCTCGGGGCTTCCCCCGCTGCTCTTCGTGGCCGAAGTGGGTTTTGGCGGCCAGCTGCTCTACTCTGCCGATCTGGTGATGGCTCCGCTCACCGTGACGCCGACGGCCCTGCCGCACTGCCCGACCGAGCCGTCCATCGCGCCCGGTTGCCTGAGCGAGCTCTACCGCGATCAGCTGGTGTTCGACTCCACCACGGGCGGGATCATCACCACGATCACCCTGCTGCAGGCGGAGGCGGGGCCCCTGACAATCTTCGGGGATCCCTTCACCGTGGTGAATCTCGCCAGCCAGCACGACGAGATCCTGAGCCCGGGCTGCATCGCCGACCACTATCCGGAGCGCGTCGAATTCATCGCCGTGCACGAGGACGCCACAAACCCCTGAGACGGCTTCGCGCCCCCCCCCTCCGCGGGCCCCCTCCGGCCCCCCCTCCGGCACCCCCTCCGCGGCACCCCAAGAGGGCTGCGCGCGCCAAGAGGGCCGCGCGGCAACAGGGCCACGAGCGGCCGGAGCCCGCCGGCGAAGAAATCGGCATCAGCGACATCGTATGCAGCGAACGCCTCGGCGGGCTGTTGCGCTTCTACCACTGGAAATCGGCGTGATCATGAGGTCCGATGAGAATCGCCACCGGTTTCGGCTCCATCGGCAGGCAACCACAGGTGAAATCACGGTTCGAGTTTTTTCACCATCCGGGAACGCTCGCATGGAAGCCACAGAAGCCCTGGCGCTCGTCGCCGGCAAAGTCGACAACGAGCTGCTCTTGAGGAACGCCGCAAGTCGCTCGACCAGCACCGGCCGGCGAAGACAGAAGACATCGGTATCGCAGACATCGCATGCCGCGAGCGACTCGGCGAACTCCTGCGCTTCTACTACCGGAAATCCGCACGACCATGACGTCCGATGAGAAAACCAGCCGGTTCGGGGTCAATCGGTTTGTATTCGTGGGTGAAATCTTGCTTTGAGTTTTTTCACTATACGGGGGGGCGCAATATCAACCCCGGTGGGGGTTTGGGGGGGTGCGGGGGTTGGGGGGGGTGCGGGGGGTTGCGGGGAGCCCTAGGGCGCCCCGACGCCACGCATCAATGCGCCAGCTTCTGGATCACCTCGAGGGGGAGGTCGGTCAGCTCGGCCACGTCGGCGGGGCTCATGCCCTTGGCGAGCGCCTTGCGTGCCGTTTGCAATAGGGCTTCACGTCGCCCCTCCTGATGCCCCTCCTGCCGGCCCTCCTGCCGGCCCTCCTGCCGCTCTTTCTCCGCCCGCTCTTTGATCGCTGATTCGAGCATGGTCTCGATTCCTCCCGGCGTCTGAATGTCTTCGGCCCGGACCTCGCCTTGGCGTCGATTGTCCTCGTGAAACCTCGCCTGGACCCAGTTCATGAACCGGGCCACCAGCTTCGGATTCACTTCTGCGACGGCCTTCAACCACTCAGATACCTTTGCTGCTCGCTCCTCCAGACTCAGCTCGCTCGCTCCTTCGAGGGTGAACAGAGCCGAGATCAGATTCCTCACTTCCTCCAATCGCTCCCGTGGGAACGAACGCTCCTCGATGAGGTGGTGGGTGTACCTGGGGACGTACGCCTTCAGGTCTCCCAGCTCCGCGTCTGCCACCAACTCCTCGAGTCGCCTCGGTTCGCTCCAGGGGCGCTCACCGTTATAGAGTACCACAGGAAATACCGGGGGCAGCTCCCGAAGTGTCGGCTCATCCTTGCTCCGTCGACTTCGCTCCACCAGCGACAGCCACACCTGGCACTGGTAGTTCAGCAAGCGCAGCGCCATGAACCGGTCCGGGCTCGATTGGAATTCCAGCACAATCAGAACGTACACCTCGCGTCCGCGCAGCCTCGCACGCAGGAGCACGTCGTCCTGCCGGCGGATGAGGCGTTTGTCCACGAGGTTGGTCGTCATCGGCTCAATCCCCTCGATGACAATCTCCTTCACCCAACCTTCGTCCACGCACGTCTCGAGGAGCTGCCGGACCATCTCGGGATCCGCAAAGAGGTACGAGTAGCCGTAGTCGTGGATCTTGGAGTCCATGATGTCAAACCTCGCACGAGATGCGGGCGAGATCAACGCTGCCGGCATGGCTTGCCATCGTGGGCCGGCAAGCTTGGACCAGGTCGCGACGTCGCGCACCCTGACACGCACCCACCCCCAGCTCCCCAACTCCCAGTCCCGGGTTGATGTCGTGCCCGCCACCGTCGGCGCACGGTTGATGGTGCGCGGATCAGGAGCGTTGAAGCTGTCGGAATCGGCTCGGGCGATGGGAGCGCTCGCGACCATGAGAGAGAGCATCAGCAGGGCCGTGGTTGGTCCGAGCCCGGCCTTGCCATCACGTCTTACGTGCCCACGCTGTCCACTCCCAGGGATTCCGCCAGCTCCCTGAGCCTCCGCGCCAAGTCTGCATCCCGCGAGGCCAGCTCCTCGACTCTTCGCCGGACCATCGACACCGCGGACGGCCCCTTTCCGCAGCGTCGTGCCACCTCGCTCGGTCTCAATCCCGAATACGTCCGCAACGCGTACATCCGCAACACCTGCTTGCGACGCTCGCCTTCTCCCTTGAACACCTCTTCCACCGCAGACTCGATCGCCTCTGGACGGGCCATCCCCAGGCGTCTCAGCTCCCGCAGCGAAGGACGCTCTCCATCCGCCGGCTCCGCCCCCACCAGCTCCCGGATCCGGGCCACGAAGCCCTCCGCCCCCAACGCCACCCCCGCGACCGCCCGCTCGAACGGGCTCACCGGCTGCTCCCCTCTCCCGGCCTCCACGTACTTCCGGTAGCCTTTCCGCCGGCCACCGACCATCCCCAGCACCGTCGCCGTCTCCACCCAATCAACCACCGCCCGTCCCCCCACATAGCTCCGATAGCTCGACCACCGATACCGCTCCGCCGGCCGCGTCAGCTTCGAGCGATTCGGGTTCAAATGGATGTAACGCGAGCACTCCAGATGGTAGGCGCCATCCTCCACCAGGATCGCCTTGTATCGACCCTGCCACAGATGCCCAACCCGGCGGTGTCGACTGTTGAAGTGTCTCGCGTAATCTCCGTTGATGTGCCGCATCCACCGCCCAAGCTCTCCACGGGGCGTACGGCACAGCAGGTGCACATGGTTCGGCATCAAGCAGAACGCGGATACGACAAGCTCTCCCTCTCTGGTAAGCGCCCCCACACCGTCCAGAAACGCGTCACGATCGACATCGTCCACAAAGACCCGCCTGCGCGCCACCCCACGGCTCATGACGTGGTAGAGCGCACCAGGAAACTCCACCCGAAGCGCTCTGCTCATGCCCCCAAAAATCAAAATCACGCTCGCCTGTCAAGCTCTATGTGAAATGTGAAGACACGGTCCCGTCTACAACCCCCGCTGGGGCTACACCCGCCTCCGCGGCGCCCTCCGAAACCTCGGCCACCAGCTCGGCAGAAACACCATCAAGCGCATTCTCAAAGAAGCCGGCATCGAGCCGGCGCCCG
>JBDRSE010000087.1:0-3882 GCA_043825095.1 bacterium
CGCGCTCTCTCTGGGTGGGGCACGGCCACTCCTTTCGCGACGTGATTTCGGGCGGCGTGGGACGGGGAATGGATGCGAGCCGCGCGATGGGAGCGGCCGCGCTCTGTTGAGGGAGGGGGCTTTGCCGATCCCTACAGCCCCTCCTGCAGGAGGTCTCGAGCCACGACGATGCGCTGGATCTCGTTCGTGCCTTCGAAGATTTGGGTGAGCTTGGCGTCCCGGAACATGCGCTCCACCGGGTGATCCCGCATGTAGCCGTAGCCGCCGAGGATCTGGATGGCGTCGGTGGTGATGCGCATGGCTGCGTCGGCACAGAAGAACTTCGCCATGGAGGCGAGGCGGGTGTTGCGCTGGCCCGCGTCGTGCTGGGCCGCGGCGCGGTAGACCAGGCCGCGGCCCGCTTCGATGGCCGTGGCGCCCTCGGCGAGCTTGGCCCCAATGAGCTGGTGGGTGGCGATGGCGGCGCCGAAGGTCTTGCGCTCCCGGGCGTAGTCGAGGGCATAGACGAGCGCACCCTGGGAGATCCCGAGAGCCTGGGCGGCAATGGCCGGGCGGGACATGTCGAAGTCGGCCATGGCCGTGAGAAATCCGGTCCCCTCGGCGCCCAGCAGGGCGCTCGCCGGCACGCGGGCGTCCTCCAGGATGACCTCGGTGGTGTTGGATCCTCGCTGGCCCAGCTTGTCCTCCTTCCGTCCCACCCGCAGGCCCGGGTTGTTGCGATCCACCACGAAGAAGGAGAGGCCCCGGGTGCGCTCACCGCCGGTGCGCGCGAGCACGGAGTAGACGTCCGCCACGCCGCCGTTGGTGGCGAACACCTTGGTCCCGTTGAGCACGTAGTCGCTGCCGTCCCGGGTCGCGGTGGTGCGGAGCGAGGACACATCCGTCCCCGCACCGGGCTCGCTGACCAGATAGGCGGCCAGCCCCTTGCCCTCGGAGAGCCGGGGGAGGTACTGTTCGTGGACCTCTGGAGAGCCGGCGTGAAGGATGGGGAAGGAGCCCACGGCCTGGATGATCATCATCAAGGCCGAGGAGGCGCACACCTTGGCTACCTCCTCCACGCACAAGCAGAGCCCGGTACAGCGGCGGTCCGGCAGCCCCCCGTGCTCGGGCGGCAGGGTCAGGGTGAGCAGGCCCAGCTCCCAGAATAGCTCGGCGACCTCCTGGGGGAACTCTCCGGCGCGGTCGATGTCGGCAGCGCGGGGCGCCAGCTCTTCGCGGGCGAGGCGGCGGACCTGATCGCGCAGGATCTCCAGGTCTTCAGTGAGCGGAATCATGGCCTCCTCCGTGTGTTTTTCTCGAGCTGGGTTGACAGTACGACAGTTCTATTGAATCGGGCCAGAACATCATTCTCCGCCGGGGCTTCTCCTCCAACGCGGTTTCGGAAAAGGACGGCTGGTATGTCGATGCCATGGCCATCACCCAGGCCGCGGCGGTGCCCTGATTCGAATCCCCCCTGTGCCCCACGTCCCCGCTTTACATCCCTCGGACGCGTCTGCTAGGTTAGCTCCGCTTATTGGAAACACCGGATCGGGTCCGAAATCGGATTCCGGCACCTCAGGAGGCCTTCCATGACCAAGATCGATCTTTCCGGGAAGAACGCCATCGTGACCGGCGGCAGCATGGGCATCGGCAGCGACATCTGCCGCGTGCTCGCGCAGTGCGGCGCCAACGTGGCGCTCAACTACCGCAAACACGCCGACGAGGCCAAGGCCATCGGCGCCGATGTCGAGGCGGCAGGCGGCAAGGCCATGGTGGTCCAAGCCGACGTCGCCTCCTTCGAGGACGCGAGCAAGATGGTGGAGGCGGTGGTGGCGGAGTGGGGAACCCTGGACATCCTCGTCTGCAACGCCGGCATCAACTGGGACGGTGTTATCTGGAAGATGAAAGAGGAACAGTGGGATAAGGTTATGGAAGTAAACCTAAAGGGTTACTTTAACTATATCCGGCACGCTGCGCCTGTCTTCAGAGAGAAGAAATACGGCAAGATCGTGAACATCACGTCCATCAACGGCAAGCGCGGCAAGTTCGGCCAGTCGAACTACGCGGCATCCAAGGCGGGCATCATCGGGCTCACCAAGACCGTGGCCCGGGACCTCGGCAAGTATGGGGTCAACTGCAATGCCGTGGCTCCCGGTCTTATCGAAACGGAGATGATGAAGCAGGCGCCGGAGCAGGTGAAGGAGTTGGCCCTGAGCGAGATCTTGCTGGGGCGGTTGGGGCAGCCCGAAGAGGTGGCCCACGTGGTGGCTTTCCTGGCCTCGGATCTGTCGCGTCACGTCACCGGCCAGGTGATCAATGTGGACGGCGGCCAGTTCCTCGGCTGAGCAGACTTTTCAGCGATAGGAGACTACGAGTCATGACGAAGCTCAACGACATTGTTGCCATCAGCGCAGTGCGCACCCCCATGGGCGGTTTCGGCGGCACCCTCAAAGACATCGCGGCGTACCACCTGGGAGCGGTCGCCTTGAAGGCGGCCCTGAAACGAGCGGGCATCGAGGGCAAGCAGGTGGACGACGTGATCTATGGCAATTGCCGCCAGGCCGGCAACGGGCCCAACCCGGCCCGCTCAGCGGTGATCTTTGCCGAGATGCCGGTGGAGGTGCCGGTGCAGACCATCAACATGGCGTGCCCCTCGGGCATGCGGACCGTGATGCTGGGCTCCCAGGCCATCCGCCTGGGCGACGCCAAGATCGTCGTCACCGGCGGCATGGACTCCATGAGCACCATCCCATATCTGCTCAAGAACTGTCGGTGGGACGGCTTCAAGATGGGCGACAAGACCCTGCAAGACGGCTGGTCCGACTCCATCGACCCCACCTGCGGCTACGGCATGGGGATGACTGCCGAGAACGTGGCGGAGAAGTACGACATCAGCCGCGCCGCCATGGACGAGTTCGCCGCCGAGAGCCAGGCCAAGGCCGCCGCGGCCCAGGAGAACGGCTGGTTCGACGCCGAGCTCACCCCCATCGAGATCGCGGCCACGCGCAAGACCGAGGCCTATCAGTTCGCCAAGGACGAGTCGATCCGGAAGGGCACCACCGTGGAGAAGCTTGCCAAGCTGCGGCCGGCCTTCAAGCCCGAGGGTGGTAAGGTCACCGCGGGGAACGCCTGCGGCATGACCGACGGCGCCTGCGCCATCGTGCTCACGACCCGGGATCACGCCAAGGAGCTCGGCGCCGCGCCGCTGTTCTCCATCCTGGGCTACTCCAACGTGGCCGTGGACGGGAAGTTCATGGGCGAGGGCCCGGGTGTCGCCATTCCGGCCGCCCTCGACGCAGCGGGGAAGAAGCTCGCGGACATGGACCTCATCGAGGTCAATGAGGCCTTCGCTGCCCAGGTGCTCTGCAACGAGAAGATGCTCGGCTGGGACCGCAAGAAGCTGAACGTGCACGGCGGCGCCATCGCCCTGGGGCACCCCACGGGCATTAGCGGCGCACGCATCCTCATCACCCTGCACGGCGCGCTCACCCGCACCGGCGGCGAGCTCGGCGTGGCCTCCATCTGCGGCGGCGGCGGCGTCTCCACCGCCATGGTCATCAAGCGGGAGGGGTAGCGTAGCGCACCGAATAGGCGCTCGGGCGGTTAGGACCCGCGCAGCAACAACTCGATCGCTCAGGGCGCCGATCCATCCCGGCTCATTTCGTTGCTCCTCGTTGCATAGCAGCAGTATGCTGCCTCGACGCGCCTTGCGAGCCGGGCGCCTCGACGCCCTGAGCCGACCAACTTGTCGTTGCGCGGACCCTTAGGGGTCGCGAATGGACAACTCGATCGTTCAGGACGCCGATCCATCCCGGCTCGCTTTGTTGCCAGGCGGTCGAATATTCCCGATATGCTCCCTTCTGGCGCCTCGCGAGCCGGGCGCCTCGGCGCCCTGATTCAAGG
>JBDRSE010000088.1:0-17669 GCA_043825095.1 bacterium
CCTTGAATCAGGGCGCCGAGGCGCCCGGCTCGCGAGGCGCCAGAAGGGAGCATATCGGGAATATTCGACCGCCTGGCAACAAAGCGAGCCGGGATGGATCGGCGTCCTGAACGATCGAGTTGTCCATTCGCGACCCCTAAGCACCAGACCCGCGTTGATGGTGAGGCCGGACAGGGAGAGGCGGCCGAGCCCGCCCTGGTGGTCGTCCACCAGGCCGTCGGTGTTAGTTCCTCCGTCCAGATCGAAGTGGCCCAGGTGCACCCAGCCCATTTCGAATGTGAGGCCCATGGTGAAGGAATTGGTGCGGAAAACGCGTCGCATCCAACGGTTTGTCGCGTGCGCGGGAACTTGGTAGGGTTGGACCTGAAAGGAGCGACCTCATGCGGGTGCTGGTCACCGGGGCTACGGGTTTCGTGGGAGGACGCGTGGCGCGGTTGCTGTGTGCCGAGGGCCACGACGTGCGTGCGACGGGCCTGCCCGGCGACCCCACGGACGTGTTGGAATCACTGGACTGCGACTACCGGGCCGCGGACCTGTTGGACGGTGTTGTGATCGACGAGCTGGTGCAGGGCGTGGAGGCGGTGTTTCACGTGGCAGCCCTGGTGACCTTTGACCCGAGACGGTACGACAAGCAGTGGCAGGTGAACGTTGGCGGAACGCAGCTGCTGCTCGACGCCGCGGGGCGGGCGGGGGTGGGGCGGTTCGTGTACACCTCCACGGTGAACACCCTGGGGATCCCGGCCCTGGGTCAGGTGGGAGACGAGGACACCCCCTTCGACTGGGCGCGCTGGGGTCTCGGCTACATGGACTCCAAGCGCGCCGCCGAGGAGTCCGTGCTCGCCCACGAGCTGGACACCGTGTGCGTGCTGCCCGGCACCATGTTCGGCCCGGGCGACATCTTCTTCAGCGCGGGCACCTACATCCGTGAGGCGGCGCGGGGGCGGCTGGTCCTGGCGCCCCCCGGCGGCACCACGGTGGCGCACGTGGACGACGTGGCCCAGGGCCACCTGCTCGCCCTGGAGCGCGGCCGCCCCGGCGCGCGCTACGCGCTCGGCGGCGATCACCTCTCCTACGAAACCCTGTATCGGGTGATCAACGAAGAGCTGGGTCGACCCGGCCCCTACGGCGTGATTCCGGAGTCGCTGCTGCGGTTCACGGGCAGGCAGTCGGACGGGCTGCGCCGGCTCGGCCTTGCCATTCCCTGGAGCGAAGGCCTGGCCGTGGCAGGCAGCGCGCCGCTGTACTACAGCTCCCGGCTGGCCGAGTCCGAGCTCGGCTACCGGCCGCGCCCCGCCATCGATGGCATTCGAGAGGCCATCGCCTGGTACCGCCAACGTCGGATGATCTACGCATAAGGGGAGCCGCGTTAGCGTCCGCCGAGGAATAAGACGGTCAGCGCAGGGTGCCGAGCCGGGATGGATCGGCGCAATGAGCGATCGGATTATTTCTCGGCGGACGCTGCAGGTTACTTGGAGCGGGGGGCGTTCATGGGGAAGAAGAACGAGACGCCGATGGTGAAAGACATGAGCATCTCCCAGGATTCGTCCTTCTTGCTCACGACGGTGACGTTGTCGTATTGCCCGCCGCCCGTGGTGCGGAAGTCACCGGTCTTGTCGAGCCCGGCGGAGTTGCGCTTGATGTGGATCGTCCGCATGGTGAACGCCAGCGCGAGGTACTCCAGGACCCAGAACCGCAGCCCGAGGCCCCACAGGGGGCCGACCTTGAAGCCGCCGTTCTCGTAGCCGTCCTCGTAGTAGATGTACAGCTGCCCCTGGCCCATTCCCTCGGGGTCGATGAACGCGTCGTTGATATGGCCCGCCTTGAACATCGCGAAGCCCACGCCTGCCAGGATGTGAAAATCGAACTTTACGAAGAGCTTGTCGAACAGCGAGAGCGTACCGTACCAGGGCGTGTACGCGAGGTAAGCGCCCGCCTTGAACATCAGGGTGTCCAAAGCGCTCAGAAATTCCTGTTTGTGAGGAGAAGGGTCCACCGTGGTGTTCGGACTCAGTTGCTGCGGTAGGGTGTCCGCGATTTCGTTGGTGAGCTGGGTGTGCCAGTTGTACACCGCGTAGTCGAAGAACACGCCGATGGAGAGCGCCTCAAGGATGTGGTACTCCGCCCGGAGGCCCACCAGGAGATAGTGCTTGAAGTCCTGGAGATAGGTCAGGCCGATCTCCGGGGTAATCTCGAAGCGCTGGGGCAGGAACAGCACCCGCCGCCGGACCTCCAGCTGGCCGTCGAGGATGCTCTTGCGCTGCTCGGCGTAGGCTGTCACCGAGGCGAATCCCATCACCAGGAGAATCGCTGTGGAAAGCAGCTTTTTGATGGGTCTTACTCCTCCGCAGCCTACTTGAATAGATCATCTCGCAAAACGGCCTGTGGAACAAGTAGCCCTGTTGCTGCGAAACGGACGGATGGTTCGCTCGAGAGGTCGCGTGGGATGGGTGGGCGGGCGGCAAAGGCTCCCGCCGGCTCTCGGTTGGTCCGAGCCCCGGTCAGCGGAAGCGGATCACGAGCTGGCGACCGGCGTCTCCACCGGTGACCACCAGAGTGGCCACGCCGTTGACCTCCAGGGTGCCGGTGCCTGTGACCGTGATCGTGTCGTCGGTGATGGGAGCGGAGGTCCCGTTCCACTCGGCAGAGGTGACCGGGCCGTCCAGTGCCGCGCTGTCCCAGCTGTAGGCGAGGCTGCCCACCTCGGTCCACTCGCTGGCGCCGCCGGGCCAGAGCCAGAGCTCGCGGTCGTCGCCCGCGTCGCTGTGGTCGACCACGTCGGTGGCGTCGGTGACCATGAGGGTGTCCACGCCCTCGGGCAGCAGGGTGAGCAGGGTGCCGGCGGGCACGAAGGCGGGGCAATCCTCCACGGGCGCGTCCACGGTGGTGGAGCCGCCCCCGGCGGGGATGTCGATGGCGTCGCCGCCCTCGAGGGGATACCAGGTGCCGCCCGGGAGCTCCAGCGTGCGGGTGGTGGCGCCTTGCTCCACCACGGGCGCGACGAGGATCCGATCTCCGAGCAGGTACTGGTCCTTCACGGTCCAGCCCGGCTCCCAGTCCGGATACTCCAGGGCGATGGCGCGCATCATGGGCAGGCCGAGCTCGGCGCCCTGCTCGGCGAGGCCATACAGGTAGGGGAAGAGCCGGAGGTGCAGCGCGCCCCAGCGCGCGAAGTGCGCCGTGGACTCGGCGTCCGTCTCCCAGTTCCAGTTCTCGGCGGCGCTCTTGCCGTGGTGGGTGCGCATCACCGGAGAGAGGGCGCCCAGGGAGGTCCAGCGGAACCAGAGCTCCCGGGTGGTGGGCTCTGAGAGCTGGCTCATGTAGCCCGCGATGTCGTGGCCGTAGTAGGGGAAACCGGTGACGCCCAGCCCGATGCCCATGGGAATCACCGACGGCATCCCGTCCCCTTCGCTGAAGTCGGTTTGCTGGTCCCCGGCCCAGAACACGGAAACGAGCGGCTGCGAGCCGAGGTAACCCGAGCGCACGAAGAAGAGCCGCTCCACGCCGTCCTCGGCCTCCATTTCGTCGAACACCTCCCGGGTCAGCCGCTGAAAGTCCACCGGGTACAGGTTGTGGTAGCCCTCCGCGTTCTCCCCCGAGTGGAGCACGGCGTCGGTAGGCAACCACTCGGCGTAGTCGGCCATGTAGCCGTCCGCGCCGAGGCGCAGGCCGGCCTTGTAGATCTCCTTGGCCCAGTCCCAGGCGGCCGGATTGGTCAGGTCCAGCAGGGTGGCGTCGTCGAACTTGGGGTTCTGGAAGCGGTACTCACCGCCGTTCGGGTGCTGGATCACGTAGCCGTTCTGCAGCGCCTCGTCCCAGATGTCGACACCCTCGGAGATGAAGGTGTTGTTGTAGGTGAGGAACTTGAAGCCCAGGTGGTGCAGGTCATCGGCCAAGGCCTCGAAGTCCGGATAGGTGTCGCGGTCCACGTTCCAGTCCTCGTCGAGGGTGTAGCCCATGGAGTCGAACTCACCGCCCCGCCAGTCCTCGGTCCAGATCACCGAGGAGGGGACTCCCTCGGCGCGCAGCTTGGTGACGACGCGGCGCACGTTGTCCGAGCCGTAGATGGCATCCAGCCAGGGCGCAAAGGCGAAGGGAGGCGGCAGCTCCGGTCGACCCAGGTGCGCGGTGAGGCGGGTGATGGCTTGCTTGGGCGAGGGGCCGTGAAACAGGCGCAGCCGCAGCGCGCCCTCCCAGGCCTCCACCCGGGCCGCCTGGTCTGTCTCCGAGCAGAGGGCGAAGACGGACCGGAAGGGGGTGTCCAGCAACAGGGCGTAGCCTCGGCTCGACACGAAGATCGGCTGGGGTGTGTGCGTGGAGTGGCGGCGTCCCACCAGGGGCCAGAGGGCGGGATCCTCGTCGGTGTCCTCCTTGCTGATGCCGTCCTCCTGGACCCACAGGGGCACGGTCTGCCCACGGTGATCCACGTCGAAGCTCTGGCCGCCCAGGCCGAGGAAGTGCTCGTCCGGGTTGCAGCCGAAAGCGGCAGACATCCGGTTGTGCGTCGCGTCCGCCGCGATCAGTGTGATCGTCACCTCGCCCTCGCCCACCTCGGCGATCTCTCCCTGACCGAGGGTCTCACCGTTTTCGTTCATGAGGTCGAACAGCATGGTCGTGCCTTCTACGCGCAGGTCGGCGAAGCGGGCCACAGGCTGCCACGGATCCGCTTCCTCCTCGATCTTGAACGCGCCGAACTGGATCTCGTAGTCAGCCTCGGCGTGGCGCACGGCCACGCCCACGTAGGCGCCCCCGCCGGAGCCGTCCAGCCCGTCGAACAGCACCTCCCCGTCCGGCGACAGGATCTCGATCCGCGCCGGGTCCGGCGTCACCCGAACGGTGAGCCCCCCCAGCTCTGCCTCCACAGGTTTCGGGTCATTCGCACCGGAGCAGGCAAACAACGGCAGCGCCAGAAGCAGCGCGAACAGAACAATACAACGCACGTAAACCTCCGCGTAAATGCCGTGATGGGGTCTGACCCCATCACGGCATTTATCTGACGATGGGGTCGGTGGAGCAGGTCTGGATCTCCATGATGGGTACATCATGATCTTCTCTTGGAGCAGGAGCTCGTAGGGTTCCACACTGCCGGAGTGGGTGTGGTAGACGGTGTAGAGGACCTTGCCGCAGTGGTAGGGCCAGGAGACGGTGGCGGGCAGATTCGAGCCGGCCGGGGTGGAGTCGGCGTTGTACATCCAGACCTTGGGCTGCTGATACACTTCGCCGTTGGGGCCGGTGCCGGTTTCGCTGATGCCCACTTCGCCCTCGCCGAGCTGATACAGGTAGTCCCAGGCGGCCTCCAGATGGACGGGGACGCCCAGGCTCACCTGCTGCAGCGCCAGCCAGGAGCCGAAGTCGGGATCCCCCGGGTCGCCGTTGAAGTCGTAGATCGACCAGTTGTTGCAGTCGCCGAAGCCCGAGGGGGGCGTGGCGCCGGTGCCACAGGACCCACCGCCGGTGCCCCAGAGGTCTTCTCCCACGTACCACGACAGGAACTCGGGCCAGACCTGTTCCACAAAGTCGTAGTTGAAGTCGTCCACGTACAGCTTGCCGCCGTCTTTCACCCATTGCTTGAGGGGCGCCACGGCGCCGCCCCCGGGCCACTCATTCCCGCAGGGCGCGATCACGAGGTTGTAGTCGGCAAGGTTGTCGTAGCTCTGGAAAAGCCCGCTCACCTCGCCCGAGGTGATCTCCCGGATATCGATGTTGTCGCCGTAGGGGAAGCCGAGGGCCTCGAACATGATCCCCATGTTCTCGTAGGCGGCGTCCAGGATCGCCATTTTGGGGATGTTGTCTCCGGTGCCTGGATCAGAGCGGTTGGGCAGCGTGGTTTCCACCGGCCTGGGCTGATCGGGACCGGTTTCCAGGCTGAACACGCCGTCCGGTGTGTTGGGCATGGTCACCTGGCGCACGCGTCGGAACTCGCCCTTCTGGACGACGATCCAGTAGCTCTGGCCGGGCATCAAGGCCAGGCTGAAGGTGCCGTCCACCGGGTTGGCAAAGGTGGAGGGGGTGCCGGCAGGCACCTCGACGCACTCGTTGCAGTACATCTGCTGGGGCAGGGCCGGCGGCGGCTGGTGATAAGCGATCACCGCAGCGCTCGGAATGGGAAACCGATTCGCCTCCAGGGTCGTGGAGAGCTCGGCCCCCGGGCTCCAGACCGTGCCCTGGAAGGCCACCAGCCCGGCCACCTGGGCGTCCCCGTTGGGCTGATTGTAGTTGTAGTTGCCGTAGCCGCCGTTGTTGTTCAGCTCACCGCCCACCGGGCCGCAGCCAGCCAGGAGCGCTGTCACTGCAGCTCCCAAAGCGATCCGGAATCCACCCTGACTCATGGGATCTCCTCTCGGCGCCGGTTCGTCTCAGCGTCACTGCAGCGCGCCCCGACGCCTGGTTGTCCGCTTTTCCCTACATAGCAGAAGATCCGGCTTGGGGACAAGCCCGGAGGGCGGGATCAGCGGACGATGGGCTCGGTGGAGCAGGTCTGCACCTCCATGATGAGGTACATCATGATCTTCTCCTGGAGCAGGAGCTCGGCGCCGGCGTTGGCCTCGGTGTGGTACACGGTGTAGAGCACCCGGCCGCAGTAGTAGGGCCAGGACACCGTGGCGGGAGCCATGGGGCCGGCCGGGCTGTTGTCCATGTTGTACATCCACACGTACGGCTCGAGGTACACCTCACCATTGGGGCCGGTGCCGGTTTCACTGATGCCCACCTCACCGGGGGCCATGGAGTAGATGTAGTCGTAGGCCAGCTCGAGCAGGAAGGAGGTGCTTCCATTGTTGATCAGGATCAGCCAGTCGCGGAAGTCATTGTTTCCGGGCTGCCCGGCGAAGTTGTAGGAGCTCCAGTGGTTGCAGGTGCCCACGGTGGAGGGCGGCGTGGTGCCGCCGCCGCAGGTGGAGCTGCCGTCGTGAAAGGTGAGGAACTCGGGCCACACCTGCTCCACGAAGTCGTAGTTGAAGTCGTCCACATACAGGGCTCCGCCCTCCTTGACGAACAGCTTCAGGTTCGCCGCAGCCGAGGAGCCTCCGGGCCATTCCTGACCACAGGGTGCGATGACCAGGTTGTACTGGTTCAGGGTGGACGCGTTGTCCAGGAGGCTGTTGACCGAAGTGCCGCCCCAGCCGCCGTACAGGTCGACCGCGGTGGCCCAGTCGAATCCCATTGCCCCGAACATTTCTTCATGGCTCTCGTAGGCCGCGTCGATCATGGCGATCTTGGGGATGTTGTCCCCGACGCCCAGGTCGGTGCGGTTGGGGAGCGTGGTTTCCACGGCCCGGGGTTGACCGATTCCGCCGGTGTCGTAGGTGTAGGCTTGATCCGGAGTGTTGGGCGTGGTGATCTGTCGCACCCTTCGGAACTCACCCTTCTGCACGGTCAGGAAGTAGGTGCGGTTCGGCATCAGCCGAAGTAGGAAGGTGCCGTCCACGGGGTCGGTGGTGGTGTTCGGTGTGCCGGCGGGGATCTCCACGCACTCGTTGCAGTAGTTCTGCTGGGGCAGGTCCGGGGGCGCCTGGTGATACGCGACCACGATCGCGCCCGGGATGGGGAACCGGTTGGCCTCGAGCACAGAGGCCTGGTCGGCGCCGGGGCTCCAAACCGTGCCCTCCAGCGTGACCAACCCCTCGACCTGGGCGTCAGCGGGCGGATTCTGGTTGTTCGAGTTCCAGCTGTTGTAGTTGCCGTTTTGGTTGCCGTAGTTGTAGTTGCCGTTGATGTTGCTCCCCACGGGGTCGCAGCCGGCCAGCACCAGGGTTCCGCACAGCAGCAATCCGGACGTTCTTGCACACACGCTCATGATGATTCCTCTCGCCCGTGGCGGGTCTGGGCGCTGCCGTGCGTTGCACGGCGCCCGCCACATTGGGTCTTATCTTGTCATATCATACGTCGAATCGTGGTCCTAGGGCAACCACCAGGGTCGGGAGCCGAGGGTCGCGAGGCCGCCCGGAACCTCGAAGATGGGGCCGTGACCCGGCAGCACCGTTGTGACCCTCCGGCTCTGCAGGAGGCCTCGGGTGCGCTCGTACCGCGGTGCATCGCACACGAGCGGATTCCATTCTCCGCCCAGGAAGTTGCGCAGCGTGTCCCCTGCCACGAGCCAGCCCGCCTCGGCGTGGTGCAGGCAGATCGCATCGTCGGCGTGGCCGGGCGTCTCCAGCACGGTCCAGCGGCCCAGGCCGCCCTCGGAGCCGGGCAACGGGTGGCCGTGACCCGGGAGGTGCGTGACGGGCGAGCGGAAGCGGTTCTTCGACCAGGGGAAGCCGAAGCCCAGTCCGCGGCGCCAGTCGGTGCGCGTGAACACCGGCATCCCCTGCATCGGCCAGGTGGGCAGCGCCCGGAGCGCCCGCAGTCGGCCCGGGAACCGCAGCGGATGGCCCCGCTCCACGTGGGCCGCGGCCGTGCGGCCCAGAGCCACGGGCACCCCGAGCCGGCGCGCCAGGCAATCCACGCCCATGACATGGTCAAAGTGCAGGTGCGTCGGAATCACGTATCGCACCTGGCTCGCGGGCCGGCCGAGCCAGGCCAGGGCGCGCTCCACCCGGGCCACGTCCTCGGCCGAGCCGCAGTCCACGACGGCCACGTCCTCGGCCCCCAGCAGCAGGTAGGTCACGCAGTAGCGCCCCGGCACGGCCATCACCCCGTCGGCTCCGTGCGAGAGCAGCCGGGCGGGCGGTGGACCCGGGGGGCTCAACACCTGCGCGAGCCAGGGGGTGGGCGCGGGCGGCGGCGCGGAAAGAGGCGACCCTGCGGGCGCGACCGGGGGCTTGGGGCTCACCGCGCGACCTCCAGGCCCACGCGACGCACGACGTCCTCGCAGTGGGCCACCTCCTCGTCCGTCATCCAGCGGTCGCGGTCGTAGGCGAGCCCGGCTTCCCCCGCGGCCAGGCCGCAGCGCTTGGACAGCCAGAGGGGATTGTAGGGCAGCAGGGCGAGACGCCCGAGGCCGAGCTCTCGCACCTGGGTGGCCACGGCCGTGAGGTTGTCGTCGTCGTCGGTGAGGCCCGGCACCAGGGGCGTGCGCACGAGCAGCTCGGTGCCGCGGTCCACCAGCCGCCTGAGGTTCTGCAGGATGCGCGCGTTTCCGTGCCCTGTGGCGCGCTGGTGGCGCGCCGGGTCGCGGAGCTTGAGATCGAAGTACACCGCGGTCACATGGGGGAGCAGGTGCTCCTCCACCGTGGACCACCCGAACAGCCCACACGTCTCCAGCAGCACCTCCACGTCCGCCGCTCGTAGGCGGGCCGCGAGCGCGCCAGCGAAGCGCGCGTGCAGGGTGGGCTCTCCCCCCGACAGCGTCACTCCACCCCCGGAGCGGCGGTAAAAGGGCGCGTCCCTGAGGAGCTGGCGGGTGAGCTCCTCCAGCTCCATCGCCTGGCCCACCAGCCGTCTGGCACCGGCGTCGCAGGCGTCCACGCACCGGCCGCAGAGTGTGCACCGCTGCCGATCCTCGGCCGCGGAGCCCGGCCGCGGGATGCGCTCCGGACAGGCCGCGACGCAGCGCTCGCAGGCTTCGCAGCGCTCAGGTGAGCGTTGCACCTCGGGGAGCAGGGACAGGGTCTCCGGGTTCTGACACCACGCGCAGCGGAGCGGGCAGCCCTTGAAGAACACCACCGAGCGGATGCCCGGGCCGTCGTCTAAGGAGTTCCGCCTGAGGTCGGCGATCAGCGGGGTGCGGGGCATGGGATTCTATCCGTTGCTGAGCTGGTGCTCCATGCGGTTGATCAGCTCGAGCTGCATGTCCTCGTTGAGCTCTACGAAGTAGGCGTTGTAGCCGGAGATGCGTACGAGCAGGTCGCGGTACTCGCCCGGGCTCTGCATGGCCTTACGCAGGGTTTCCGAACTGACCACGTTGAACTGGATCTGCATGCCGCCGAGGTCGGTGTAGGCCTGTACGTAGGCGGTCATGCGGTCCAGGATCTGCTGGT
The DNA here is from genome assembly GCA_043825095.1 of bacterium. Taxonomy (GTDB): domain Bacteria; phylum Myxococcota_A; class Polyangia; order HGW-17; family JAJRWW01; genus JBDRSE01. Next base: position 9,918 of record JBDRSE010000088.1, read on the forward strand.
GCTCGTCCTCGGCCCCGGGCACCACCTTGATGTTGAAGGCGATGTTGTTGGGCATCTTGAGGGGGTCGAGCTCGGCCACGGTGCGGATCTGCTCGGTGAGCGGTGCCTCCGCTCCGGGCGACGGCGTGAGCCCGGGGGTGAAGGGCTCTCCCTTGCGGCGACCGCTCGGCAGGGCGCCGGAGAGGATGCCGAAGGCCACGTGGTTGGACATGGACCAGTAGCCGGGGATGTATTTCCCCCCCCGGTAGTTCTGCTTGGCGGTGAGGTGGTCGTAGATCACGTCCATCACCTGATTGGCGATCTCCGAGGGCAATGGGTGGTCGCTGCCGAACTTGGGCACCTGGCGCTCCAGGGCCCGGTGCACCGACTCGTAGCCCGCGAAGTTCGCTTTCAAGGCCTCGAGCAGCGTGGCGAAATCGAACTCCTTGCGCTCGAACACCAGCAACTTGATGGCGGCGAGACTGTCCACCACGTCGGTGAGCGCCACCATGGCCGCGCCGGTGGTGTTGTAGTGGGCGCCCCCCTCGACCACGTCCTTGCCGTGCTCCATAGGGCCGTCGAAGACCGCGGAGAGCAGCGGGGTAGGCTTGATCGCCTGCCAGGTCTTGCCCAACAGGTTGTTGCCGTCCACCACCTGGTCGAGCAGCCAGCAGAGCTGGGTCTTGTACGCCTCCCAGAACTCCTCGTAGCTCGCGAAGCGTCGCGGATCGCCCGTACGTGGGCCGAGCGGGCCGCCGAGCAACGGGTGCTCGCCGTCGTGGAGGGCCATCTCCAGGGGCGCCACGATGTTGAACATGATGCAGCCGGTGTGGCCGAAGTGACGGCCGCAGCTCGTGGGCTCCACGCAGCCCGTGGCGCTCCAGTCCCGCGCGTGCTCCTCGGAGAACCCCAGACTGAGCAGGGCCGGGATCACCGCGTCGTCGTTGTGGATCGATGGCGTGGCCCGGGTGAGCAGGTTCAGCTCGCAGAGCCGGCGCAGGTACGCCTCGGAGTTCACTCCGGGCGTATAGCGGGCGTTCATGTTCGGGTCCCGCAGCCGCAGCATCTCCACGCTCTTCATGAAGATCCAGGTCATGTCCGTGACCGCGTTGGAGCCGTCGCCCCGCACCCCGCCGAGGGTGATCACCTGATCCGAAGACGAGCCGCCGAAGAGTCGGTTCCCGATGTCCGGCACCAGGGGCAGATGATCCGTGGCCTTGAGCATCAGGGCGCCGACCAGCTCCACCGCGCGCTCCACCGCCGCCCGGCGCACTGCGGGGTCGGTCACTCCCTTGAGATCGGCCTGCCAGAAGGGCTCCAGCACGACGTCGAGCCGTCCGAAGCAGATCGCCGCGTTGAAGCTCTCGTGGTGCAGCCCCACGAAGATGATCCAGATGGCCTGCACCGCCTCGTGCAGGGTCTCCGGAGGCAGGGCCGGCACCTTGCGGCAGATCCGCGCCAGCTCCTCCAGCTCCCGGCGCCGCGCCGACGCCTCGGCGCCGTTGACCAGCTTGGCCGCCTGGAGCTCGGCCTCGTCGGCCAGGTGGGTGGCGTAGGACATCACACCGTCCAGGGCGACCTGGAGCGCCCGGTAGAAAGCCCGCTGCTCCTCGTCCGGGGCGTCCTTCTCCCGCTGACGCGCCTCATCGCGGATGTCCAGCAGACCCCGGGAGAGCACCGTAGGCCAGTCCGGCATGGTGTGGCTGATCGCCCAGTTCTTCCACAGGAAGTACAGCACGAACCGCTCGTCGAGCTGCATGGACAGCGGGTTGCCGAAGTGCCTTCGCGCCCACTCGCGGATGTTGTCGTCCATCCAGAAGGGGAACACACGGCGGTTCAGGTCCTCCACGGTTTCGGGGGTGATGACATAGGGGTTCAGGGGGCGCGCCTGGCAGGTGAGCAGCTCCGGCCACATCGCCGTGGCCCCGGTGTCGGGAAACATCGTCACGCCCACGCGTTTCTCGGTGGTCGTCCCCGCCAGCAGGTCGTCGTCGTTGATGATTGCGCGCTTGCGCGAGAGCATGTAGTGGAGGCCCTTGGCCTGGTACAGCGCCGACTTCCCCGGCGTGGTGGGGTGCTCTCCCTCGGCGAGCTTGAACTCGGTCAGCAGCCGCGCCCGCTCCGCGCTCAGCTCCGCCTGGATCGTGCGGTGGCCCCAGAGCAGCCGCTTGAGCCGCGGCCAGTCGTCCAGGGAGTAGCCGGCCAGGTACGGGTCCTCCAGGTGGGTCGCCTCCCCTGCCGGTCGGTCGCGGCAGGGCTCCCCGACGGGCGGCACGGGCAGGTCCTGCCACCGGGCCGGGCCGCGACTGTTGCCGTCGCCATTGTCCTCGGGCGCCGGTAGCGGCTCGTGTCCCAGCTTGAGCACCTTGGAGAGGTGATCGAACCGGGCCAGGTAGGCCAGGTTGCCCTCGAAGGCCATCTCGTTGGCCAAAAGCATGTTGAGGGGGTCGGTGCTCGGACTGAAAAACCGCCGCAATGTGGCCTTGTCCCGGAGCTTGACCGTCACGCTCGGACTCTCCAGCCCGCCGCGGCTGACGCGCATCCGGCCTTTGGAGATCACCGCGTGTACGGTCACTGAGCCGTCGAAGGTGGTGAACACGAAGGAGCCCTCGAAGGGCACCTCGGTGCCGTCCGGGCGCAACCCGTACAAATGCTTGCGCATCCCGCGCTTCCACCGCATGCCCAGGGCCATGGCGTTCAACGCCCCCAAGGCGATGGCCCCGGTGGATCGGTCCAGCACCCAGTTCTTCATGGTTTCGACTCGCGTCAGCTGCATCACACGCCTCTCCTGTCAGACGGGAGATTGTACAACGACGGACTCGGTAGGCGCCAGGACTCCCATTCCATTGGCCTGCCAATCCGTTGGCGGCTGCCATTCCGTTGGTGTTCCGTACTCGGCGGGGTATAGTGCCCGGCGGAGGTGAGCCATGGACACCAGGACCTACATCGAACGCCGGAAGACGCTACACCGGGCGGTGGGCGGAGGGGCGATCCTGCTGCTGGGCCAGGAGGAGACGTCCCGGAACTACCTCGCCAATCCGTATCCGTTCCGGCAGGACTCGCACTTCCTGTACTTCGTGGGCACGGACCTGCCGGGCTTCGCCGCGGTGCTGCTGCCCGACGGTGAGGAGCTGCTGTTCGGCGCGCCGGAGGAGCCCGACGATCTGGTCTGGCACGGGCCTCACCCGGTGCTGCAGGATCACGCGGAGCGGGCGGGCATTGCCGAATCGGCGTCCATGGCGGAGCTGGGAGCGCGGCTGCAGGCGCTCGCCTCGAAGGGCGTGCCGATCCACTACCTGCCGACCTATCGCCCGGATCGCACCGTGCGCCTGGCAGCGTTGCTCTCCCTCTCCCTGGCCGAGGTGGAGAGCGGCCACAGCGCCGAGCTCGTACGGGCCGTGGTGGCCCAGCGCTCCATCAAGTCCGACGCCGAGGTGGCCCAGATCGAGAACGCCTTGGAGGTCAGCTACGAGATGTACCAGGTTGCGCTCGGGCTCATCGCGCCGGGCCGCACCGAGGCGGAAATCGCCGGGGCGATGCAGGGCGTGGCGCTCTCGGGCGACCGGGCGCAGTCCTTCCAGCCCATCGTGTCGGTCCGCGGAGAGGTGCTGCACAACAACTCCTACGGGAATACGCTGCAGAAGGGGGATTTGCTGCTCATCGACAGCGGCACCGAGTCGCCCCACTACTATGCGTCCGACATCACACGCACCTTTCCGGTGTCGGGGAAGTTCTCCCCGGAGCAGCGGGCCGTCTACCAGGCGGTGCTGGATTCCCAGCTCGCGGCCATCCGGGCGGCCAAGCCCGGGGTCACCAACCGCGAGCTCCATCTGATCGCGGCCCGGACCATGGCGTCCGGGCTCAAGGACATGGGTCTCATGAAAGGCGACGTGGACGAGGCGGTGGCGGCCGGCGCCCACGCGCTGTTCTACGTCCACGGGCTCGGACACATGCTCGGGTTGGACGTGCACGACATGGAGGATCTCGGCGACGCGGTGGGATACGCCGGAGGGGAGGCGCGCTCAGAGCAGTTCGGGCTCGCCTTCCTCAGGCTGGCCAAGCCCCTCGAGCAGGGGTTCTGCCTCACCGTGGAGCCCGGGATCTACTTCGTGCCCGCGCTCATCGACCGGTGGCGGGAGAGTGGGGCGCACACCTCGTTCATCGACTATGACGCCGTGGAGGGATTCCGGAGCTTCGGCGGGGTGCGGATCGAGGACGATCTCTTGATCACCGCCCAGGGATCCAGGACTCTCGGTCGTCCGATTCCGAAGACGGTTGCCCAGGTGGAGGCGGCGCTTTCGAGGTAGCGCGGCAAGGGGGTGATTCCGTGATACGATACGCGGGATCAGGCAAGGTGTGTGAATGACTGGTCCGGCGCCGGGGCGCCGGCGAATAAGGAGTGAGCCATGAAATACTTTGTGTTTGTGGGAACGCTGGCGCTGGGTATGAGCCTGCTCGGGTGCGGGGACGACGATGGCGGCGGTTGCACCGACGCCGATGGTGATGGCTGTGGCGTGGGAGCAGACTGCTCGTGCCCCGACTGTGACGACACCGACGCGCAGTGCACCGAGGGTCCGTGCTGCCCGGATTGGGATTGCACCGACGGGGACGGAGACGGCTACGGCGTGGGCGCGGACTGCGACGGCGCGGACTGCGACGACGCGGACGCCCAGTGCTGGGCGGGTCCGTGCTGTCCGGACTGGGATTGCACCGACGTTGACGGAGACGGCTACGGCGTGGGCGCGGACTGCGACGGTGCGGACTGCGACGACGCGGACGCTCAGTGCTGGGTGGGCACTTGCTGTCCGGTGGTGGACTGCGTGGACGCAGACGGAGACGGCTACGGGGTCGGCGCGGACTGCGCCGGCGCGGACTGCGACGACACGGACGACCAGTGCTGGGAGGGCCACTGCTGCGTGGCGACCTGCCAGGATCTCGACGGCGACGGCTACGGCGCGGGCCCGGACTGCATGGGCACCGACTGCGACGACACCAACAGCCAGTGTCACGCCGGCTCGTGCTGCCCCATCCAGTGCATCGACGCGGACGGAGACGGCTATGGCATCGGCCCGGACTGCACGGGTGGGGACTGCGACGACACGAACCCCGCCTGCTACCTTTATGGGGACACCTGCTGTGACATGCCGTGCATCGACAACGACCTGGACGGTTACGGCATCGGCGACTGCCTGGGCGACGACTGCGACGACACGGACGACCAGTGCTGGACCGGTTCCTGCTGCGGCAGCGGGTGCACCGACGCGGACGGGGACGGCTACGGCGTGGGGCCGGGCTGTGTCGGCTGGGACTGCAACGACGGGAACATCGGCTGCCACACCTTCGGCGACGCCTGCTGTGTGAACTGCGCAGACTACGACGGAGACGGCTATGGCTACGGCCCGGACTGCACCGGCGTGGACTGCAACGACACCGACCCCTCCTGCCACACCTTTGGCGACGCCTGCTGTGACCCGCCGTGCATCGACAACGACCTGGACGGCTACGGAATCGGCGACTGCCTGGGGGTGGACTGTAACGACGAGGACGACCAGTGCGCCCTGCCCGGGGACGCCTGCTGCCCGGTGGGGGTGCTGATCTGTGACGACGTGTACGGCTGCGCCGAAACCTGCGGCCCGGACACGGTCTGTCTGCAGGACTGCGTCGAGGCCGGCGACGCCGAGGCGCAGGTGCTCTTCGGCGATCTGCAGGACTGCATCGTGGCGGCGGGCTGTGCGATCGACGATCTCACCTGCATCGGCCTCTCCTGCTCCGCCGCCATCGCCGCCTGCGCGGCTGACCTCTAATTGAGCGAGCGCAATTTATAGACAGCCCTCGCGGTCCCCTCATGCGGTTGGCAGCGTTGGGCCTCCTCGAAAGGGACCCACCCTGTCTTCGTCGGCCCGCCTTGCCGGCCGGCGCGATGGGCCTCGCGATCATCTGTCCATGAATCGCGCACGCTCACTTAAGGTCCCGAGTAAGATAAGTGTCCCGAGTCAGAGACTCCTTCTCATCCTTGGGTACCAGACGCTCAGCTGCGGCCCGAGTTGAGAAATCACGTCAATTTACGCCAAACAGGACCGCATAGCTCCATATTTGCGGGCAAAACATTCAATAATAACCAGTTCTGTGTTTTTACTCCCTCCTTTCAGTGAATTTCCGTCACTTCCGTCAGTGACGTAAGTTTGGAATTCACAGGTCAACCCGTCCGAGTCCTGAGAAGCCACTCCGAGTGATTTGCGTTCAACCCAGACCCTGCAGTCCGAAGTCGAGACAACGCCATGGGGACTCGTGGTCAGACTTGAGGTATTCGCAGGAATGACGTAGAAGGACCAGCGACGCCCGCTTGTGGATCAAACCGGAGCCCATCGCTCAGGTTTCGGCTATTTCTGTGATACGATGTCGGCGAACTCGGGCGGATGGAGCAACGAAGATGACCCACGGTGACAGGAATCACACTCTGCGGTTTGCGGTGGTGTTGGTGGCGCTCGCTCTGGCGGCTTCCTCGACGGCCCAGGCGGCGCCGGAGTATCTGCGGCTCTCCTACACGGGGGACACCACGACCACCATGACCGTCTCGTGGAACACGTCGGGCAGCACGACGACCACGGAGGTGCAGTACGGGACCACATCGGGAGTCTACTCCGACGTGGCCACGGGATCGTCCTTTCCCGCGGACGCCGCCGCCCTCGGCCACATCCACGAGGTCACGCTGACCAACCTGCTGTCGGACACGACGTACTACTACATCGCCGGGGACGCCACCGACGGCTACTCCGCAGAGAAGTCGTTCACCACCGGACCGACCCAGGACCCGCTCTGTGGCGCCTTCAGCTTCGTGTTTGTTGGCGACAATCGACCGGATCCAATCTTCGGGGGCGGGCAGAACTGGCCGCAGATCCTGGGGGCGGCTGCGGCGCATGCGCCGGCCTTCGTCCTGAACGGGGGCGACTTGGTGATCGAGGGCGACGACATCGGCCAGTGGATCGACTTCCTCGGCTGGACCGAGCCGGTCGCCTCCACCATCCCCTTTCTGCCCTGCATCGGCAATCACGACAACGGGCCCGGGGAAGGCAATACTGCCAACTACAACCAGATCTTCGCGCTCCCCACCTCCCAGGGCACCTACGGCAGCAACACCGAGGACTACTACTACTTCACCTTTGGCAACGCCATCGTCGCGGCCCTGTCTACGGAGTCGTTCTCCGGGGGGGCCATCCCCTTCGAAACCCAGGCCAACTGGCTCGACGATGTGCTCACGCAGAATCCGCGCAAGTGGAAGTTCGTGTTCTTCCACAAGCCGTCCTACACCCATGAGGTGTTCTTCTCCATCAGCCACGCTCCCAACGAGGAGAGCCAGAACGCCGCCTTCACGCCGGTCATCGACGCGCACCACGTGGACGTCGTGCTCACCAGCCACAACCACTGGTACGAGCGGTGGAATCCTTCGGCCTGCGCCACCCAGGGCAACCCGGGCTCGAACGATCCCTGCCCGAGCAGCGGCTTCAGCGACGGCACGGTCTACATCGTCTCCGGGGGCGCCGGCGCCTTTACCATCCCGGGCATGCTCTGCGGAAGCCCGAGCAACCGCGCCGAGTGCTCAGGGGACCACCACTTCATCCTGATGTCCATCAACAACGAGACGCTCACCCTGGACACGTGGTCCACGGACTCGAACCAGATCGTTGACACCGTAACCATCAACAAGACCGCGGACAACTGCTCCGACCCGCCGGGTCCGGACGCCGGCGTGGACGCCGGCGTACCCAGCGATGG
>JBDRSE010000089.1:0-78475 GCA_043825095.1 bacterium
GCTTTTAGCGGTTAGCATTTAGCCAGAGCGACGTTTTTCGCGACTCTGGACACAGCGCCCACGAGTAACAAGCGGTCGATGCCATGGATATTCAACGATTCTTTCTTGCTAACTGCTAATCGCTAATAGCTGAACGCTTACTTTTTATTTTAAAGGCATGTGTTCACAGGAGTGCTATTTGCGGCATCTTTGAGCGTAGCGAGGCACCCCTCCCGTCCCCTCAAGGGGTAGCCCGCGCTGCGCGCGGGGGCGTTGTGCCGTCTTCCAATGAAACGGTTATTGTTTCAGCTTATTCGGTGCGAATCGTGAACTTGCCCTCGGCCGCGGGGCGGTCGGGGTCTGAGCCGGTGACGATGAATTCGTCGCCGTGATGGAGCAGCGTGGCCTGTCCGGGAAGAGGGATGACGCCGCGGAAGCGGATGTCGAGGCGCTCGAGGCGGCCGATGTCGCCCCTGCCGAGGGACCTAATCAGGGCATGGGCGACCATGGCTTTGAGGCAGAAGCCGTGGGCGATTGGACGCCGGAAGCCGAACGCCTGGCTGGTGAGCCGATGCAGGTGGATCGGGTTGACGTCTCCGGTGAGCAGGCCGTAGCGGCGGCCGAGATCTTCCCCGAAGCGCAGGTCCCGGAGGGTGTTCCAATCGCTGCGATCCGGCTGCGCCTCGGGCTCTTTCTTCGTCCGAGCGCCGCCTCGGCCGAGCCGGGCGAGGATCAGGCTGCGGGACTCCGACCCCAGCTCCCCGCCCACCAGGTTTTCGCACCGGACCGCGATCAGCACGCGGCGCTCGTTGCGCTCCAGGGACTCCAGTCCGACGCGGCAGGTGATGCGATCGGAGCGGGTCAGGGGCCGGTGCACCCGGAGCTCGTTCTCCAGGTGGACGATGCCGAGCAGGTTCAGCGACAGCGCGTCCGAGCTCAGCACGTTCAGGTAGGGGCGCAAGAACCACGTCGTGAAGTAGAGCGGCGGAAGCAGGCCCCCGGGCGCCCCCACCAGATCGATGCCGTCGGTGACCGCGAGATAGCTCTGGACCTGCGCCGGGGAAATCCGGATCTCCCCCGCCGTGTGCCAGAGCTCAGGGGGCGCCTCGGTGGGCAGCCGGCTGACCGGAACCGGGCGCAGGCTCCGCTGCACTCCCTTCCAGTAGGCGCCCAGGAGCGGGCGGACGTTGTGGAGCAGTCCGGCGTAACCGTCGAGTCTCGGGCTCATGGGATCTCCTGTGCAGCCCTTTTACCGGCCGGGCGCGGCCGTGGCAAGCCCCTTGCAGCCGTGGCAAGCCCCTTGCAAAGGTCGCGCACCGCCTGGGCGAGGGGCGCGTCGACTCCGGCGCGCAGCGCCTCCAGGCGCAGCGGCACGCGCACCTGGGGCACCACGCCGCTTCCTTCCACCGGGAGGCCGCCTGCGGTGCGCGACTGCCAGCTCGGCACAGAGATGATCAGCCGGCTGTGCGGCAGGGTCACCCGCACCGGCAGGCCGGAGCTGCCCGCGGTGGGGCGACCGTAGAGCTTGATGCCCGGGGCCGCTGACAGGGCTCTGGCCACGGTTTCGCAGGACGAGGCGCAGAGCTCGTCCACCAGCGCCGCCGCCGGGAGCGCCAGGGGCTGCTTGACCGGGTTGATAATGTCCTTTTTCCAGACGGTCCAGCGCGGATCTGCTGGATCCGGCCTGAGGGTCGGGATCACCGGCACTTTTTTCATCAGCACGGGCGTGCGGAGATAGCGGTACTCGCCGGCCACCACCGGCCGGGAGATGAGCCGCGCCACCAGCATGCGAGCCAGCCCCTGAGAGCCCCCGCGATTGCCTCGGAGATCGATCACCAGCGCCCGTGCGGTACGCGCCTCGGCCAGCAGCTCGGTGATCCGCTTCCACAGTCGGCGCCGTGCGCCGCCGAAGGTGCCCAGCCGAAGCACGGCGACGGCGTCCTGGGCGCCCGCCGGGCATGCCAGGCGGCGGAGCCCGAATTTCAGGGTTTCCACCTCGGGTGTGCGAGCGCCCACGAGGGTCATTCGCAGGCGACGGCCGCTGCGGAGGATCAGCAGCCGCTCGCGCGGGAGGGGCGTGTCCGGGTACCAGGGTCGGTTGATCATCACCCGACTGGCGGCGGCCTGCAGCCCCGCCGCGAGTCGCGCCCAGCTGCGCCATCGAAGCGACGAGCCCATCCGGGACAGCGCCGGCTGATCGCTCACCAGCAGGAGCACGTCTCCCGGCCTCACGCCGGCGCGCTCCGCCGGCGAGCCGGGTCGCACCCGCACGACGGCCACCTGGCCGGCCACGTACCGCAGGGTCAGGCCCACGCCCACGAGCACGGCCGGCGGCCGGGGCCGGGCGCCCTTTTGTGAACGACGAAGCGCGGAGCGATAGGTGCGGGCGAAGGTGCGGGCATAGCCCCGACTGGTGAGGTGTCCGTCGTGGAACGACAGCAGGATGCGGTCCACGGCGTTCATGTACTGGTAGCGATTCACGGCCTGCAGCAGGACCTCGCGCTGTTCGGAGAGCGCCGCCGAGACGTTCACGCCGAAGCGTCGCTGTTTCTCCTGGAGGTGGGGATAGCTGTCGCGGAGCAGCGCGCCGAGGGCGGCCAGATCCGCGTCTCGCTGCGCCGGAGACAGCCGCTTGATCTCCGGATCCTCGAACTGCCCGGAGGGATTCCGGGGGCACTGCGGCGGCGGGCACCCGGCCAGGAGCAGTCCGGTCAGCGCCGCGGCCGTGGCGTGCGCCCGGCGGCAGATCAGTGGTACACTGCGCAGCATGTCATCCTCGCTTTTTGCGCTGATCCTCAGTGCGACGGTAGTGCTTCTTCCCGCGGAAAGTCCAGCCCCTCGTCCCAAGGCCTCGCCGCCGGCGCAGGCGGCGTGGAATCCCACCAGCTTCGCCAACGTGCTGGTGGGCCTGCCCAAGGCCTACTACGACCCGAGTCGACTGTCTCCGCAGCGTGCCTTCGTGTCGGCGATGTCGCGCCTGGAGACGGCCGTACCCGAGGTGGTGGTCGACCCGCCGGACGCCCTGGGCTGGGTCCACATCCGGGTGCGGAATCAGGCCCGCTCCTACAGCACCTCGGACCTCAAGGACTGGATGCAGATGGGGGATCGGCTGCTGCAGGCCCTGCGCTTCGTCGACGAGGTCCTGGCCGACCCGACCCTGCGGGATGATCTCCAGTACGCGGCCATCAAGGGCAGCCTCAGTGTGCTCGATCCCCACACGACGTTCTATACCCCGGAGGAGTACCGCCGGACCCGGAGTCGGTTCACGGGCTCGATGGGGGGCGTCGGCCTCTATCTGTACGCCCAGGCGGGGCAGATCCTCGTGCGCTCGGTGCTCCCGGGCGGGCCGGCGGACCGGGCCGGGGTCCGGGCGGGGGATCGGCTGCTCCAGGTGGACGAGCTCTCCATGGCCGATCTCAACCCGGGGATCGCGGCCTCGCGCCTGCGCGGCAAGCCGGGGACCAAGGTCCGCGTGCGCGTGCAACGCCGCCGGCGCACGCGCTGGTACACCATCGTCCGGCAGGAGATCGTGCTGCCGTCGGTCACCACGAGGATGCTGCCCGGCCGGGTCGCGCTGATCACCATCACCGGCTTTCCGAACAACGGGCTCGCCGTGTTCACCAAGGCCCTCGCCGGGATTCGGCGCCGCCGCCCCAGGGCCTACCTCCTCGACCTGCGAGGGAACGAGGGGGGCTACATCATGCAGGCGGTGCGCATGGCCGACTTCTTTCTCGACTCGGGAACCCTCGTCAAGGCCGTGGGCAAGGGCGGTCAGAAGGTCGTGACCTGGGAAGTCAAGCAGCGCAAGGATCGGATCCGGAAGCCCCTCGCGGTACTCATCAACAGACGCACGGCCTCGGCGGCGGAGATCCTCGCCGGGGCGCTCTCCGTGGCCGGTCGCGCCCTGCTGCTCGGCGAGCGCACCTGGGGAAAGGGCACGGTGCAGAAGCTCTACCCCCTCGCCGACGGCTCGGCCCTCAAGCTGACCATGTGGCAGTACCTGCTGCGGGGAGACATCCCGGTGCAGACCGCGGCCATCGTGCCCGACGTGGAGCTGGTGCAGGTGACCGTGTCCCAGCCCACGCGCCTGATCACCGCGAGTCAGGCCTCTGGCGAGGCCTCTCAGGCCCAACACATCCACGCCCTGAAGGGCAAGCAGGCGTGGAAGGGACGGCCGGTGATCCGGGGCGTGCAGTTCGTCACCGGCCGGGGCGCCGGGGACGATCCGGTGCTCGAGCTCGCCCGCCGGGGAGTGCTCGCGGCCAAGGCGTCTACGCGAGCCGCGCTGCTGCAGGCGATCCGCCCGGCAGTGGAGCGGTTTCGCGCGGCGCATCGCAAGCTCGTGCTCGAGCGGCTCGCGGCCCGGGGCGTGGATTGGAAGCCCGGGCCCGCCCCGGGTGCGGTGACGCTCGCGGCCCGCCTCGAGGCGTCCCCTGCCGAGACGTCCGCCGGACAGCGGTGCGTGCTCAAGCTCACTGTGACCAATCAGTCCTCCCAGGCGGTCCACCAGGTGGGCGCCGTGTTCCAGAGCTACCACTCCATGATCGACGGCCGGGAGCTCCTCGTCGGACGGATTGAGTCGAAAAAGAGCCGCACGGTGGAGCTGCCGGTGGAGGTGCCCGCGGGCCTCCGGGAGCGCTGGGAGCAGGTGCGAGTCACGATCAACGCGCAGGCGCAGCCGAAGGCCGCTACGGCGCGCACGCTGCTTCACATCCGGGAGCAGCCGCGGCTCGACTTTCGCCTGCACTGGCTCGTGGACGATCGCCAGCAGGGCAACGGAGACGGAATCCTGAACGACGGGGAGACGGCGGCGCTCGTGGTGTACGCCAACAACCACGGCAAAGGCAGCTCCCGGGAGGCGCGGGTGGATGCCACGGACGCCACGGGCGGGCTGCTGATCACCCGGGCGCGGGCCGTCTACCCCGAGCTCGGGCCGGGGGCCGTGGCCGTGGCGCGGCTCACCGTACGGGCGCCGGCCAAGCCGGTGCAGGGCGCGCGCCTCGGGCTCACCCTCACGCTGTACGACCGCACCCTCGGCGGAGACGTCTCCCAGCCGGTGGTGTTGCCCCGGCCGGGTGCGCTGGACAAGTTCACGCCGCAGCGCGCCGTGGTCGCGCCCACCACGGCCACGATCCACTTGTCCGGGTTTGCCGGCCCCGACGCCGCCCGGGTGGCCCGGGTCACCACGGCGTCCCGACTCGAGGTCGAGGCCCGGCGCGGCAAGTGGCTGCGGGTCAGGCTCCCGGGCGAGCGCTTTGCCTTTGTCGGCGAGGGGGACGTGCGGAGCGTCCCGGACCGGCCTTCGGCCGCGGGCGTCGCAGCCGCCTGGCGGCTGGTGCCTCCGCGGATCACGGTCACACCCGGGTCGTCCGCGGTGGACGCCGACTCCCTGGAGATCCGGGCGAAGGCCTTCTCCCGGGCGGGCATGAAGGACGTCTGGGTGCGGGCGTGGAACCCGGAGAGCAAGGACGAGGAGGTGGACAAGGTGACCTACAAGGCGGCCCCGGCCTCGGGGACGCGGGAGCTGGAGGTGACCGCGCGGGTGCGGCTTCGCCCGGGCACCAACTACGTCGCGGTGGATGGGCGGGACGCGTCGGGGGCCCGGGGCCAACAGAGGATCGCCGTGTACCGACCCCCCCGGAAGGCGGGCGCCGGGGGGGGCGTGACGTCCGAGCGCGCGGTCGTCAAGGCGGCGCGCAAGTCCTCCCGGAAATCCGGCTGTCACTGCCGCAGCACCACGGGCGGCGATGGGGTGTGGCTGCTGCTGCTGCTGCTGTGCCGGGTTCGTCGGCGCGCAGGCTAGATCCGACCATGGACGACCGCCAGCGCACGGTGCAGGTGCAGGAGGCCGCGGCGCACGAGCGTCGTCACTGGGTGCGCATCTGCTACGTCTGCAACAACCGCTGCTGCTTCTGCCTCGACGCCGACCTCGTGTATCTCGATCCCTTCGTGCTCCCGGAAAAGGTGCGGGAGCAGATCGACGAGGGCCGGGCGCTCGGCGCGACCCGGCTGATCCTCAGCGGCGGAGAGGCGTCGATCCATCCGGACTTCGTCGAGCTGGTCGCCTATGGGAAGCGGGTCGGGTACGAGCGGATCCAGACGATCACCAACGGTCGCATGTTCACCTATCCGCAGTTTCTGCGGCAGGCCGTGGAGGCCGGGCTCGGGGAGATCACGTTTTCGCTGCACAGTCACCGGGCGCGCATCCACGACACCATCACCGGCGTGCCGGGCGCCTTTGACCAGGCCTTCGGCGCCCTGCGGCGGGCCCTGGCGGAGCCGCGGCTCGTCGTGAGCGTGGACATCGTCCTCAATCGCCTGAACGTGGACACGCTGCCGGAGACCGTGGCGTTCTTCTCCGAGGTGGGCGTGCGGGAGTTCGATCTGCTCCACCTGGTCCCCTTCGGGCGGGCGTTCTCGACCGAGCAGGGCGGCGTCCCCCTCGCCGTGGACCAATCGCTGCTCCGGGAGCGGCTGGCCACGACCATCGCGCTGGCGCGAGAGCGGGAGCTGGTGCTCTGGACGAATCGGTTGCCGGCGCCGGTGCTCGAGGGACAGGAGCACCTGATCCAGGATCCCCACAAGCTGGTGGACGAGGTGCGAGGCCGCCACGAGCACCTGAGCCGGCTGGTGGAGATTGGCACGCCGCTGCCCTGTCGCGACGAGCGCTGCGACTGCTGCTATCTGGTCCATTTCTGCGACGAGCTCCACCCGCTGCAGGAGCGCATTGCCGAGCTGGAGCTCCCGGCGCTGCGGATCACCCTGGGCGTCCGGGGACCCCTGCCGGACCTCGGGCGTTACCCGTCGGTGGAGCGGCTCTGGATTCGGGCCCCGAGCGTTGCCAGGGCCCTCGCGCTGCAGGCGGGCGCGGCCCGCGAGATCTGGGAGCTGGATTCCTGGGACGGGCTGCGGGAGGCGCTGCCCGAGCGGCGGGTCGAGCGTCTCGTCGTGCGCAGCGTCGCTGCGCTGGAGGCGGCCCTCGGCGCTGGCGTGGCCGAGGTCAAGCTGCTGCTGGATCGACACACCTGGCCCTGGGTGGTGGAGCGGGCCGACTCCCTGCCCGCGGAGCTGGTGCTGGGGGTCGAGGTCCCGGGGCGGCTCTCCCAGACCCTGGACGACATGATCGACCTGCAATCCCCGCTGCTCCGCAAGCTGCAGGGCCGGGGGGTGCGGATCGAGGATCTGCCGCCCTGTGTGGGGGGCGCGCTCCCCGGACCGGAGCCGGGGTTCGTGGATCTCGAGATCATCGACGACGCCGGTCGCCTGGACCCGGACCGCTACGCGGAGATCTACATCCGCGAGGCCTATCGGACCCACAGCCTGCGGTGCGGTGAGTGCAGTCATTACGAGCGGTGCCCCGGTCTGCACGTCAACCTGATTCGGGCCCAGGGTTTCGAGGTCTTGCGTCCCGAGTGAGTCGGCTGTCAGCCGGCCTTGGGCGAAGTGTGTATACTCGTCCCGTCAGGCTTGGCAGGAGCGAACCAGAGATGCCGGTAGTGTTGGGACTTCACGCTTTTGGACACGAGGCCGGCGCCTGCCTGGCCACGCCCGGGGGGCTGTACGCCCTGAGCGAAGAGCGGTTGAGCCGCCAGAAGTACGACGGCGGTTTTCCGGAGCGTTCGATCCGGTGGGCCCTGGAGGCCGGCGGCGTGGAGCTCGGCGCGGTGGAGCTGGTGGTCTACGATCTGATCGAGTCCGGGGGGGACCGCGTGCTGCAGGCGCTCGAGGGCCTGGGCTACCAAGGGCCGGTGCGGGCCTGCCGGCACCACGACGCCCACGCGGCCTCGGCGTTTTACGCGAGTCCCTTTGACGAGGCGGCAGTGCTCACCCTCGACGCCGGGGGCAGCCGTGAGGGGGAGCTGGGGCCGGGGGTGGTGCCGTCCCCATGGCACAAGCGCCACCCTGAGTATCGCGAGGTGCAGGCGCAGTACCGGGGCGTGGGGTCGCGGCTGCACACCCTGCGGCGCACGGTCGTGGGGCCGCCCTTCTCGATCAACCCCGGCGTGCTCTACGGCCTGACATCGATCTTCCTGGGTTGCGGGGAGCTGGGCGCGGGCAAGGTGATGGGCCTGGCCGGACACGGCCGTCCGGAGGCGGGGTTTCGCAAGCCGCTGTTTCGGAGCTTTGCCGGCGACCCGCTGGCGCCCTGTCCCCTGAAGGACCCGCTGCAGCCCCGGGCCGTGACCGAGTTCCTGCCGACCCTGTTCGACGGGGCGCAGCCGCGCGGGTCCGAGGACCCGATCACGGATCGACACCGGGCCGTGGCGGCCCACGTGCAGCAGCAGACCAGCGACGCCGTGCTGGGCCTGGTGCGCCACCTGGTGGCGGTGACCGGCTTGACGCGGCTCTGCCTGGCGGGGGGCTTCGGCCTGAACGTGCTGACCAACAGCGCAATCCTCGAGCAGACCCCGGTGACGGAGCTGTTCGTGCAGCCGGCCGCCACCGACAGCGGCATCCCGCTGGGCTGCGCCCTGTGGGGCTACCACGCGGTCCTCGGCGAGCCGCGCCGCTTCCGGATGGAGACCGCAGCCCTGGGGGGGAGCTACTCCGCCGCGGAGATCGAGCGGGCGTGCGCGGCGCACCCGGGGCTCGTAGTGCAAAAACGAGACGATGTGGTGGAGGTGGCCGCGGCGGCCCTGGCTCAAGGTCGGATCGTCGGTTGGCTCGAGGGCCGCAGCGAGCTCGGGCCCCGGGCGCTGGGGCAGCGCTCCATCCTGGCCGATCCCCGGGACCCGTCCTCGGTGCGTCGGCTCAACACCGAGATCAAGCACCGCGAGTCCTACCGGCCCTATGCCCCAATGGTGGTGGCGTCTCGCGCGGACACCTACTTCGCGCTGCCCGCGCCGAGCCCGTTCATGCTGCTGGCCGCCGAGGTGCGGTCCCGGTGGCGCGAGCGGTTGTCCGCGGTGACCCACGTGGACGGCACGGCCCGGGTGCAGACCGTCACCCCCGAGCAGCACCCCCGGCTGGTCCGGCTGCTCGAGGCCTTCGAGCAAGAGGCCGGGGTGCCCGTGCTGCTCAACACCAGCTTCAATCGCGCCGGGGAGCCCATCGTGGAGACGCCGGCCGACGCCCTCGACATGCTGCTGGGCACCGGCCTCGACGCCCTGGCGCTCGAAGACTACTGGGTCGAAAAGCCCGGGCTGCCTGCCGCTACCGACGGGGAGTGACCACGCTCCGCCAGGCCGCGACGTTTCGCAGCATCTCCCGCACCGAGCCCCCGCGCAGGGTCATCCACGCCAGCTCGGCGAGCTTGCTCGGACGCAGGTAGAACCGGAGGTTGGCCCGGGAGCGGGCGCTCATCAGATCCTCCGGCGTCAGGTGCGCGGTGTGAAAGACCGGGCGTCCGTACCAGGTGAAGTCCTCCCAGCGATCCGTGTCCAGGTACCCCAGCTCCCGAAAGCGCTCATAGACCGCCGTGCCGGGGAAGGGCAGCAGCACGATGAAGGACGCGTACGTCGGGTTGAGCTCCACGGCGTACTGCAGGGTGCGCTCCAGGGTGGCCCGGGTCTCCTGCTCGTGCCCCAGCACAAAGGTCGCCCAGGTGTTGATCCGGTGCTTGCGAAACAGCGCCATGGCGCTGCGCACCTGCTCGAGCACCACGCCTTTGCCCGTGGACCGGAGCACGTCCGGGTCCCCGGACTCGGCGCCGATCTGGGCCTCCACGCAGCCCGCCCGGCGCATGGTTCTCACGAGCTCGTCGTCCACGCAGTCGACCCGGGTGTGGCAGATCCACCGGAGGCCGGGATGGGCCCGCGCGAGCCCTTCGCAGAGCTCGAGCACCCGCTCGCGGCGCGCCGAGAAGGTGTCGTCCTCGAAGAAGATCAGGTTGGCGCCGTGGTGACGCACGATGTGGTCCACCTCGGCGAGCACCCGGGCCACGGACTGCATGCGCACCCGGCGGCCCCAGATGGCGTCGTTGCCGCAGAAGTTGCAGTCGTAGGGGCAGCCGCGGCCGGTCATGTGGGTGGTGAAGCGCGTCACGCCGCGGTAGGGCAGCAGGTGGTAGTAGGCGTCCGCCGGCAGCAGGTCCCGGGCCGCAAAGGGCAGACTGTCCAGGTCGGGAAGCGGCGGGCGCACAGGACCCACCAGGGGCTCCCCGTCCGGGAGATAGCGAATGGCGCCGGCGATGGGCTCCCGGCTGCCGCCGAGCACGCCCTCCTCGATGTAGGCGAGCAGCGTGGCCTCGCCCTCGCCAAGAATCGCGGCGTCCACCCAGGGGCGCGGCTCGTCGGGCAGGACCGTGACGTGGGGACCGCCCACCACCAGCTTCGTCTCCGGCCGCAGCTGCCGGATCTGCGAGCAGAGCCACTCGGCAATGGGCTGGGTGGCGGTCAGCACCGAGAAGCCCACCACGTCGGCCTGCTCGCCGAGGATCCGCCCTAGCACCTCTTCGGGCGACCGGCCGGGCTCGGTGAGCAGATCCAGGCACCGCGCCTCCACCGGGTCCTGGGCCCGATCACGCAGGTACGCGGCGAGCTGGATGATGCCGAGGGGCGGCCG
This sequence comes from bacterium, assembly GCA_043825095.1. Classification (GTDB taxonomy): domain Bacteria; phylum Myxococcota_A; class Polyangia; order HGW-17; family JAJRWW01; genus JBDRSE01. The sequence goes on from JBDRSE010000089.1 coordinate 10,483, forward strand.
CACGTAGTTGGCCCGTCGACTACCAAAGGGGAAGTAGTGGAAGGGCAGCGAGACGAGCAGGACCCGCAGAGGTCGGCGACCGTTCATCCGGAATGATGTAGCACATCGCCTCAGGCGATCCCAGCGCCGGGGCCGTCGCTATCTAGGTTTCGTGGGGCGTGCCCGCAGGCGGTAGAAGCCCACGGTCAGCTTCTTTTTGGGGGTCCAGATGTAGGTTCGGCGCCCGGGGTGGATCGTGGTGGTGACCAGCGGCTCGAGCTGGAAATGACGGCGGAGCCATTGGCACTCCGGGCGGGGCGGCGGGGGCTGGCGGTCCAGCCCTGCCCGCCAGCGCTCCACGTGGACGTAGAGCGGCGGACCGACCCGGCGCTTGTAGTCCTGGCGGACCTTGTCGACAAAGGCCGGGTCGTCGGAGGGATAGCGGCTTGCGCATCCTACTCCCAGGTAGGCCACGCGGCAGCCGGGCTGCGGGCCGGTCTGCAGCTGCTCCGGAAAGCTCCGCGTCTTCCCGGCGCGCGACTTGAGCGCCCAGCGTGGGTGGATCCCCGGTCCGTAGGGCCGCTTCTTTCCCTTGTGACGGGGCCGGAGCAGGTACAGCTCGCACGCGGTTGGGACGCGGTGCAGGTGCGACGCGAAGAAGGTTACGTTCTGGGCCGTTGCGGTGTGCTGCGTGAGCAGCGGCCACGCGGTGATCAGGGAGCCGGTGGCGGCCGCCAACCCCAGCGCGCAGATCCCGACGCGCAGCGCGGTCTGTCTGGAGATCGTGGCCAGCCACGACAGGCCGAACCCGGCCACGGCGATGAGCAGAAACCACGCGTGCGCCTGGAACCGGAGGGCCTCGTACACGTCGAAGGTAAACTGGTTGAGGTAGAAGACCCAGCCCGCCGCCAAGGCGATGGCCAGAAACAGGAGCAGACGCCAGCGGCGTTGCATTGCCAGGCCGACCAGGCCGAGGAGGGTGAGCAGGGGGTACACGGGACTCACGAGCTCGGGGTTGATGTAGAGGTGGCGTCGGCTCAGCAGCGTCTCGAGGAAGAACCGCAGGCGGAACAGCCCCTCGGGGTTCTCCGTGGTCTGGAGGCTCGAGAGCAGCCGGAGGATGCAGAGCACCACCAGGAGGCCGCAGGCGCCGAAGAACCAGCGGTCCAGCCGGGGCCAGGCCTCCCCGCGGACCCGCATCAGAATCAGCAGGCCGCAAAAAAAGAGGTGCGTGGCAACCTCGGCGCGGAGCTGCATGGCGGCCGCCAGGGCCACGGCGGCGGCCAGGTAGCTCCAGCGGCCGGGGCGCTCCAGCGCGTCCAGCACGGCGCAGTAGGCGGCGGCGGCGAAGAACACCGTCAAGCTCAGCAGCTGCGTGCTGGCGGCGACCCGGAGCTGGGGCGGGAACACGGCCAGCAGGGCGGCCGCGAGCACGCCGGCCAGGGGGCTGTCGAAGAGTCGCCGCGCCAGGAGGTAGCACAAAAGCGGTGTGAGGGCGTCGAAGAGTCGATTCGTCGTCCAGATCACGCCGAGGCTGTCCCCGAACACCCGGGTGATGCCGGCGTGCAGGACGTAGCCGCCCATGCCGTGGAAGGGATGCCAGGCCGCCTCCGGACCCAGGGGGTGGAGCAGGCGGTCCAGGTAGTGGTGCACGCTGGGCTCGTGGCTCAGCAGCGTCGGGGTGACCGCGAAAAACCGCAGGGCCAGCGCGGTGAGCGCCACACCGCCCAGGGCGAGGCTCAGCCAGCGGCCGTGGGTTCGGCAGTCGGCCACGATGGCTTTTCCGGCGCGGGTCAGGGGCCAGGCGCTGGCGAGCAGCACGGCGGATGCGGTGACGGCCTCGACGGTGAAGATCGGAGCGGGCATGGCGGCTCAGCTGGTTTCCGCCCAGGGCTGCCTGGCCAGCTCCTGAAAAACGAGCTTCCGCAGGAGATCGCCGCCCCCGGCCAGGTCCGACGCGAAGCTCCCGGCCGACCCGAGGCGTTGGATCAGGGTGCGCATGAAACGCGTCACATGCGCCTCGGCGCTCGGTTGCCGACGGTCCTCCCAGCCGTAGTAGAGGCCCAGGCCGTTCAGCTCGGCGAAGTAGTGGCCCTCCGGAGTGACTCGCTCCGCGCAGATGAACCACGGTTCGCCTTCGACCCGGAACGGAATCTTGAGCGTCTGGCTCGCAGGACGCACCCCGCGATCGGACGCCGCGGCAGGCGAATCCGAGGCGTCCGACGGGTAGGCCTCGACCACCAGCCTCCGGAGCAGTCGGCCCTGCTCCGGCGCGCCTTCGGTGTACCGCCGGGCGGCGGAGAGGAGGAGCTCGACGTGGGCCGGCTCGAGCTCTACGTCGTGCTCGTCCTCCCGGGACACGGACGCGATCAGCTCCGGGCTGTGGAGATGCAGGCAGGTGACGAAGTCCACCAGGTCCACGCCCCCTTCCAGCGCCTGGCCGTAACACCCCGTGGCAAGCAGGCCGCGCAGGATGTCCAGGTTCTCCTTGAAGCGCAGCATGCGGATCATCTCGTCCGGCGACACCCCGGCGCAGGCGTGGACCTCCCAGGGCGACCAGTCCTCGGCCACGATGCCGTACCTCTCGCGGTTCTCGCCGATCTCGGTGCCCGGGATGACCACCAGGCGGAAGGTGTTTATGAAGCGAATGCCCCGCTGCAAGAGCTCTCGGACCGACTGCTGCAGATCCGCGAGCTGCTGGTTGGGCAGGCCGAACATGAGGTCCACCCGCAGCCCGGGGAACCACGACAGGACCTTCCGGAACATGTCGTCGAAGCGCTCGGGCTTGAGCCCCGTGCGTCCCATGCCCCCCAGGATGTCCGGGTCGGCAGACTGCAGGCCGAGCTGCACGGTGTCAAAGGCGCCCCTGAGCTCCCGCACGAAGTCGAGGTTGCGCGCCTTGAGAAACAGGTACCCGACCACGATGACCTTGTGCTTCCGATGTCGACGGATCGCGTCCGCGAGAAAGAGCGCGTGGTCTTTGCGGATGTCCACGGCAGAGTCGACGATCCACAACGACTCGGTCCCCGGGTGGCCGAGGATGGCCGCCAGGTCCTGCAGGATGGCGTCCCGGCTGCGGTACTGGATCTTGTGACTTCCCCAGTTGCAGAAGGCGCAGGCGTAGGGGCACCCGCGCGAGGTCTCGTAGAGCACGTAGGGGCCCATCCGGCGCAGATTCTCGGGCGTGATCATCGGGGGGAGCTCCGAGAGCCTGGGCGGCGTCCGGTCGGCTGTGACCCGGGGCTGCCCCTGCTCGTCGAAGAAGCCGATTCCGGGGATGTCCTCCAGCCGGGGCGTGCCGTCTAAGACGTGGCGGAGCAGGTCGGCAAAGATCTCCTCGCCGGCCCCCTCCACCACCACGTGCACGGCGTCGGCGCCGACCCGCTCGAGGTAGCGGCGCCTCCCCACCACCATGGGCCCCCCGTGCACGATCAGGGTGTCCGGCGCCAGGGACCGGATCAAGCGGCCCAAGCGGATGTGGTCCTCGTAGTTCCAGGCCTGGCAGGTCAGGCCGAGCACGTGGGGCTGCTGCCGGAGAACCTCCTCGACGGGCCGGCTCATGGGGGCGTCCCGGAGGAAGCTGTGAATCTCGATCCGGACGCGGTCTCGCAGCGACGGCTGAGCGCGGACGTACGCCTCCAGACAGAAGGCCCCGAGGGCCTTGCGCGCCTGCTGCTGGGGATCGACCACGTGGCGCCCGGGCTCGTGGATCCTGCTCATCAGGAGCACGCGGACGGGGTCGGCTGAGCGTGCGGCGTTCATCGGGACACCTCGACCCAGGGCTGCCGGGCCAGCTCGGCCAGGACGATGGAGCGGATACGCTCCGAGCCGTGCGCCAGATCCGCGGCCGCCACGCCGGCGGCGTCCAGTCGACCGAGGAGACCCTGCATCACCGTGCTCATCTGCGCCTCCGCCTCGCTGTCCCAGCGCTCGGGAGCACCGTAATAGAGTCCGAGGCCCCGCACAACGGCGTAGTAGCGCCGGTTCTTCTCAGCACGCTCCACGTGCACGACCCACTCGCCACCGGCGGCCCTGCAGGTCACCGCGAGGCCGCCCCGCGGGGTGGCATTCTGCCGGGCGCGCAGCGGTGTCTGCGGACCGGTGTTTTCCTCCACCCGCTGACTGGCGCCTGCGGCCAGCTCTGTCACGAGCGGCCGGAGCGGGTTGGTCCGTTGCGCGCCGCTGACGACCTGGCGTCCGGCGCGGCGCAGCCGCCCGCTGGCCAGGAGCTCGTCGACCCGGCGTTGCAGCGAGTCGGGCAGCTGTCCATAGCGGCGGGCGATCTCCTGGGGATCGAACCGCCCTTCGTTCATCAGCCCGCAGGCCGCGTCGATGGCTGCCTCCAGCTCGGGGGTGTAGGGCCGGGTGACGAAGCGCTGCGCGCTGGGATCGAAGTCCGGCTGATTGTCGGCGTTCTGCAGGTGCCACGCGCCGTGCAGCTTGGACTGGGCGTACAGGCCGAACCCGACCGTGGAGACGGCGACCCGATCCTGGCCGGAGTAGAAATCGAGCCAGCGGTCCCAGGGCCGCGGCATGTCCCGATGCACGAGCACCACCGTGCGCGGGCGCAGGTGGCAGCGATAGGCCGGGAGCTCTCGCTTCAACCGCTGGCCCAGCCCCAGGGCGTAGTCGGCGAACCGCTGGGCCACCTGGCGCTCGTGGGCTCGTGACCGGTAGCCGCGTCCAATCTCGGAGTTGGCCAGGAGCTGGATCGTGATGGTGTGCGGTGACCACCGCCCCACCTGGCGCACGGCTCGATGGAAGGACGCGGTGCGCTCTCCGGCGAGGCCGAAGATCAGATCCACGTTGATCTCGGGAAAGCCGCCCGACGCCGCTCGCGCCACGGCCCGCGCCGCTTTGCGTTGGCTCATGGAGGGGCGGTTCACCGCCCGGAGCACGCGCTCATTCAGGGTCTGGACACCGAAGGACAGCCGGTTGAAGCCGGCCTCGCGCACCGCCTCCAGTCCGGCCTCCGTGCAGAGCTCCGGAGCGAGCTCGATGGAGCGGACCGCCCCGGTTTCGAATTGGTAGCGCGCGTCGATCTCCGCTGCCAGCCGACGCAGCTGTTCGGGCGCGAGCAGGTTCGGGGTGCCGCCGCCCACGTAGAGCCGGTTGAGTCGGGTCCCCACGAAGGTGGAGCGCAGATACTCCAGCTCCTGGGTGAGCCGCTCCAGGTGGTTGTCCAGCCGCGCCGGATCGCGCAGCAGCTCGCTGCTGCAGTCGCAGTAGCTGCAGCGGCGGCGACAGAACGGGATGTGCAGGTGCATCCCCACGGCCCGGCCAAAGGGCGAAACGGCGAGGAACTCCTCCCAGCACCGCCGCACCTGCTCCAGGGAGGCGCGGCGGTCGAAGGGCAACGCCGCCGGATAGGCGTAGGCATTGGAGAAGTGGCCGAGCACGCGGGAGCGCATACCCAAACACGTTGGTCCATGGCAACGAGGTTAGTCAAGCACCTAGCACTGTTCGCTCAGTTGTGGCGGCCTTGCTAGCGTTGGCCCGCGGGCCCCAGGTAGCCGCGTGCAACCGCGGCGACCGTGCGCCAGGGCGCGTGGCGGAGGGCCCAGATCAGGCCGACCCCGCGGCGCGGGTGGGCGTAGAAGCGCAGATAGAACTCGCGCACGGCGCGGCGGATCTGCGCGGCGGACAGGGTGGGTGTGTCAAAGGCCGTGAGGTGGGTGTAGCTCGACCAGCTGCGGAGCGCGTGGTCGGCCGGGAGCTGGTCGTAGATCTCGGACCCGGGGTAGGGCACCATGGGGGCCACGTGCACGTGGTCCAGGGCGTTGTGCTGGGCGAAGCGAATCGACAGCCGGACGCTTTTCAGGGTGTCCCCGGGCAGGCCCACCACGAAGTAGCCGAAGCACGAGATGCCGAGGCGGGCCGCGCGGGCGATGTTTTCCGAGGCCACGCCGAGGTCGAGCTTCTTGCGGGCGTTCTCCAGGATCCGGGGATCGCCCGATTCGATCCCAAAGCCGAGGGAGTAGCAGCCCGACGCCACCATCAGCCGGAGCAGCTCGTCGCTCAGGCGATCCACCCGCACCCCGTTGGGCGTCTTCCAGGGGACCCGGAGCCCCCGCCGCAGCAGGGCCTCGCACACGGCCGCCGCGTGGTCCTCGCTGGCGTTGAAGTTGTCGTCGGCGATCTGGATCTCGTCCACCCCGTGGGTCCGCACCAGGAGCTCGACCTCGTCGGCCACGGCCTCGGGATCGCGGACCCGCAGCTTGCGTCCGCACACGATGTGGGTGGCGCAGAAGACGCAGCGGAAGGGGCAGCCCCGGGAGGTCATGATCGGTGCCACCCGGCGGCCGCGGCGCACCAGCTGCCAGGGCCGGGCGCTGTAGCGGTCAAAGTCCACGTGGTGCCAGGCGGGAGGCGGCAGAGCGTTCAGATCGAGGGGCGCCACCGGCTCCGGCCCGAGCCGAATCTCGTCACCGCCGCGCACCAGGATCCGCGGAATGTCTGCCAGCGCCGGCACCGGCTCACCCTGGGCCAGCCGCTGAGCGATCTCCACCAGCGCCTCTTCCCCCTCCCCGCGCACCGCGAGATCGGCGCCCGACTCGCGCAGCGCCTCCTCGGGCAGGGCCGAGACGTGGACGCCCCCGATGACGATCGGCACCTCGGGGACGAGGCGGCGCAGCAGGGCCACGCAATCCACCAGCTCGGGAAAGCTGGAGGTGCGGGCGCTGATGCCGCACAGCAGCGGCTTGCTCGCGAGCAGCTCCTCGACCCGCGAGCCGTCCACCGCGGGCTCGGACACCCGGGCGTCGAACCCGGCCCGCTCCAGGGAGGCGGCCAGGCTGAGCAGGCCGAGGGGCGGGCTGGTGGTCACCGCGCTGCCCGGCGCGAGCAGCAGGACCCAGGGCTTCGCCGCCGGGCTCATGGCGGGCCTCCGCGCGGGAGCACCAGGCCGCGCAGCAGCTCCCAGGAGACGCCCCGCCCCAGGTTGCGCGCCAGGAAGCGTCCTGCCTCCAGGGCCCGAGTGACTCCGGAGACAGGTGGCAGCTCGAGACGGGGGCTGAGGGAGCCCACCTTGCGATCCGCGAGCCGTTGATCCAGCCGCCGCTGTCCGTCGTAGTACGGCTCCTCCACCCGCCGCAGGTAGTCGAGGTAGTGCCGGACCGTGGGCCGATGGGGCATGAACTGATAGAAGGCCCGGGGGGACCGGCGATAGAACTCCTCATAGGCGTCCAGCATGGCCTGCTGCAGCTGGCTGGGGCGCATCCGTTTCGGGAAGTGGACCACGAAGTTGCCGGAAAACAAGCGCCAGTCGCGGTGGATGAACAGGTGGTCCGGGATGATCTGGGCCTGGCCCAGGACCGCCTCCCGCCCCGGGAAGTCGTAGAGCGCGCACATACCCACATTGTACAGCTGCTGGTCCACGGCGAAGCCGACCGTGCGCCGGATGGTGTCTAGATCGTCCTGCTCACTGCCGAAGATGAACAGCCCCTGCAGGTGGATGTCGTAGCGCCGGAAGCGCGCCAGCGCGGCCCGCACCTTGCGCTCGGTCTGTCCTTTGTTCAGCTCCCGCAGCCCGTCGTCGTGGATCGACTCGATGCCGACCCCGAGCGTAGTGCGGTCGAAGCGCTGCAGCAGGCCGAGCAGCGCCGCGTCCCGGGACGCCTCGACGCGGGAGAACAAAAACGGCCGCAGGCCCGGCCCGAAGCGGTCCAGCAGCCGCCCGAAGAGCTCCTGCGAATACGCCGAATCCAGGGTGAGATCGTTGTCCACGAAGAACAGGTAAGGGTGCCGAAACCGGCGCCGGTAGGCCGCGACCTCTTCGAGGACCACCTCGATGGGACGCGTGCGGTAGCGCGTGCCGAGCTCGTGTTTGACAAAGCAGAAGCGACAGCCGAAGGGGCAGCCGCGGCTGGCCTGCACCACCGGCAGCGCGAACCGGGGGATGCCGTGCTGCACGACATCTCGCGCAAAGGCCACCGGGCCCCAGGGCCGGTACTCGGGCACCAGGTCCAGGTTCAGCGGCACACTCAGGTCCGCGTCGAACGGCCGATCCGGGTTGTGCACGACGCGGCCTGACGCCCGGAACGACAGTCCGGCCACGCGCGACACCTCGCGGCCGGACTGCAGCGCTTCCAGAAGGTCCAAAAGAACCGCCTCCCCCTCGTTGCGCACCACGTAGTCTGCGTGGGTCAAGGCGTCCTCGGGCACCATGGAGGCGTGACACCCTCCCAGGATCACGGTCCGCCCCGCGCGCCGGGCCCGGTCGGCGAGGTCGTAGGCGCGCAGGGCCGAGAAGGAGAGCACGGAGAAGCAGACGTAGTCGGCCCGGTGGACCGCGCCCCAGTCGATCCGGGCGCCCACGTACTCGTCGAAGACCTGCACGTCGTGGCCCCTGGCCGCCAGGGTGGAGGCCACGGACAGGGCGCCGTAGCGCGGCATGCGCACCTTGTGGCTGGTGACCTCCAGGGGTGGATCCGCGTCCCGCGGAGAGATGAGCACCACGGACGCCATCTACGCTGGCTCGGGGCTGCCCGAGCTCATCGAGCGGCTGAAGAAGCTCCGCAGCATGAAGGGGATGTAGCGCGGCAGGTGCCAGGGATCGGGGTAGGTTCGCCACAGCCGCCACAGCCGCCGTGGGGAGGTGTAGAACCGCCGGAGCGCCTGCCGGCGCAGGGCAAAGAACCGCTCGTCCTCCACGTCGCTGAGGTTGAAGGAGGTCCGGAAGTAGATGTAGTCCGACAGGCGGGCCGGGGCGTTGTGCGGCGCCGGGTGTCGCTCGTGGAGCGCCGTGCCGGGAAACGGGATCACGATGAAAAACATTGCCTGGTGCAGCGCCGAGCGCAGGGCGAACTCGTAGGTCGCCCGGAGGTCGGCCTCCGTCTCCCCGGGAAAGCCCACCATGAAGTAGCCGGCCACCAGCACTCCGATCCGATCCGCGTACCGGATCAGGCGCTCGGCCCGGGCCAGGTCCACAGGCTTTCCGATCTGCCGCTGGATGCGCGCCGAGCCCGACTCGATCCCCAGCCCGAGCATGTCCGTGCCCGCGGCTCTGAGCAAATCGAGCAGCGGCTCGTCCAGGTGATCCACCCGCAGCCCGTTGGGGAAGCGCAGCTTCAGCCGTCGCGCATACCCCCGCGCGATGATCCCCTCCAGGATGCGGGCCGCGCGGTCCTGATCCAGATTGAACGCGTCGTCGAGCACCTCCAACGCCCGGATGTCGTGCCGCTCGCACATCCACCCGATCTCGTCCAGCACACTCTCCACGGAGCGGGCGCGGAACCGCTTCCCCATCACCTGGTGACAGTAGGTGCAGGGGTAGGGACAGCCGCGCGAGGTGAGAATGGGCAGCGAGCGGATCGGTCCGAGGGGGCTCATGGGACGGTGTCGCCAGTAGAAGGGCAGATCGATCAGGTCGTAGGCCGGGTGTGGAAGCGCGTCGAGATCCTCGATGAACACCGCCGGGCCGGTGGACTCCGCGCTCCCGGAAGGGCCCCGGCGCATCAGCCCCGGGACCCCTTCCAGATCCTGGCCCCGGTCGAGGGCCTCCACCAGGCGCGGCAGGGTTTCCTCGCCCTCGTGGACGGCCACGGCGTCGATGTTGCGGTCGGCGAGGCAGTCGGCGGGCCAGGCCGTGGCGTGCGCCCCACCGGCTACCACCAGCGTCTCCGGCCGCGTCTGCTTGACCTGCGCGGCCAGGCGATGCAGCAGCTCGGCCGTTGCGGTGAGCGCCGAGATCCCCACGACCGTCGGGCGGAAGCGCCGCAGACACGCGTCGAAGCGGCGTGCCAGGTCCGCGGGCTGCCAGTCGTCGAACACCTCCACCGCGTGGCCGGTCCGCTCCCGCAGCACCGCCGCCAGGTACAGCAACCCTACCGGGGGGCTGTACATCGACGTGTCCGGTGTCCAGGCGTTCGCTCTAACCAGTAGAATCCGCTGCATGGGGCTCAGCTCGTGTCTCCTCGCCCGGAGGCGCCCACCTCGGAAAGCACTGCTCACGTCGAGCAGGTCGGGGCCGCCAAAGCGACCACTGCGCCGCGGATCCGAGGGAATCACAGCCCGGTCGGATCTGTCAACGGCGCAACGGCGGCCGGTGACACTACCACGGCGGCCCGCGGCGGCGACGACGATGGATCCTGGTGGCGGCAGCTGGAATGGGCAGGCTTGGGTGGGCCGAGCCGGGCGGGTCAAATCAGCAGACAACAACCCTGGGGAACAGGGCGTTCAGGAAGTCGCAATCAGGGTGCATCTCGCGCGCCATTCCTTGCGATTGTTGAGTGACAACCGGCACTCGTAGACCCTCATGGTCTGGCGCTTCCTGAGATATACCGACACGGTCACGGGGTGGGCGGCCCCCACGGCGCCCATGGCACCGGCGCCGCGCTTGACGATCTTGATCTCGTGCGAGGCGCTGTCTGACGTTTTGAAGAGGTGATCACGAACGGCTTCGACAACCTGTCGGTCCGTGGGGCGTCGGCCCTGCGCCCTCTGGGCCTTCTCACCGCACCCCGCCCAGGCCAGGCCCGCAACGCAACACGCCAGCACTGCTCGTCTCATGACGCCTCCTTCGCGTGTGGATGGGATCAGCATGGCACGTCCCAACGCGGGGCGCCAGCGGGCGCGGGGAACGGGGCGCCAGCGGGCGATTCGTTGCTCTTGTCAGGACTGCTCGAGCACGGGCGTGATCACCAGCAGCCGCGCCAGGGAGGCGCGGCCGTGGCAGCGGTCGTTGACCACGAAGCCCTTGGCGCGCGTGGCCGATGAGGTCTCGAAGGTGATCGCCGCGGGCAGGTGGGCCGCCAGGTCCTTGCGGGAGAAGGCGATGGCCACCGGCTGTCCGTTCGCGACGCTGATCGCGATCGATGCCTTCCGGCGGGAGCCGGGTCCGGACCGGTGCTTGCCGAAGACGTTGCTGAGCGTGATCAGGATCCGGCCGTTCTGACCGACGTGGGCCTGCAGCCGCAGCCGCGGGGATTTGCCGCCCCACAGGCAGCCCAGGCGCTGGCGCAGCGCAGCCGAGAGCCGCAGCGGCCGCTCCTCCCGGTCGGCCAGCACCAGGGTCGTCGAATCGAGCACGCGTTGCCTGGTCAACCGATACGTCGTCGCCGCGGCCGTGCCCGTGCCCGTGCCCGTGCCCGCGCCCGTGCCTTTGCCCTTGCCCTTGCCCGTGCCCGTACCTTTTCCCAGCGTGGTCCCCTCCATCAGCGACACCTTCACCCGGATCCTCTGCCGAGGCGTGTCGAGCTTGCGCACCAGCTGCACCAGCTTGGCAACGGCGCTCGCCGTCCCGACCAGCACCAGCGCGTTCGCGTGGTAGTAGGCCGTCGCCAGGATCGGGTGGTCGAACAGGGACTGCCGACCGCGATCCAGGGCGCGCAGAGTGGACGCCACCTCCCCGGCCCGGGCGTATTTCAGCCGCACGACCTGCGACACCCGGGGCGTCGGCTTGGAGGCCCCCCGGCGCATCCGCATCCGCATCTGTTTCCGCAGCTGCCCCAGCGCGGCCGAGTCTGTCAGGCACTTCGCGGGCGCGCTGAGCGAGCAACCACCGACCAGCACTCCCAGCAGCAGCAGGGTCGGGATCCAGAGTCCAAAGGGGAACAGTGTTTTCATGTTGGCCTCCGTGGTCAGGCTGGCTTGCCTGCCTTGCCGCCGTCTCGTCAGCAAGCGGCGTGCCAACGCAAAGACGGCCCGGCGAAACGACGCAGAGCACGGGTTTCCGGCCGCGCCGCTCCTGACGACAGCGCACGCAGAGTGGCATCGTGTCAGCGAGGGCGTTTCGGGGTCGCGACAAATTGGCACGCGCTACTGAACCACCGTGTGTCGCACACCGAGTCCCCTGCCGACTGTTCACAGCCGACGCTCGTCGCCAGCAGCGCGAGCAGCGTCAGCAGCGCGAGGAGAAGGGTCCGGTGTGTCACTCGGCTTCCACTTGGAGCTCTACCTCTCCGACCACGGACGAATCTCCCAGCCACCGCGCCGAGAGGGTCGCCCAGCCGGGCGCGCGGAGCTCCACCTCGGCCGTGTCCGGCCCGCCGCTCCCCGGCACGATGCCAACGACGTCCGGGTTGTCAGAGACCCAGGCCACGCGGTAGCCGAAGGCGGGATCACCTTCTGGTGTGACGCCTACCGCAAAGGCGGTGGCGGTAGTGCCCACCACCATGGATTCTCCCAGGGGAGTGCCCACGCTGACCGCGAGGCGTTCCAGCTCCGGGGCGGTGGTGATCTCGAGATCCAGACGAGCCTCGACTCCTCCGGGCCCGGTCAGCGTGAGGGTTTCCGTGCCCTCCGCCACGGCCTCGAGTCTTCGGGTCAGCCCGGCCATGCCCAGGAAGTCGAAGCCCTGTGACGCGTCCTCGCGGTAGTCCACGAAGGCGGTCGGAGAGGCCTGCTCCGTGTACAGGCCGTAGAGCTCGCTGCCCTCGGCGTCCACCAGGTGCAGCAGCAGCCGGCAGCTCGACCAGGGCGCCAGCACGATCCGCCCGGGCGCCTCGAGCTGGTTGTCGAAGTGGAGCAGCCCGCTCTGAGCGTGGTCTGCCACCACGACCAACCCCTGCGGCTCCACCACCCGCAGGTCCACCTCGTCGTAGACCGTGCCGTCATCGTCGCGCAGCATCTGCACTGCCGCTGTTCCCGGCCGGAGAAACTCCACGAGATACGGCCGATCCTCGTCCGAGGCGTCGTCCGTCGACACCCAGAGCACGTCCGAATCGCCGCTGCCCGGCGACAGGCCGGGCAGAGCCTCGTCGGTCAGGCGCGACACGCCGAAGCGCGTGGTCGTGCCCACGGCAAAGGCCTTGCCGTCTGCGGCCGCCAGGCTCCCATAGCCGTTTTGCAGGAACTTGAACGACAGCAACCCGTTCTTTCCGGGCGTTCCCGGTTGGCAGCCCACGCTGTCCACCTTCGAGCCGTCGGAGTCGAAGTCGAAGTCCAGCTCGAAGCACCCGCTCGCCACCAGACCGATGAGCAGCGCCGCGAGCGCCAGTCTACGAGCTCGGTGCTTCGCTACGCCCTGCGAAGCGCGCTGAGCGCTGACAAAATGATGCGCTACGCTCTGCGAAGCGCGCTGATCGCTAACTGATAGTAACTTCATTCGGGTATCCTCCAAAGGACGGGCCACGGAGTCACCACGGTCCAACTGCAGATTGAATGCCAAGATCCAAAGCAGGGAGATCACAGTGATCGCTCCCTTGGTGGCGTCACTGTCCCGTGACCAACGGGCGACAGGTGTTGCAGGATCTTCACACCCGCGCAAAAGCAGAGGCAACAAGGGTGGCGAGTGGCGTCCGCGAGTGGTGTCCGCGAGTGGTGTCCAGGTAGGAAGCGCGGACTGCGGAAGCAATTTGGTGGAGGCAATTGGATTGGCCTGGACAGTGGTTGCCGGGCACCCTACTGTTTCTTTCGTGTCGCTGTGGATGAAGGATTCGAGACGGGCATGACCGCTGCTGACATCCCGCAGATCTGTTTCGACGACGAGCTGTTTATGGGCCTTCGTTTGGGCTATGGGGAGGCCTTTCTGAAGATCACGCGGCAGTGCAACAACCGGTGTCGGTTCTGCTGTGATCGCACGTTTCAGGACGGGCACGAATACCCGGTGGCGCAGGCCGTTGCGACCTTGAAGCAGGGGCGGGGGCACGGGCTCAAGAACGTGGTGTTCAGCGGCGGTGAGCCGACGGTGCACTCGGCGTTCCTGGAGCTGTTGGAGGAGGCGGGACGGCTGGGGTACGAGCGCATCAGCGTGATCACCAACGGCCGGTACTTCTACTATGAGCAGGCCTGCTGGCGGGCGATGATTGCGGGCATGACCACGGCGGTGATCACGCTGCTGGCCGACGAGGCGGAGACGCACGATTTTCTGTGCGGGGTGCCGGGTGCCTTCGAGCAGTCGGTGACCGCGGTGCGGAACCTGGTGAGCTTGAGACCGAGCCTGGCCAGCGTGGTGATCACCGTGACGCGTCCGGTGGTGGCCAGGCTGCCCCGAATCGTCGGCTTTGTCCGCGCGCTGGGGGTCGGTGGAGTGGCGTTGCACCGGGTGGCGCCGCTGCCGTGGGTGGCGGCCGATCCCGAGGTGTTCTTCGAGCCGGAGCAGGCGCGGGCGCCGCTGCGGGAGGCGCTCGTGGAGGTGGAGCGGCTCGGGCTCGGGCTGACGGTGAAGAACTTTCCGCCGAATTTCCTGGAGGGCTACGAGCACCTGATCACCGAGTCGGAAGAGTTCTTTCCAGAGGTGCGGGACACGGAGAAGCGGCTGCCGCTGTTTCGGAGCCAGATCGATCCTGCGCTGGCGCCGCACTGTGCCGAGCTCGACTGCGACACGTGCTACCGACAGCCCTTCTGCGAGTTCTTGCGGAGCCTGAACCGCTGCGTGCGGCAGAAGCAGTACGACGCGCTCCTGGTGCGGGTGGATGTGTGTGGGGAGGCGCAGGTGAAATTCGTGGAGCGCTCCGACCGGCCGGTCCACCTCAGGGGCGGATCGCCGGAGCAGCTCGAGGGGTTCGCCTGGGAACGCGGGTGGCTGGAGCGTGTGGAGGGGCTGGAGCTGGACGAGCCTGCCAGTGGATCCCTCCGGGAGCGTTGGCCTGCGCTCCGGACGGTCACGGTGGCTTGGTCGAAGGGACTGGCAGCGTTCCTCAAGGCGAACGCCACGCTGGAGGTCGTGGTCGCCGTGAACCAGGCCACCCGGAAGTTCGTGGCCTCCCAGCGGTCGCTGCTGACCGACCGTGACCCGGCCGTGGTTCTGGCCTTGCGGAACCACGAGCGGCTGCGGGGGGTCCGGAAGCAGGAGCTCGATCTGCGGTTTTTCTTCGACCGGCTCGGAGATGAGGCAGGGGACGGGGCAGGGCTGACCGTGCAGAATCTGCCCCTGTGCCTGGCGCCGGCCGCGACCCACCGACCCCGGCGCCGTGTGCTGGACGTGGCCGTGATCGGTGAGGACGGGGAGCTCGACCCGCTGGAGGTGTGCCACGTGTTCTTGCGGGACGGCTGGTACGACCACAGCCACCGCTGCGAAGAGTGCCGACACCGAGACGGGTGTGAAGGGCTGCCGCTCAACCAACTGACGGTGTTTGGGTACCAGCAGCTCGAGCCCATTCGCTGACGCTGCGTTTGGCGGCCGTGATACACTCCGACCGATGAGCCGAGACCCCTCAGCTGACGCCCCGCCGACCCTCGACGCCGAGGCCCTGAAGGAGGCTTACCCGTTCACGCGTCTGACGGTGCGCGAGCAGCGGTGCGCTGACGACGACGAGGATCTGCTCTTTCTGTTTCTCAGCGAGAACGAGGTGTTTCTCAAGCTGACCCGGCACTGCAACAACCACTGTCGGTTCTGTTGCGACACGGTGTTCTGGAACGGCAGCAACATGAGCCTGGACCGGGTGCGGGCCAAGATCACCGAGGGGGCACAGCGGGGGTATCAGCGGCTGTTTCTGTCGGGAGGGGAGCCGACGATTCATCCGGACTATGTGGAGATCGTTGGCCATGGGAAGGCGGAGGGGTACCTGTCAATCATCACGATCACCAACGGGCGCATGTTCTTCTATCCGGAGTTCGCGGCCGCGGCGGTGGCGGCGGGGCTGACCGGTGTGGTGGTGGCGTGCAACTCCCATGAGGAGCAGACCCACGACTCCCTGGTGTCGGTCAAGGGGGCGTACCGGCAGACCCGGTGGGGGATCGCCAACCTGAAGCGGCTGGGGTGCCCGTTCAACCTGAGCGCGGTGGTGAACCGGCAGAACGTGGAGCAGCTGCCCGAGATGGTGCGGAGCTTTCACCGCTGGGGCGCCGGCGCGGTGACCTTCATGCAGCTGATTCCCAACGACCGGGACTGGGCGCGCTCCCGAAATACGATCTACTACGAGCTGGGCGAGGGGCGGGAGCCGGTGCGGGCGGCGCTTCGGGTGGCACAGGAGCTGGACTTCGCGGTGGAGCTCAAGAAGTTCCCGGATCCCTTTTTCGAGGACTTCGAAGAGCAGATCCAGGAGCCGCTGAATTGGGCGCTGGAGGTGGCGGAGATCGACTGGCGGCGGCCCGAGCGGTTTGCGCCCTATCGCGATGGTGAGCCGGTGCAGTGCCACGGCGAGCGGTGTGACTTCTGCGCCTATCGGCCTTTCTGCGCCTATCTCATGCGCCATCAGGCGTTGCGGCGGGAGGGGGGCTTCGACGGCTTCGAGCTGGGGCCCGGGGAGCTGAAGGAACCGTTGGCATCGTCAGTGGCGCAGGCCCTCGACCGGCAGCCGGAGACGCCCGTGCGGCTTTGTGAGGCCGATGTGGCAGCTGTGGAGCCGTGGCTGTCGACCTTTGGCGAGCGTGGGTTGTCGGTGCAGCTCGAGCAGCTCGATGGGATCGAAGGGCTGCCCGAAGAGGTGGCAGTGGTGGTGACCGATGACACGCAGCTCGAGCGGGTGTGGGAGCTGCCCCACGACGTCGAGGTGTGGTTGAACGTGTTGACCGCGGACTGGCTGCTCTGTCACGTCGACTGGGTGCGCGACAAGGGCGCGGGGCTGACGCTCACGCCGCAGTATTTCCTGCGGCTGGAGACAGCCCGGCGCGGCCAGGTGGAGCTGCCCGAGGTGCTGCGGAGGCTGCCCCTCGATGAGGTTCGGCTGCGCGCCGTGCCGCCCTGCCTGTCGGGGCGGGAGGACACGGGGCGGCTGCCGCACGTGGTCACCGGGGAGCTGCTCGCCCGTGTGGAGGACGTCCCGGCCCACGCCCGGCACTACTACTGGCAGCGCTATCTGACCAAGAGCCAGCGCTGCGAGGGGTGCCGGGTCCGGGATCGCTGCGACGGGGCGCACATCAACTACGTGCGGCAGTTCGGCTATCGCGCGCTGCGGCCGCAGGGCTGACGCCCCGGCGCGGCGCTTCGCGTTTCCTTGTCAGCCGCGCCCTCGGGCGTAATACTGCAGCGATGGAGCACTCGGACTTCACCACGGCACACGTGGGCGGCGCGCTCATCCTGAACGTGTCCAACCGTTGCAACCTGCGGTGTCGATTCTGCTACGAGCAGGGGTGCCGGGTGGGCGAGCTGCCGAGCTTCGACGCCATCGTCCGGTCGCTGCGGCAGCACCCGCCGGGCAAGATCACGAACCTGATGTTCATGGGCGCCGAGACCTTTCTGCGAACCGACGTGCTGGAGCTCGTGCGAGCCGTCCGCGAGCAGGGAATTCCGCACATCGGCGTGGCGACCAACGGCACGCTGCTGCGCAATCGTCGGCAGGTCAGGGAGCTGCTCGAGGCCGGGCTGGACAACCTGGAGCTCTCGATTCACACCCTCGATCCCGAGCACGCCGCGTACCTGTCGGGCCGGGACTTCACCTACGAGCGGCAGCAGCGGGCGCTGTCACTGCTGCACGACCTGGGCCGGGAGTTTCCGCTGCAGGTCACGATCAACACGGTCCTGTGCGACATCAACCTCGAGGACTTCCTGCCCCTGATGCAGGGGATCGAAAAGAACTACCCGGGGCTCGAGCCGATCTATCACCTCAAGTACCCCTACACCGTGGAAGAGCTCCTGGAGCGGGTGAAGCCGGCCACCCACAGCAAGCTTCGGAGCTCCGGCATGTTGGCGGCGCTCCCCGAGGGGCTGCGTCCCCGGGTGGTGTTCGAGTTCTTTCCCCTGTGCGCCCTGGCGCCGCACTTCGAGCTGTGCTGCGAGCTGATCGGCCTGGGCCTGGATCGCACCCTGGAGTACGTCCTGACCCTGCCGGACAGTCGCGACTTTTCCCAGGACTTCGCCCTCGGTCGGTCCTGCGAGCTGGACCCGCGCTGTGACGAATGCACGGTGCGGTTGCTCTGTCCCGGGTTCCCACCGGGCTACGGGGCGCTGGTGGCCGCGGCGGACTGCTGCGCGCCCCTTTCCGTGGCCCCGGAGCAGGTGCTCGCCCAGGTGGCCTCCTGGCGACGTGCCCACGGGCTGCCGGTGACGCTCGAGCTCGAGCGGCCCGAGGTGGCGCAGGCCGTGCTGGAGCGCGCCGTCCCGGCGCTGGAGCGGCGGCTGGCAGGGGCGGGGATGGACGCGGCGGCAGCGCAGTCGGAGAACCCCGTCGAGGAGCTACCGCGCTTTCTGGATCTGGTGGACCGATACTGGGGGCGGAAGCTCTCGGGCGGCGGGCCGCCGTCCTGCTGCGCTGCGTCTGCCGACTGCACCTCAGAGGAGGCGTCGGATCGCGCCTGGGCCCTGCTCGGTGACGCGGAGCGACCGTCGTGGCTGATGAACGTCTTTTTGGCGGGCACCCCCTTCCGGCTCTTCGAGCATCTGCCCTGCTCCCTGCAGTGCCCTGCAACGCGGGATCAGGCCTCCGTGCGGCTGGAGCGCCTCGCAGAGGATCCTGAATTCCACGACCACGTGCGCCGGCTGCGCGCCGCGCCCGTGCTCTACACCGACATCGGGGGTCGGGCCTTCCTGTTCTCCGGGGACGTGCGGGACGGCGTTGTTCACTATCGTGAGGTCTACCCGGGCAGCGTGCTGGCCCCGGAGCGTCTGGAGGTGCCCGCCCAGGCGCACCGAGCGCTGCTGGGCGAGCTCTACCAGACCCTACGCGAGGGCGACCGCGTGTCGCTGGCAGGCGATCGGCTGACCGTCCGCCAGGGCAATCGCATCCTGAGACAGCTCGACCGGCCGCCGGAGCTGCGCTGGAAGCTACTCGAGTTCGTTTAGGGGTATGTGTTCACGGGGGTGCTATTTGCCGCACCCTCCCGATCGCAGCGAGGTTCCCCCGGAGGGGGCGGAGGGGGAGAGCTGAGCCGCGAAGCGGCGGATCGATCTCCGGCTTGGTGCCAGCAATCGCAGCGCGCCGAAACCAGCCCGACAGATCCGCCGCTCCGCGGCGGATGACTCCCCTCCCGTCCCCTCAAGGGGTAGCCCGCGCTGCGCGCGGGGGCGCTGTGCCGTCTACCACGTGAACGGTTACGTTCAGCGCTCCTCTGGCGCTCGTTCCTGGCGGCGGATCCAGTCCACGATGGCCCCGGCCAGGGCCTCCTCCCGCTCGGAGTAGCCCTGTCCCCTGAGCGCCACGTTGAAGTCCCGGGTCCGCCTGAAGGCCTGGCCCTGCTCGTCTCGCGGCGTGAGGACCAGCGCGATCTCCAGCCGGTCGGGTCGGTGGGCCGTGAGCCGCACGAAGGCGTCAGTGGGCCCTGTCCGCAGCTCCAGCAGCTCCCACTGATCGTCGGGCGGCGAGGTCAGGCGGCGCAGCCGCTCTTCGCTGACGAACGGCGGCGGTGTGCCGAGCTCGTCGTCGTCGGACTCGAGCGCCTCGGCGGACACGGGCTCGATACCCTCCCAGCCGAAGCGCTCCACATAGGCGGCGGACAGGCCAAGGCAGCTCGGGCGCAGGGCGCAGTCCACGCAGCGCTCGTGGAACAGGTGCGGTCGGATCGTCTCGCCGGCCGCGCCTTCGGTCACCGCTCCCTGGGCGTCGACCAGGGCCATGCGCACGTCCTCGGCCCTGGGCAGATATCGCCGAGGCACTTTCCCGTGGGCCAGGCAGACGGGAACATTCATGAGCCCCGGAGGCGCGTCGGGGAACTGCTCGATGCAGCGCACCAGGGCGTCCACGATGCGCGGGTAGGCCACGGCGAGCTCGTCCAGGTGCTCCAGGGCGCGCCCGAGTAAAAGGAGCGCGTTCCACCCCTGACCTTCAGGCTCGTAGCCGCGTCCGAAGGCGTGGATGTCCGGGAGGTGATCCACGTTGAGCGCGCAGGCCGTGGTGACGATCCGCAGCGTCAGCGGTGTCTGTTCCTGCAGCCGGCGGATGGCGTCGAGGCCGGCCACGGTCTCGGCAAAGCTGCCCGGGCGTCGGGTGAGGCGGTCGTGCACTTCGGCGCGATGGCCGTGCAGGGAAATGACAAAGCTGTTCACGCCGGCGTCCACGAGCCGGGCGGCCAGGTCGTCCCGGCCCAACCTCCGGCCGTTGGAAATGATGGACACCAGCGGATACCCGAGCTCCCGCGCCCAGCCCACCCAGCGCAGCAGACCGCTGCCCAGCGTCGGCTCCAGGCGGCTGAAGAGCACCTCCGGGAGCCCACGGTTGCGTTCCAGGATCTCCCGCACAGCCTCGTCCGTGAGCCCCCGGACGCCCCGGAGCGGCGCGTCGGTGCAGAACAGGCAGTCGTTCTGACAGGCGTGGCCCGCCTGGATCTGCAAACAGGGCGGATCGACCCGGAGCGACGCGGGCCGGGAGTCGTCGGGGGAGCCGGTCATGGCGCTGATTGTACGACAGCCCGGGCGACCTGGGTGAACATCGTTGGAAAGCGTGCGGCGCCGGGGCGATTCGGATATCCTTCGACGATGCGTGTCCTGCACGTCGGCGGTCCTCGAGAGCGCACCAGCCGGGCCCCGGTCCGGTGGGCCGGGCTCGAGCTCCAGCTCGTGCGCTCTCAGTTCGACCAGCTCGTGCGCTACAACCACCACACTCCAGAGATGATGCCCCGGGTGAGCCGGGAGCGGCTGACCGCCTTTGCAGACGCGGCCCACGGCTTTGAGGCGATCTTCTGCGAGACGCCCGAGGCGCTGCTGCTGTTTGACGAGTGGCAGCGACGCGGCCTGACCCAGCGCCCGCTGGTGGCCCTGGAGGTGGAGGGGCTGCTGCGCGTGGACGCCATGCGGCGCTGGTACCGCTACCGGGGCGGGGACCCGTGGCCGGCGCTCTGCCGGGCTCCGCACGTGTCGTGGCTGGCGGCCAGCTCGGTGCAGCAGGAGCGCCTCGCCCAGGGCGGGGTTCCGCAGGAGCGGATCTTCCCCGTCCGGGGCTGCACCGCGCACTTCGGCATGTTCGTGCAGGACATCGAGCGCCAGCTCGGCGGCGATGCGGCCGCAGACGCTTCGCTCGCCCAGGGCCTGCCGCGGGACGCGGTGCTGCTGCCCGGCGGGGGGCGGCGTGATCACGTGACCGCGCTGCGGGCCGCGGGGCGGCTGCCCGGGCTGACCTTCGTGCTCATCGACGAGCTCCTGCCGCGCAAGCAGCACCAGCTCCGGGAGGCGGGCATTTCCCAGCTACCGAACCTGTACTCGCTGAAGCCGCTGTCCCTGGAGCGGTTCATCGCGCTGGTGCGTCGGGCGCGCCTGGTGGTGGTGAGCCTGCAGCCCGGCCAGGGGGACGGCGGTCACACCACGGTGGCCACGGCCCACCGCCTCGGAGTGCCCGTGATCGTGACCGACGTGCCCGGCATTGCCGACTATGTCACCGACGGCGTGGACGCCCGCCTCGTGCCTCCCGGCGATCCGTCGGCGCTGGCTGCGGCCATCGAAGAGCTCTGGAACGATCCCGCCCAGACCGAGGCGTACACGGCAGCCGGGCGTCGGACCGAGGCGACGCGCTGCGAGGCCGCGCCCGGCCAGCACCGCGCTGCGCTCAAGGCGGCGTGCGAAGGGCTGGACGCGTCGTTGGACGCTTCAGGCGGGGAATAGGGTTCCGGGCGGGTAGCCCAGCTCCGCCTCACCGAACCACTCGAAGTACACCGACCAGAAGCCGCTGCAGCGGTCCTGCACGGCGCACTCCTGGCAGACCGCGGCGTAGCGACGGTTCTCCGGCATTCCCTGGAAGCCCCGGTGAAACTCTTCGAAGCGCTCCTCGTAGCCGGGCAGGATGCACATCGGCACGCCGCAGAGTCCGGGGATGGTGATCCCCATGCCGAGCCGCTCGCAGGTGTCCAACGCGGCCTGCAAGTGCGGGCGAACCGCGTCCAGGCGGGGCACCAGCTCGGGGTGATCGAGGGCCCAGCCCTGGGGCGCCACGTAGCTGATGTTGCCGGGGATGCTCGGGGCGGGGAACCGCTGGGCGATCCACGCCATGAGCGGCTCCAGGTCCTGGACGTTCGGGGCGGTGACCACGGTGTTGTAGGCGAGCTCCAGCCCGGCGTCCCGGCAGCGGTCCACGCCGGCCACGGTGCGCTCGAAGGCGCCGGCAACGCCGAGGAGCTCGTCGTGTACCTCGGCTCGGTGGCTCAGAAAGGGCACGAAGACGGACGTGAGCCCGGCCTCCACCAGTCGGCCCAGGAGCGGGCCGCGATCCAGCCGCATGGCGTTGGTCAACAGGGAGATGGCGGTGAAGCCCTCGTCTCTGGCCAGGGCGATCAGCTCTGGCAGATCCTGGCGCAGGGTCGGCTCTCCGCCGGTGAGGGCGACGCTGCGGCGGCCTGCCTTGCGCATGCCGCGGAAGCGCTGGACGATCTGCTCGGTGTCCTCCACCAGATCGGGCAGGATGCCCCGGGCGCTGCAGAAGCCGCAGCGGCCGTTGCACCGGGTCTCGATCCGGATCAGCTCGAGGTTGCCGCTCGGCGGGTCCCGGTCGGGATCAAAGGTGGCGTCGGGGAGCATGGCCGCGGGCTGCTCCGCCGACCAGCCCACAAAGGCCGGCCAGTCCGGCACGCGGTCCATGCGGCGCAGCCCCTGCTTCAGCGCGCCGAGCCAGGTCCGTTCCGTCTCGGTGGGATCTCGCGCACAGCGGAAGCGCATCCAGGCGTGGTCGGTCCGAATGGGAGCGCTCACAGCGGCTCCGGGGTGATCCACGGTGACGTGCAGGAGCCGCTGCCCGGCGCCCTGCAGCAGCAGGTGAAAGCCCCGGCCGACGCGCACCTCGAGGCGCCGCGGCGGCGTCGGGGTCCGAGCCAGCGGCTGGGTGAGCAGGCGCGTGAACCGCTTCACGTCGTCCGGCAGTGGCGAGGACCGAAGCGACATCGCGGCCATCATACACAAGATCGCCGGGCCGGAGTAGCGCGGCCGAGATTGCTACGACTCCGCTACGGCCCAGGATACTGAACCGCCCCGGGGCGGTTCAGTATCCTGGAGAGGCATTCTGAGAGGCAACCTGGGTCCGGTCCGCACCAAGGCGTCGTGTCACACTCCGTAGATGCAGATCGTTTCGGTCGTCCCGACGAGCGAGGGGTAGCAATCGGTCATGATCGCGTCGTCGAGGCAGGCATCGACCGTCGGATCGAGGGGCGACTCGGGCAGCCAGCTGACCGGCTCCCCCGCAGCGTCGACAGTGAGATCCAGGCACAGACCGCCCTCCCCGACTCCGCCGGTGCAGCTCCACATGGCCGCCTCGACCGCGGGCCGGTCTCCGCAACCGTCGATGATCTCGAACGCCATGGTCCCTTCGACCGTATAGGTCGCGAGGTCCCCACCCGGCGAAGGGCGCCACTGACCGGTGGCTTGCACGCGCACTTCGTACTCGCCACGCGGAAAGGGGTAACCATAAGGGTTGCCGGTGTCCGAGGGCCCGTACCAATTGACCCCGGGCCAGACAAAGGTCTGCGTCGTCGTACCGGCAGGCAGCTCCATCGGCAGGGGATCGTCGCACCCCGAGGGGTCGCACAGTCCATGGTCGCAGTCGCAGTAGTACTGGTTGTTGCCCCCGACCGTCTCGCGTGCCTTCAGCGGCCCCACCCCGCCGACGCAGCAGCCCGGATCCTGATTGTGGGGGTAAACCTCTGCCAGCGGATCGGGAACAACCAACT
This sequence comes from bacterium, assembly GCA_043825095.1. Taxonomy (GTDB): domain Bacteria; phylum Myxococcota_A; class Polyangia; order HGW-17; family JAJRWW01; genus JBDRSE01. The sequence goes on from JBDRSE010000089.1 coordinate 33,862, forward strand.
CCCACACAAAGTCGATCCCCGCGGCGGCCTCGGCCGCGGTGAAGGCGGCCTGCTGCAGAGGAAACACGATTTCCACGCAGCCGAGCCCCCCCTGCTCCGGACTGCAAGGCCCGGTTGATGCATCAGGTGAGTCGACGGCGGCATCCGGCGTCTCCCCCACCGTCCTCTCCTTACACCCCGCACCCAGCACCAAAGGCACACAAGCAAACACGACCAGCCGGCAGCTGAAACGCAGGACCATGCACCTATCCTACCACGTGGTCCTTTCCCAATTCGACCTGTCTCGGCTACTCTGCGGATCTGACTCATTAGGGCGCGTGATGAAGATTAGAATCAACGGTCCCTGGGGCCCTCGGAGCGGAATTCGCGCTGACTGCGGTACGCCGCAGGTGCCAGCAGGCAGGGGCTCCTTGAACCAAGCGGTGTTTTCCAGCATGATCCTTTGTATGCGGTGTGAGATCCTGTGTCAGGAGGTAGTCGGTCAATGATTCACTCTACACGTATCCAGCTGGAGGGGCGGGCCGCGGTCCGACTCCTTTTCGCGGTCGCACCCATCACACTTTCGCTGCTGCTTGGTGGTTTGGGCGGCTGCGCGCGGGCGGCGAATGGCTCCGGAGATGATCCGGTGTGCGGGAACAACGAGGTGGAGATCGGCGAGGAGTGTGACGACGGAAACACCACCGCCGGGGATGGCTGCAGCGCCACCTGCCTGCTCGAAACGCCGGTGGTTTGTGGCAACGGCCTCATCGACGTGGGCGAGGAGTGTGACGACGGAAACGCCGCCTCTGGCGATGGCTGCAGCGCCACCTGTCTGCTCGAGACTCCTGCCGGGTGTGGCGACGGCACCGTCGATGCAGGGGAGGAGTGTGACGACGGAAACACCACCGCCGGGGACGGCTGCAGCGCCGCCTGTCGCAGCGAGTACTGCGGAGACGGAGTGGTGCAGGCCGGCCTCGGCGAGGAGTGTGATGACGGCGGCACCACGCCCGGGGATGGCTGCGACGCGGCGTGCCAGGACGAGTACTGCGGCGACGGGGTGGTGCAGGCCGGCCTCGGCGAGGAGTGTGATGACGGCGGCACCACGTCCGGGGATGGCTGCGACGCGGCGTGCCTGGACGAGCCCGGCGTTGTCTGCGGCAATGGCGCCCGGGAGACAGGCGAGGCCTGCGACGACGGAAACACCACCGGCGGAGATGGTTGCAGCGCATCCTGCCAGCTCGACACGCTGCTGCTGGCCCCCGACGCCGCCTCCGGCAAGGACGCGGCGGTCTTCGACCGGGACACGGCGGCCATGGCCACCAACTATGGCGACAGCGCTTACCTCTACGCCATGGTCTGGACATGGGGCGGCGACGACGGCACCTACCGCTCCCTGCTCGAGTTCCCGCTGCCCTCGGCCATGCAGGGCTGCACCGTGGGCACTGCCACCCTGTCGCTGTTCCACTACCCGGGGACCGACCACTCCGCCCTGTCGGGGGCCAACGACTATCAGATCCAGCGCATCACCACGACCTGGGACGAGCACACGGTGACCTGGAACAACCAGCCCAGCTCGGACGCCGGCTCCACGATCTCGGTTCCCGCGCCGGCCTCGATCACGGCCAACGCCCAGATCGACGTCACGTCCATCGTGAGCTATTGGTTTGCCAACGCCGGGAGCAACCATGGCTTCCTGATCCGGCTGGCCAACGAGAACTACTACCGGGCCGTGGCCTTCACCAGCTCGGACCACACCGACCCGAGCCTGCACCCCACGTTGAGCGTGACCTTCACCAGCTGTCCGTAATCAGGGGACGGATCTCGGGGCGATCGATGCGCCCGGATCAGGGCAGCGGGTCGTCCTTCCAGGGGGCGTCCGGGGGCCAGCAGTCGTCCACGTTGGGGAAGGGAAGGCGTCGGCGGCGCACGAGGAAAGACGCGTCCAGCCGGTCCGGGAAGGGTGCCAGGTAGTGGGGGATGGTCGCGCGGCGGTGGTCCCGATCGAGCTCGAGGGTAGTCTGTCGCAGCCAGCGCAGGGTCTTTGGCGCCTCCCACTGGGCGCGATCCATGGCCAGCACCTCGTCGGTGAGCGCGCGATATTGGTCCGCGGCCGCGTTCTCCGGAAGGTACGCAGAGGTCATCCACGGGTGGATGTGCAGCATCTTCTCCAGGAGCAGCGAGTGCGCAGGGGGCCAGCGCAGCGGGGAGCCGGTGAAGTAGGACGTGTGCTTTGCGTCGGGATCGAAGAGCCCGTGGGCTTCGCAGTAGTCATAGATTTCGGTGGCCACGTAGGGCTGCAGGTAGGCCAGCCGCACGGAGTCCGTCTGAGAATGACCGCAGAGCGCGAAGGTTTTATGGACGTCCTCGGCGATCTCGGTGGGCACGCCCACCAACACGTAGGAGCGGGCGTTCACCCCGTGGGCGTGCAGCAGCTCGAAGGCGGGCACCACGCCGTCAATGGACGCGCCCCGGTGGAGCCGCTCCTTGCGCAGGCGCGGGCTGCCCGACTCGATCCCGAACTTGATCAGCAGGCAGTTCGTCTCGGCGAGCAGGCGCGCCAGGGGCTCGTCGATGCGTTCGACGTCGCCCATCATCACGTAGGGCAGGTCCACCTCATCTCGGATGCGCCGGGCGAGCTCGAAAAACCACGCCCGGTCGGTCAGCAGGGTGTCGTCGTCGAAGTTGATCGCCCGCAGCTCGCCGGCGGTCACGCGCCTGAGGCGCAGGAGCTCGGTGATGGCGTCGTCCACGCTCCGGCGGCGGCAGAAGCTCTTCAGCGCAACGCTGCGCCCCAGGTCCTTTGCGTAGAGCTCCCGGATGGTGTGGTTGTGGCAGTAGGAGCACCGCTTGGGACAGCCCCGGGTCACGGCCACGTTGCCGATGCCGCGGTTCGCGCGCACGATTCGTCGCAGATCGAGGTCGGCGTTGAGGGGCGCCACTCCCTCCAGGGTGGGCAGGGGCCCCTGAGGATTCTTCAAGATCGTTTCGTTCGGGCGCCGGACCCAGAAGCCGGGCACGGCCGGCGCGTCGTCGCCCGCGGCCCAGGCGTCGATGAAGTCCGCCAGCAGCCCGTCGCACTCGCCGCGGCCCAGGGCGTGCACACCGGGCCAGCGGATCACGTCCTCCGAGGCGATGGTGGGGTGCACGCCGCCGACGACGATGCGGCAGGCGGGCAGTCGCTCGGCGAGGGCGCCGATGAGCGTCCGGGCGTGGGGCTCGTGGCTCGAGGCGAAGGAGAGCGCCACCACGTCGGGGTCTGCCTCGGCAGAATGTGCGACCAACCGCTCCACGTCCCAAGGCAAGCCCACCCGCTCGTCCACCAGGCAGAGCCGCACCCGGTGGCCCCGTTGCTTGAGCTCCTCTGAGAGCAGGGCGACGCCCAAGCTGTAGCCCACAGGTGTGTCCACGTTGAAGGAGTAGAAGTCGATGGTCTGTGGCGAAGGGTTCGGCATCCGATGCACCAGAGGAGATCTTACGAGCGTGGGTTTGGGCTGTCAAAGAGGGCGGAGTGAGTCCGGCGGTGTGGTATATCTGGCAATGAGTGAGGTCCGATTGCGTCTGCTCTCGATCATCGTGCCGTTTCTCAACGAGCGGGACACCCTGCGTCCGGTGGTGGAGCGGGTTTTGGCTGCGGACACGGCAGGGCTCGAGCGGGAGCTGATCCTGGTGGACGACGGGTCGGGGGACGGCTCGACTCGATTGGCGCGTGCGCTGACCCAGGAGCACGCGTGCATTCGGCTGCTGCGGTCTCCCGTGAATCGAGGCAAGGGAGCGGCCTTGCGCCGGGGCCTGGCCGTGGCCCGGGGCGAGCTGATCCTGATCCAGGACGCAGATTTGGAGTACTCCCCCGAAGACTACCCCGCGCTGCTCGGGCCGCTGCTGGAGGATCGGGCAGACGTGGTGTATGGGACCCGGTTTGCCGACGACGTGGATTCCCGGTTTCCCATGTTCGCGCAGCGCCTCGGCAATCGGCTGCTCACCCGCTTCTCCAACGCGCTCACAGGGCTGGAGCTGACCGACATGGAGACCTGTTACAAGGTGTTCCGCGCCGACGTGCTCCGGCGCGTCAGCCTGCGCGAGGACCGCTTCGGCTTCGAGCCCGAGGCCACGGCCAAGATCGCCCGGCTGCGACCCCGGCCGCGGGTGCTCGAGGTGCCGATCGGCTATCGGGCCCGGACCCGAGAGGCGGGCAAGAAGATCGGCTGGACGGATGGGCTCCGCGCCCTGTACTGCATCGCGCGGTACAACCTGTTTCCGTGAGGGCGAGCCCTGGGCTTGTCAGGGGGCGGCGCGGCCCGTAGTATCGCTTTTACGATTTTCGAGGAGTGGACTCCCAAGTGCGTGTGTCCTTCTTTTTTCCCGCCTACTACGACGAGGGCACCGTGGAGCCGCTGGCGCGCCTGGCGGACGAGGTGCTGGGGGCGCTCGTGGAGGAGCACGAGATCATCGTGGTGGACGACGCCAGCCCGGACCGCAGCGGCGAGATCGCGGACCGCCTGGCCGCTGAGAACACCCGCATTCGTGTGGTGCACCACCCGGTGAATCGCGGCTACGGCCAGGCGCTCTGGAGCGGCATCCAGGCCAGCCGGTTCGAGTGGGTCGCCTTCACCGACGGCGACATGCAGTACGACGTGCGGGAGTTGGGGCGCTTCGTGGAGCGGGCGCGGGCCGGCGCGGACGCGGTGGTGGGCTACAAGACCCACCGCGCCGAGGGCTGGCGGCGGGAGCTCACCAGCACGGTCTACAACCGGGCGGTGCGCCTGCTGTTCAGCCTGGGGCTGCGGGACGTGGACTGCGCCTTCAAGCTCCTGCGCCGGTCCCTGCTCGAAGGCTACGAGCTGAGCGTGGACTACACCGAGGCGTTCCTCATGGTAGAGGTGCTCTACCGGGCCCGGCAGCGCGGCGCGCGGATCGAGGAGCTCCCCGTTTCCCACCGGGAGCGGCCCCACGGCGAGTCCCGTTGCTTCACCTGGCGCACGGCGCAGCGGCTGGGCTGGTACGCGGCGCGGGGCGCCGTGGTCGGCCGGCTGCTGGGGCGGTGGACGTGACGGCACAGGCGCAGGCAGTGGTGCTCTGCGGCGGGCGGGCGACCCGGCTCGCGGCGGTGCTCGGTGAGCTTCCCAAGGTGCTGGTGCCGGTGGCCGGGGAGCCGCTGCTCCAGCACCTGTTGCGGGATCTCGGCGCCGCCGGCGTGGGCGAGGTGCTCCTGCTCGCCGGCGTGGGGGGGGACCGGGTGCGGGAGGCCGCGGCCGAGCTGGCGCCGGCGGGGCTGACGGTCGAGACGATCATCGAGCCCGCGCTGCGCGGCACGGCCGGGGCCCTGCACGGGGCGGCCGAGCGGCTCGCCGAGCGGTTCCTGTTGATCTACGGCGACGTGTTCACTGCCGTGGACTGGCCGCGGCTCGCGGCCTTCGACGCGGCGCGAGCCGGGTTGGCCACGCTGCTGGTGCATCGGTCCGACCATCCCCAGGACAGCGACGTGGTGGTCACGGACGACCGGGATCGCGTCACGGGCTGGCGGGGCTGCGATCCGGCCACGCGGCCTGCGGCCTCGGTGCCGGCGGCCGCGCTGACCAACGCCGGCGTGGCCGTGTTCCACCGGAATCTGCTGCACAACGTCCCCCCCGACCGGGCCTCCGACCTCTTTGGGGAGGTGCTGCCCGCCCTGGTGGCCGCAGGCGAGCCTGTCTTCGCCTATCGCAGCAGCGAGTACGTCAAGGACCTCGGCACCCCGCAGCGCCTCGCCGCGGTGGAGCGGGACGTCTCCGCCGGGCGCGCGCGACTGCGCGCCGAGGTGGTGCTGCTGGATCGGGATGGCGTGCTGAACGAGGAGGTGGGCAACGTCAGCCGGCCGGACCAGCTCCGGCTGCTTCCGGGAGCGGCCGAGGGGTTGCGCCGGCTGAACGAGGCCGGGATCCGCGTGGCAGTGGTCACCAACCAGGCCGTCGTAGCGCGTGGGCTGTGCACCGCAGAGGAGCTCGATGGCATCCACGACCACCTGGCCGAGCTGCTGCTGGCCCAGGGCGCCCGGCTCGACGGCCTGCATGTCTGCCCACACCATCCCGAGACGCACCACGGCGAGGGCGTGGAAGCCCTGCGCGGACCGTGCTCCTGCCGAAAACCGGCCGTGGGCCTGGTGGACGAAGCTCTCGCCGCCCTCGACGCACCGGCCTGGCGCACAGTGGTGATCGGCGACTCCACCATCGACCTGCAGCTCGCGAGCAACGCCGGCCTGGCCTCCATCGCAGTGGATACCGGACACGGCTGCCAGGACGGCCGCCACCCGGCCCGCGAGGTGTGGCACTTCCCGGATCTGGCCGCCGCGGCGACCTGGATTGTCAGCGGGTAGCGCGGGCGGCGCGTGACCGCGTGGGACGAGCTTGTGGCCCGTCGGGAACGATGGGCGACGATGGGGGACAGCTTGAGTGGGCGCTACATCGATGCCACTGACGCGCGGTGCCTTCAGGGCGAGAGGATGTGCAGCTTGCCGTCCTCGGAGCCGAAGTAGATCCGGCCGCCGTCGCCGAGCACCACCGAGGTGCGGAAGTGCGTGACGAGCTGCGTCAAGCAGCCCATCGGCTGCTGGAGGTAGTCTCCGACGTCTGCCGACAAACGCGTGCTGCCATCGGGCTCCAGTCCCAGCACCCGGGGCGACAAGCCAACGTCTTCGGAAGCGTAGATAAGCGCGTACACCGCGCCACTGGCGTCCACGGCCAGCCCGCCACAGGGAGCCCCCCGGTGTCCACCGTCCAGCGCTGCGAGCCGTCCAGGGTCAACGCCATGAGGGCTCCCTCCGACAGCCCGGACTCCAGGCCGCGTCGACCCCCCACGTAGATCGTGGGCTCGGACCCGGACCCGGTGCTCGCCGTGATCGCCAGGCTCTCTTCGGACTCGCTTACGTCTGGAATTCTGAGGTTCGTGGTTTCCACGGCGACATACAGCACATCATCGGCGTCCATGGCCGGCGCCACGTAAACGGGAGCGCCCACCACCCGATCCCAACACCACCGGAAGGCCCCCGCCGCGTCGAAGGAGCACAAATGGTATCCGTCGTCCCTGAGCTCCGGTGCCAACCGCCCGGCCGCACCCAGCGGCCCCGACAAAAGCAACCACCAGCTGCAACACGCAGAAGCACATCCACCGCGGCAAACCGCGCGACCGGACGAAACGACACATGACAGGTATCCTCTCTCCGTGGCGCCCGACTGGGCAACGAACGCTCACCACAACCCCGTTACAGAACAGGTACACCCAGTATCCCCCGCTCAAATCAACGGGTCAACCAACGCGCAATGACGGCCAGTGGCCCGAGGATTTTGGGGAGATTCGATTTTTTTTTTGGCTCAGGGCGGCGTGATGCTGCGTGCGGTGTTGACGGTGATGCGCGCCTGCACGTTGTTCGGCCCGTCCTGCGCCGACACTACGTCGTAGCCTTGCTCGAAGTATCCCTGGATGGTCTGGACCGAGATGGGTATGGCGCTGTCGTAGGTGAACGAGCGCACGCCGGCGGGATGGAGGCGGTTCGGCGTCAGCGTGGAGACGTCCACCCCCGGGTCGAACTCGTACATGAACGCCCGCGGGTTTTGGATGACGTCGATCAGCGTGTCCACGTCAGCGACGTTGCTGGCGACGTTGACCAGGTACCAGACCGTGTCGGCGCCAAGGAGCGTTGGGATGATGGTCTGAAGCTCGGCAGCCGAGCCCAGCTCGATAAAGGCGAAGTCCTCGGCGCCGAGCGCGTGGATCTCGTCGATGGTCCGCTGGTAGTCCTCGCTCCGCTTGACGCAGAGCTGGACGACCATCTTCCCGCGGAGATAGTTGAGCACGTCGTCGAGGCGCTGGAACCTCTCGGTCGTCGACGTCTCGCGGTGGCACTGCGTAATGCGCGCCGCCGTTTCCTCCTCGATCCTCAGCGACAAGAGCCCGCAGTCCCAGGACTCGTAGATCTCGATCGGGCTCGAGTGCGAGACCACCGGGATGTCGTCGCTGGAGACGCGCACGTCGATCTTCACCCCCTCCATGCCGATGGCGTACGCGTTGCTGATGGCCGCGTTGGAGTTATAGGCGATGCTGCCGATCGACCAGGCGCCGCCGTGCCCGATCGACATCGCGCGCTGGCAAGTGACGTCGGTCCAGCAGACGCTGAGTGAGTTGCGGTAGGTGCCGCCGTCCGGCAGGACCACGCCGCCGTCGCCCAGGGCGCTGTCGACGGTGGGACCGCCGTCGCTCACCGCTGCGTCGACCACCGCTGCGTCGACCGGGGCGGCGGCGTCCGGCGCCTGGCCGTCCGTCAGTGCCGCGTCCTGCGCCGGCGACGATCCGCCACAGCCCGCCAGAAGGAGCCCGCCGAAAAGAAGCCCGCCGAAAAGAAGCACTGGAGCTGCCCGCATATGGATACGTTAGCACACCCAAGGCACCAACCAAAAGGCGCGAGTGGGGCCGTCAGGGGTTCCGCGGCGGGGCGTTGGCGCACGGCGACCTTTAACGTCGCCACTGTATGCGGGCGATCCTGCCTCACAGTGGACCGACAGGCGAGGAGCTTCGCGGATGGCCGCCCGCAAGAAGAGCAAGGTGACGCCCAAGTACAAGACCAAGTACCGGGTGAAGAGCTGGGCGGTCAACACCCGCAATCGGATGACGGCGCTCGGGATGCCGGAATCGGTGTAGGTTGCAGCATGGCAGTGAGTTGACGACACGAGGCTGGACTCATGTTGAGCCATGCAACAACGCCGCGCTCGCGCCCCAGACCGGGCTCGCTCCCGGTCGCCGCCAATCTCGTCGCAAGTCGGCCGGTGCGCGGCAAGCCCCATGCGCACCGCCTACTCACCGAGGCGACGGCAGACTAGCACCTCGCTCCCTGGGCAGCGCAGGGCGTTGCCTACCAGCTCCAGATGTTCCGGACGGTGCTCAATGTTATGGTCCCCGCCAGCCCGGATCCGAACGCGGCCTTGGTCATCAAGGGCACAACGTACCTCCTTCACCGCGCAGTGGTCCGGGTCTCCCTCCGACACTGAGCGGCGTAATTAGCGAGCCCGGCCGGCCGGAAGAAACGGGCACACTCATTAGAATCTCATCTGCACGCGCCAGAGCTTGGGCCGGGGCCATACGCCGTCGAGGCGCGCCGTGCGAAAGCCCTGGCCGTGCCAGGGGTCCGCGACCCGCGCCGTCCGTCGGGCCGAGCTCTCCACCACCACGCCGGCGATGGTGAGCCCGCTGCCCACGAAGGCCACCGCTCCACTGGTGATCCAGAGCACGACCGAGGAGATCGCGGCGTTCTCGCCACATTGAGTCGAAAGTTCACCGCAGCGAGCCTCCGCGGCGCCGCGGACCCCGAGGCCGGCTCCGGCGATGACGACAGCGCCGATGAGTAGCCCGATGCCGGCCCAACGGAGCCCCTTGCCGATTCGGCGCCGCCGTTGGAGGTCGGACCTGCGCCCAGCGCTCCCGGGCGGGGCCACCGCTTGCTTGCGTTTCGGCGGGGCGCCGTCTCGAAGGTCGTCGCCCTGAAGGTCGTCGTCTTGAGTGGAACCGCGGCCTCCCGGCGGCGTTGCGACCCTGGTGGCCTTAACTCTACCCGGCGGCGTCGCGGCCTTGGCGGCCTCACCTCTACCCGGCGGGGCACTGATCCGCTTGTTCTCCTCGCCTTCCGGCGAGGCCGTCTGTGTGGCGTCGGCCGTCGGCTGCGCGCGGGCCTCCGCGCTGCCGAGCCCCAGCACCGGCAACGCCAACACCGGTGCGATGGCTGCTGCGAAGAGCCACAGCGCCTGGCCTCTCCTCGATGATCGCATTCGTGCGTCCCCCGGCCTACGGCCCGCCACGCACCGGTTCCGGCCCACAGACCCAGCCTACGGTGATCGGCCCAGGCCGTCAACGCGCAGGGCATTCGAGCGGCATTTTGGCCTCGTGAGCAGGTGTCTGCGGGCAGGGCTGACGGTGTCAAGTGGCGCTCGCTTCTTCCCTCGGCTTCCCTCGGCTTCCCTCGGCTTCCCTCGGCTTCCCTCGGTTTCCCTCGGTTTCCCTCGGTTTCCCTCGGTCTTGACGGACGCGCGCCTCACGCAGGATACTTGTACGCGGGACTCAAGATCACGACGGAGGTTCTTTTTGTGCACCTTGCTCGTTGCTTCGGAGTCGACGTAGTAATGGACGTTTTGCGTGATACACGGGCGGCGGAGACGCGCCGTGCCGGGATCCTCGCAAGCCTTGCGGTTGGCTGCTCCGTGGTGGTCGTGGGCTGTTTCGTGGTGGGGGGTTGCTCCGGCAAGAGCGTGGGAGCGACGAACAACAGCTCGGACAACGCCAACACGTCCCCCTGTGGCAACGGGCAGCTGGACGGCTCGGAGGAGTGCGATGGGGCGGAGCTCGGCGGACAGAGCTGTCAGAGCCTGGGCCTGGACGTCGGCACGTTGGGCTGCACGAGCGACTGCACCCTTGACCACTCCGGCTGCCGCGCCCCCGACACCTGCGGCGACGGCGTCGTCGATCCGGGCGAGGTCTGTGACGACGGAAACGACGTCGATTGGGATGGCTGTGGAAACTGCGTGATCACGGACATTCGCGTCAACTCCATGTCCACGGAATGTAGCGAGCCGGACGTGGCGACGGCCGTCGACGGGAGCTTCGTGGTGGCTTGGCGCGGTCTTCTCTCATCCTCGGAAATCCTGGTGAGGCAGTACGCGGGCTCGGGTCATCCGCTGGACGAAGAGCTGGAGCTCAGCGCCGGCGTCGCCGCCGAGCGGAGGCCTGCGGTGGGCATGGCCGAGGACGGTCGGTTCGTGGTCACCTGGGAAGGGAGCGTCGGCCCCGGGGAATGGGCCTGGAGGACCTATGTCCAGCCCTTCGATGCCTCGGGCAGCCCTGCCGACGACGTGTTCGAGTCGAATTCCGTGCCAAACTGCGAGCAGGCCCGCCCCGATGTGGCGATGGCTGCGGACGGTCGCTTCGTGTTGACCTTTCAGCGCTCGTGCAACCCGAGCTGGGGGGACGCGGACGACAACATCTTCGCACAGCGCTTCGACAGCGCGGGCGCGCTGGTCGGCGACGAGCTGCAGGTCAACACCTACACGGCGGACATTCAGAGCCGAGCCGGCGTGGCCGTGCATGCGGACGGCAGCTTCATCGTGGTCTGGCAGAGCAATCTCCAGGATGGGGAGGAGTACGGCGTCTTCGGGCAGCGCTTCGACGCCACCGGCAACCCGCAGGGCGGTGAGCTGCAGGTCAACACCTATACGGCCGGCTGGCAAACCGAAGCGCAGGTGGCAACCGCGTCGGACGGTCGCTTTGTCGTGGTGTGGGATAGCAAGTTCCAGGACGGCGACGGATACGGCGTCTTCGGGCAGCGCTTCGACGCCATCGGCACCCCCCTGGACGGCGAGCTCCAAGTCAACGCGTATACGGCAGGGGACCAGGAGTGGCCGGCCGCGGCCGCGGCTTCGGACGGCCGGTATGTCGTCGTCTGGCACAGTGAGCGTCAGGACCATGACGGACTCGACGTGTTCGGGCAGCGCTTCGACGCGATCGGAGCCCGCCTCGGCGGAGAATTTCGAGTCAACATCCAGCAAGGAGGCATCAATGGCCAACCGGCGGTGGCGATGGCCGCTGACGGCCGCTTCGTCGTCGTCTGGTCGCGCATTCCGGAGGATGGGGAGCCGAATGACCGCGACATCTACATGCAGCGCTTCGACCGTCTGGGAAACCCACTCGGAGTCGAGCCGTAGCCGCAGCTGGATTCCGCCTGCCGGATCTCCACCCGCCAGCCTTGAAGGTCAGCTCCCGGCTCCAGCGCTCGAGCAGGCTCGCCCGCACGTGCCAGAGGTAGCGCATACGACAAAAGCCGTGGGCGAGAATGCCGCAGTCGAGGTTGAGCCTCAGCTCGCGCTCGACGAGGCGCGGATCGTCGTCGCCGCCGTGGTCACTGCCGACTTTGGGCGATACAATTACTCCAGCGCTGACTCCCAGTCGAGCCGCAGTCGTTTGCGGGTCACAGCGCACTCGCGAAGGTATAGGTTGATGAGCGTCTGATACGGAATGGAAGTCTCTTCGGACAGGGTCTTGAAATAGTCGATAGTGGCTACGTCCAGGCGAATCGTAACCTGCTTCTTGAGCTGCTTGGCGAAGGGATTCCGTCGCGCCCCCTTGAAGTCATACTGTCGTCTCATTGTTTCCACCTTGCATCGTACTCAGCCCGCTCGTGGCGCTCGGCACGAAGAGCTGAGATGATCCGGATCATTTCGTCGCCCGCCCGGTAACAGTGGCACACAACCAGGGAGCGAAGCCGCTCGCTGCATCCGAGCAGTATGAATCGGTCTTCCTCTGCGGAGTGGTCAGGGTCGTCGATCATCAGACCGTGCTCATCCATAAAGACCGTTCACGCCTCCTCGAACGACACGCCGTGCTTCGCTTTGTTCCGGACGTTCTTGCTCTCGTTCCATTCGAATCGCAGCACGCCATCACTCCATTGTAACTACAATGTAGTTACATGCAAGCATCCGCCCACGAACCGGTGGCTGATGACGCCCTCGGTCCGTTGGGTTGTCGGCTGCAATCCGAGAAGGTTGTGTGGAAATCAAACCCGGTGGGGATTTACGGTCACGTATGGCTCAAGGAGCAACCGAAGAGATCGTTCAAGTTTGGGGAAGTCGTCGCGCGAACACCGGTGAAGCTCCTGTGAGAACAGTGCGTTGCTTGGTGCCGGGGAGTAGGTTCAGGGAAAAAACTATGAACATCCATATGAGCTTCCAGGGGGTTGTTCCCTCAGGGGCAGTAGGATACGCTCCGCCCAGGAGGCCTTTGGTGGCACAGAGCTACGTACGGACATATCTAGAGACTCTTCGCGTGTCCCTCGATGAGATCGACGAGGCTGACGTGCTCGCCGTGGCGGATGTGCTCATGCAGGCCTATGAGGGCTGCCGGCGGGTGTTTGTCATGGGCAACGGCGGCAGCGCTGCGGCGGCGTCGCACTTTGCCTGCGACCTGAACCTGGCGACCAGGGAGCGCAAGCGGCTGCAGGCCGTGAGCCTCAACGACAACACCCCGCTGCTCACTGCCCTGGCCAACGACTTCGGCTACGGAGAGGTGTTTCGCGAGCAGCTCGCCAACCTCGTGACCGCAGGGGACGTGGTGATCGTCATCTCCGCGTCCGGCGACTCGGAGAACATCCTCAAGGCCGTGAGGTTGGCCCGGGAGCGGGGCGCCGTGACCGTGGGCATCTTGGGGTTCGGCGGTGGGGAGGCCGGGACCCTGGTGGATCACCAGCTCACCATCTCCAACCAGGACTTCTTTGTCGTCGAGAGCGTGCACGCCACCCTCGCCCACCTGCTCGCCGGGATCCTGCGCCAGCGGATCCACCCCTAGGGTCCGCCCCATGGACTCGCCCCTGCCGCTCAGCGCCGTGCTGCCTTGCTTCGAGGAGGCGCCGCACCTGCGCGAGGTGGTGGCTGCGCTCGGGGAGGCGCTGGCGGGCTCGACCGAGCAGTGGGAGATCGTGCTCGTGGTCAGTGAGGCGGCCCGGGATGGGACGCCCCACGTGGCGCGGGAGCTGGCCGAGGAAATGGAGCACGTCCGGGTGGTGTCGCAGCCGGCCCGGGACCCGGGATATGGGCGGGCCGTGGCCTTGGGCATCGAAGCGGCGCGCCATGCCCACGTGCTGCTCACCGACAGCGACGGCCAGTTCGATCATCGGGAGCTGCCGCGGCTCGTGGCGAGTCTCGGCGAGGCGGAGGCGGTGGTGGGGGTGCGCGCGCCGCGGCGCGACCCCTGGGCCCGGCGCGCGGCCGGGGCGGTCTACACCGGTGTGGTCACGCGGCTGCTGGGCCTGGGCGAGCTGCGGGACGTGGACTGCGCGTTCAAGCTGGTGGACACGCGGCTGCTGGGAGCGGCGCCGCTCCGCAGCCGCACCGGCGCGATCAACGCCGAGCTCCTGTCCCGGGTTCGGACCCGCGGGGGGCGCGTGGTCGAGGTCGAGGTGAGCCACCGGCCCCGGCGGGGCGGACAGACCCGTTTCGAGATGCGGCTTGGCATCCTGTCGCACCTGCCTCATCCTGGAGAGGTGTGGGCCATCGCGCAGGACGTGGCGGCCCTGGCAGCCCGGCGACTGCGCGCGGCGCGCGGCCGGGCGGATTGACTGCGGAGGCGATGCGGTGAAGACACTGGTGACCGGCGCGACGGGCTTTGTTGGCAGCCACCTGCTCGATGCGCTCCTGGCAGAGGGCGCAACGGTGCACGCCACCCGGCGGTGGTCGTCGCGGATGACCCTGCTCGGTCACATCCGGGACGTGGAGGAGCGGGTGCAATGGCACCTGTGTGACTTGACCGACCCCTTCTCCGTGGACGGGGTGATCGACCGGGTGCGCCCTGAGCGGATCTTCCACCTGGGCGCCCAGAGCTTCGTGCACCCGTCCTGGGGCGCGCCTGAGCTCTATTTCCGGACCAACACCCTCGGCACGCTGTTTCTGCTCGAGGCCTTGCGCCGCTACGAGCTGCAGCAGACCCGCGTGCTGCTCCCGGGGTCGGGCGAGGAGTACGGGGACGTGCCCGCCGAGGAGCTGCCCATCACGCCGGCGACGGTGCTCCGGCCGGTGAACCCCTACGCCGTTTCCAAGGTGGCGCAGGACCTGCTCGGCTACGAGCACCACCGGAGCTACGGGCTGCACGTGGTGCGCTGCCGCGCCTTCAACCACGAGGGGCCGCGGCGGGACAACGTGTTCGCCCTGCCGACCTTCGCCTGGCAGATCGCGCGCATCGAGGCCGGGCTCGCGCCGCCGGTGCTACAGGTGGGAACCCTGGACGCGCTGCGCAACTGGACCGACGTGCGGGACATGGTGCGCGCCTACCGCCTCGCGTTGGAGCGGTGCGAGGCCGGCTCGCTGTACCTGATCGGCAGCGACCGGCTGCTCACCGTGCGGCAGTGTCTGGACCACCTGCTGTCCCTGTCCCCGCGGGGCGGGGAGATCCGGATCGAGACCGATCCCGAGCGGGTGCGGCCCACCGAGGTCCCGCGCCTGGTGGTGGACACCAAACCCTTTGCCGAGCTGACCGGCTGGGTGCCGGAGATTGCGTTCGAAGACACACTGCGCGACACGCTGGAGTACTGGCGCGGGCGGGTCGCCGGGGAGCAGGGGTAGCGACCGTGCCCCGGGTGGTGATCACCGGCGGCGCCGGATTCATCGGTCGCCCGTTGCGGTCGATCCTGGAGCGCGGGGGCTGGGACGTGGTGTCCCTGACCCGCTCCGCGGCCGACGTGACCGACGCCGACGCGCTGCTGGGCCGGGTCGTGGAGGCGGAGGCCGTGGTCCACCTGGCCTTTCCGGTGGCGGCGCACGCGCAGCACGACCGACCCCTGGAAACCCTGCACGAGGTCGCCCTCGGCATGACGAACGCGCTTCGATTTGCCGGCCGCGCCGGGGCGGGTCAGGTCGTGCTGGCCTCCAGCGGCAAGATCTACGGCGCGCCGGTGTCGTTGCCCATCACCGAGGACCACGTCCTTGCACCGAGCACCTTTCTGGGGGAGCTCAAGCGACTCCAGGAGGAGATCCTCGCGCAGGGTGTGCGGTACGGCGCGGCGGCCGGGTGGCCCTGCGGCGCCACGGCGCTCCGCATCTTCAACGCCTACGGTCCGGGCCAAGGGGACGGCTTCTTCGTGCCCACGCTGCTCGAGGGGCTCCGGCTCGGCGGGCCGCTGGCGCTCGGCGAGCTGGATCACCGGCGGGACTGGGTCCACGTGCAGGACGTGTGCGAGGCGTTCCTGGCGGCGCTCGCGCGCCCGGCCGACCCGGGCACCCTGCGCTGCTTGAACGTGGGCACCGGGCGCGCGGTGTCGGCCCGGGAGCTGCTCGGCCGACTCGCAAAACACGTCGGGGGCGCGCCGGAGGTGCGCCGGGACCCGACCCGACTCCGGCCCGGCGAGGCCCCGGAGGAGCGCGCCGACTGCACGCGACTGCGCGCGCTGGGATGGTCGCCGCGGCGAAGCGTCGAGGAGGAGCTCTGCGCCCTGTGGGACGCCGGAGGGGGGTCATGAGCCGGTCGGTGCTCTATCTGAACCCGCCGCTCCTGGTGCCGCCCGAGCCCCTCGACTACCCGCCCTTTGCGTCCCTCGGGGCGCTGCACGGCGCGGCGGCCCTGCGGCGTCTCGGGGCCCGGGTCACGCTGATCGATTCCTTTGTCATGGCTGCGCCCGAGTCGGTGGACGGCTGGCTCCGGCTGGGGCCCCCCGTGGAGCAGGTGCTCAAGGAGCTGCCTCCCGCCGACGTGGTGGTGATCCACCACGCGCCCTGGGCGCGGCTCGAGCGCAATCTGCGGGAGGTGCTCGAGCCGCTGCTTCAGGGGCTGCGGGGGCGTCCAGCCCTGGTGCTCGCCGACGGCTGCCTGGGCGAGACCCACTACGTGTCCCTGGATCCGGGCTGGCTCTTCGAGCGGTTTCCCGCCCTCGACCACTGGGCCGCCCGGGAGCCGGAGCTGCCCCTCTCCGCGCTCCTGCGCGGGGAGCGCCACCCACGCCTGTACAGCCGCGGTGAGCTCCTGGTCGCGGGCAGCGACGCCCAGGTCGAAGCCTGGGAGCTCGAGCTCGGGCGGCAGGACGTGGAACGATACGTCGAGTGGCTCGGTCACGAGGCGCTTCGGGACCTGCTGCACGGCCGCAGCGGCCGCGGGATCTTTCCCTACGTGGCGAGCCGGGGCTGTCCCTTCCGGTGCGCGTTCTGCACGTCGGAGCGGGGGCGTCCCTGGGTCGGGCTCCCCCTCGCCCAGGTGCGCGACGAGCTGAGCCGCCTCAAGGACGGAGGCGTCCGGGAGCTCTGGCTGCTGGACGCCATCGCCAACGCGAACCAACGCCGGTTCCGGGAGCTGCTCGAGCTCCTGCACGAGCTGGAGCTGCGGGTGTCGATACCCAACGGCCTGCGGATCGATCGGCTCGGTGAGCCGGAGCTCAGGCGGCTGGCGCAGTGCGCCGACCGGGTGCCTGTGTCGGTGGAGTCGGCCGACGAGGCGGTGCTGGCCTCTCTGGGCAAGAAGCTGTCGCTGCAGGACGCCCGGTCCACCCTGAAGCTCGCCTCGAGCGTAGGGCTGCTTACGCAGGTGCATCTGTTGATCGGCGCGCCGGGGGAGTCGAGCGAGGCTGCCAACCAGACCCTGGCGTTTGCCGCCGAGGCCCAGACGCGTTGGGGCGCCGAGCCGCTGCTGCAATACTATGTGGACCCGAGGCGGCTGGCGATCCCCACCGCGGACGGCCTCGGCCTGCCGGACGATTTCTACGAGGCGTTCCACGAGCGACCGGCGCCGCTGGAGGGCGCGCTGGCCCCGGAGCGGCTCCAGCGGTTCATGGACACCTTCCGCAGGAAGCGCAGCGAGCCGCGGCAGTCCAAGCTGATCGTCAACCTGAGCTACCGCTGCAACAACCGGTGCGTGTTCTGCTCGGTGGGGGATCGGGAGCGGGTGGACGGCCGGCTGGAGGATCAGCTCGCCGCCCTGGAAGAGGCCGCTTCGCAGGGCGTCACCCTGCTGGATCTCGACGGGGGCGAGCCGACCCTGTATCCCGAGCTGCTGGCCGTGATCGACCGCGCCCGGGAGCTCGGCTTCGAGCGGATCACCGTGACCTCCAACGGGCGCATGCTGTCCTACGAGAACCTGGCCGCCTCCCTGGCGCGACGGGGCGTGGACCTGCTGATCTCGCTGCACGGCCCCACGGCCGAGGTGCACGACGGCCTGACCCGGACCGAGTCGAGCTTCGAGCAGACCTGCGCCGGGCTGCGTCGGGCCCGGGAGGTGTTCCGGCACGTGGGCGTGAACACCACGGTGGTGCGCCAGAACCTCGAGCACCTGGACGCGCTGGCCGCGCTCCTGGTACAGGAGCGCGTCGACGTGTGGAACGTGCAGCTCCTCACGCCCTTCGGCACCGCCATCGGCCGGGCGGATCTCGCGCCGGATTGGGAGGAGGCGGTCACCGCGCTCCGTCGGCTGCTGTCGGGTTGGGCCGAGCAGCTGAAGATCCAGATCGTCGGCCTCCCGCTGTGCGGCCTGGAGGAGCTGGAGCGCCACGGCCTGGACGACCACCACAAGGCGGTGCGTCGCATGCGGTTCGTGGACGGCGCCGAGGTGAATCTCGCCGACTACCTGAACGAGCGGCGCGCCCACACCGAAATCTGCCACGCCTGCGAGCGGCTCCAGCTCTGCGGAGGCTTCTGGGATTTCGAAACGCCCTTCGAAGACCGCCACCGCGAGGGCCCCGGCCCGCATCGCGCGCCGCCGGAGCTTCCGCCCAAGCTTCCCAACGACGCCCGCGTTCGCATGCTCGATATCATCCCGGGCTACGCCTGCAACGTGGTCTGTGACTACTGCTCCGTCACCGAGCAGATGCGCAAGGTCAACCTGGCCTTCGACGAGATCCTGCCGCTCCTGCGCCAGGGGCGGGAGCAGTCCATCGACTACGTCAGCTTCGGCGGCGGCGAGCCCACCATCCGACCGGACATCCTCCGGTTGATCCGGGCGGCCCGGGACCTCGGCTACGAAACCGTCCGGGTCCAGACCAACGGGTTCATGTTCGCCTACCCGGAGTTTGTCGAGCGGGCGGTGGACGCGGGGCTGAACCGGGTGCACGTGAGCTTCATGACCTGCCGGGAGGAGCTATACGACCGGATCACCGGGTTCGAGGGCTCCCGGAAGATCGTGCTCCAGGCGCTCGAGAACCTCGCCCGGTACGACGTCGAGGTCAGGGGAGACCTCATCCTCAAGGCGGACACCTACGAGCATGTGGCCGACACGGTGGCGTACTTCCACGAGCGTGGGGTGCGCACGTTCTACCTCTGGCTCGTCTCGCTCACGGACCGGAACCGGGACAACGTCGAATCCCTGCGTCGGATCTCGGAGCTGCGACCCGCGGTCGAGCGGGCCCTCGACTACGGACGCGACCGCGGCATCGAGGTGTGGTCCCGGCACATCCCATCGTGCTTGCTGCCAAACCACGCCGACCGGGTGGTGCGGCTCGGCGACGAGGACGTGTGGGTGGTCACCCCCGAGAGCTCCTTCTGGCTGCTCGAGTCGGTGATCTCGGCCAACCGCTTCGCGCCTCGCTGTGAGGGCTGCAGCCGAAGGGGCGTGTGCTGGGGCCTTCGGCAAGACTATCTCGATCGCTACGGCGACGACGAGCTGGAGCCCTATCCGTGAGCCGCGACCACCGGCGAAACATCGAGCTCAACCTCGGCAAGGGCTGTGACAACCGCTGCGTCTTCTGCGCCACGGGGATGCAGAGCCGCGACGAGCCGGGCTGGATGTCGGTGGACGAGGTCTGCGAAGCCCTGCGCTCCGGGCGGGAGCAGGGCGTCGACTCGGTGGGCTTCATCGGCGGCGAGCCGACGCGCTACGCGGCGCTCCCCGAAGTCGTCACCGCAGCCCGCGATCTTGGCTACGCGCGGATCGCCCTGTGCACCAACGGCCGCCGCCTCGCGAGCGCCGCGCGGCTGGACAGGCTCCTCGACGCCGGAATGACCCGGGTCGCGCTCTCCATCCACAGCCACCGCGCCGAGCTGGAAGACGCCATCACCAGACGCCGCGGCTCCTTTGATCAAAAGGTCGAGGCGATCCACTACCTGGTGCAGGCCCGGGACGCGGGGCGACTCCCGGACGGTTTTTCCCTGAACACGGTGCTGCACGCGCAAAACGTGACGCAGCTCGAGCCGCAGTGCTCCTTCTTCGCCAAGCTCGGGGTCCACGACATCCGGCTCGGCTTCATCCGTCCCGAGGTGGAGGCCGACCAGGTGCGTCTGTGGGTGCCCACGTTTGCCCGCACCACGCCGCGACTCCTCGCCCTCATCGAGAAAAACGAGTCCAAGCTCGGGCTGCAGCTCGGCTTTGCCGACCTGCCGCTGTGCCGCTACCCCTGGGAGCTGCTGGCCAATCCGACCCTGCGCGCGCGCTACCTCGGGGAGCTGCGGGATCTCGACAGCGAGGTGACCCTGTACCGCCCCGAGGAGCGGGGCGGCGCCAAGCGGTTCAACTGGCAGGATCAGCGCACCACGTATTTGAAGTGCCATGTGCCCGTCTGCGAGGGCTGCGTGCTGCGCTCCCGGTGCGAAGGCCTCTGGCGCGGCTACCTGGAGCTCTACGGCGACGCCGAGCTCGTCGACGGGCCCACCGTTGCCCGATCCTACGCCCGGGACAAGGATCTCTTCGATATCCGGGCGCTGGAGCGCCTGGCGCGGGGTGGAGAGACACCCGATGGATAGAAACCTGGGACAGCTCATCCGATCCATCCCCTCGGCAGCGTTTCGAGAGCCGGAAGACGGCTTCACCAAGCTCTCCCCACTCGAGCGGCTCCGCTGGCTTCAACAGACCGCCTTGTTCGTCTGGAAACAAGGGGGCGCCGCTCGAAGAGTCGCCCACGCTCCTCCGATGAAATCCGGCTAAGAACAACAGCCCGATCCGACGCCGGTTTGTGAGCCGATTTCTGCGCCGGTTTCTGAATCGTCGCTGGAACGGCTATACTGTCGACCATGAACGGACGCGCACAGGCCCGGCTCAACCAGGTGGTCTGCACCCTGGAGGGCATGGCGACCCTGCTGCAGGCCACCCCGGGAAATTTTTCCGTGGTGATCCACGGGGACCGGGACTGCGTGAACGTGCTCGTGTCCGGCATGGACCATCCGGGCGCCGAGCGGTTCTTCTGCACGAACCTGACCGAGGCCCAGGCCATGGCTGGAAAAACTCGCGGGCCCCTACAGGCGTGTCTCGAGGCGGTGTGCCGCGGGCTCCGGCCGGGGCTCGAGCCCGAGGTGGTGTTCCTGCTGGGCACTTGCTTGACCGCGGTGATCGGGGACGACGTCGAGCCCGTGGTGCGGGAGGTGTCCCTGGCCACCGGCGCGAAGGTGGTGGCCCTCTCCGGCGCGGGCATGCGCTTCGTGTCCCAGTCCGCGATCCTGGATCGCTTCGCCTGCCTGATGCTCGACGCCTGCGAGCCCATCGACACCTGTGAGGCCGCGGCTGCCGCGGCTGGAGCTGCCGATCCCACCTCCGTAAACCTGTTGGGCTTTCACCCGGGCGCGGAGATCCTGGACCAGCTCGCGCGGCTCGGGGTCACGGTCAACGCGGTTCTCGACCGCGGCGCAACCGTCCAAGCCTGGCGCCGGCTGCCGGCCGCCGCCCTGAACCTCGTGCTGGACCCGGGCCTCTACCCGGAAGCCCTCGCCCGGGCCGAGCAGCGGTTCGGCGTGCGCCCCCTGGAGGTCACCTACCCCCTGGGCGCCCGCTCCACCTCTGCCTTCTTCGGCCAGGTCCTGGGCGTCGTTCCCACCGCAGCCGACCCGGCGCCGGTGCTGCGGGAAGCCGAAGCGAATGCCATGCGGGTGGTGGCAGAGGCGCGCGAGAGGACTCGCGGCAAACGGCTGGGCTACAACATCGGGTCCATGAAGAACCTGCGCCCCCTGACCCTGGCGCGGGAGGGGCTCGTCGACCTGGCCCCCTTCGAGGAGCTGGAGCTGGACGTGACGATCCTCGTACAGGGTGACGACCGACCCGAGCGCCTCGCCGCGGTGCGCGAAACCCTGGAGGGCTTCGGCTGCACCGCGCCCCTGGCCGTGTTCTCCGACACGGTCTTTTTCGGCGAGCTCTGCCGCAGCTCGCGGTGCCAGCTCGTGTACGCCTCGGACCATCTGCGCGACCAGGCCCGCGGCGCAGCTGTCGGCTTCCTGGAGAGCGGAGCGCTGAAGCCTGGCTACGGCGCGGTCGAGCACAACCTCCAGCTGATCACGAAAGCCCTCGAAGGGGCCGAGGGGAAGCCATGAGCGACGTCGACCTCCGACAGTTCAGCATCTCCCCGCTGCCCTACACCGGACTCTTCGGCGTGTTTCTGGGCTGCCACGCCGTGGCCGACGCGCTGCACGTGCTGCACACGGGCGTGGGGTGCAAGGGCAAGACCCAGCGCCAGCTCGTGCGCCACGACCTCGGCCGGGAAGCCCACGAGAAGGTGGGATGGACCGAGCTCGGCGAGGCGGAGCTCATCCGCGACGTCGCCGCCGGCCTGCGAAAAGCAGTGCCCGAGCTGCAGGCGCGTCGGCAGGCCGCGGCGCTGCTCGTCACCGCCTCGGCCGCGGTGGAGCTCACCGGCGCCGACCTGGAGGCCGCGGTGCGGGAGATGGAGGCTGAGCTGGGGCTCCCGGTGGTGCTCATCCCGGGGGCGGCCAGCGCGCCGGATCTCT
Source organism: bacterium (assembly GCA_043825095.1). Taxonomy (GTDB): domain Bacteria; phylum Myxococcota_A; class Polyangia; order HGW-17; family JAJRWW01; genus JBDRSE01. The sequence continues at coordinate 56,019 of JBDRSE010000089.1, forward strand.
ATGCGGGCTACGGCGCGGTGGTGCAGGCCCTGGTCCGGATGGTGGACTGGAGTCGAACCCCGGATCCCCGCCCCACCGTCTCCCTGGTGGGCCACTTGTTTCATCGGTACGAGCACGAGCAGGCGGCCAACCTCACCGAGCTCCGCCGCCTGGTGGAGGGCCTCGGCGCGAGCCTCGGTCCCACCTTCCTCGCGGGAGAGTCGGTGGCCACGCTGGCCCAGGCGCACGCCGCGTCGGCGCTCGTCAGGCTCCCTTATGCCGGGTGCACCGCGGACGAGCTGAGCGCGCTCACCGGGCGTCCGGTGGCGGCCTGCGGCTTGCCCATGGGACTGCGCGGCACCGCGAACTGGCTTCGCACCCTCGCCAAGACCCTCGACGTCGGCCGGGGCCGCGTGACCTCCTTCATCGAACGCGGCGAGTACAAGACCACCTCCCGACTCGCCCTGGCCCGGGAGCGCCTCTCCGGCCGCCGCCTCGCCATCGTGGCCGAGGCCCCCCGCGCCGCGGGCTGGGTCCTGCTGGCCCAGGAGCTGGGCCTGGTCCCCGCGCTGATCGTGCTCACGGATCGCACCCTGGGCGGCGCCCCTGCGCTGGAAGCCCACGTCGCGGCCGCGGGTGGTGAGCTTCCTTCCGACGCGCCCGTGGTTGTCGACCCCTCTCTGATCGAGCTGCGGGAGTTCGCCGAGGAGCACGTCTTCGACCTGGCCGTCCGCCCGGACCTCAGCCTCGCCGGCTCGGGCTGGGAGCGAATCCCCACCGTGGAAACCGGCTTCCCTGCCAACCACAAGCACTTCGTCTTTCCCCTGCCCGAGCTGGGCTACGGCGGCACCGTGGCCCTGGCCCAGCGTCTCCTCGACGCCGTGGGCGGCGTGCATTAGGAAACTTCAAAAGACAGGCATTACCTCTGCGCAAAGCCGTTGACTGCGGGCGTGAACTTCTGTTATCAATCGCGAATCACGGTTCAAAATAGAGAATCGATGTTCATTCCGGGAGTGTGGGGCATGATGACAGACAGACCTCAGAACCCTTTGCAGGAGGCGCGGCGCAAGGCCTATCGGGGCGTAATTCTTGCGGCGGCGGAGCGAGTGTTCGCGGACCGGGGCTTTGACGGCACCCGGATCCAGGCCGTGGCGGATGAGGCCGGGGTGTCGGTGGGCACGATCTATGGGGTGTTCGGGTCCAAGTCCGAGCTGTTCAGCGCCGTGCTCACCCACCGCCTTCCCGAGCTGCTCGAGGTGGCCAGCATGACCGCGGTCAACGCCACCACCACCATGGACCGTCTGCTCGACGGCACGGACGCCTACATCATGTACCTGCTGGAGCACCCGGACTATCTGCGGATCCACCTGCTCGAGCACTCCTGGGGCCTCGGCCCCACTCGCGCTACCACCGAGCAGCTCACCGCCTTCCGCGAAGGCCTCGACCTGCAAGCCCAGGTCTTGCAGGCCGCCATGGACGAGGGCGTGGTGATCCAGGAGGACCCCTACCGGCTCGGCCGCTGCATCATGGCGATGCACCAGGTGCAGCTCTGGGACTGGATCGAAAGCGGCATGCAGGAAAACCCCCGCGAGGTCGCGGATCGGATCCGGCGCCTGTTCACCAAGATGCTCTGCATCGACGCCGGATAGTCAGGCCATCAGCTCACCATGGGAATGCGCGCCTTGAAGAAAATCCTGTTCGTGAATCCGTCGAGCCGCGCCACGGTCTTCGGCAAGATGAAGACCCTCGCCCTGCCGCCCATGGGCCTGGGTACGCTCGCGAGCCGGACCCCGTACGACTACGCGGTGTCCATCGTGGACGAGAACGTCGAGACCCTCGATTTCGACACCGCGGCCGATCTCGTGGCCGTCACCTCCACCACGCCCCAGGCCCCGCGGGCCTATGAGATCCTCGGCGAGTTCCGTCGCCGCGGCGTGCCCACCATCCTCGGCGGGATCCACGCCTCGGTCCTGCCCGACGAGGCCGCCCGGTACGCCGACACCGTGGTCATCGGCGAGGCCGACGACCTCTGGACCGGGATCCTCGACGACTTCGATCAGGGCGCCCTGCGCTCCACCTATCGCGCCGGCTTCTTCCCGTCCCTGGAAAACCAGCCGCGTATGCGGAGGGAGCTCTTCGCCAAGAAGTACTTCGTCCAGACCGTGCAGACCTCCCGCGGCTGCCCCTGCGACTGCAACTTCTGCTCGGTCACCAGCTTCAACGGCCGCCGCTACCGGTTCCGCCCGGTCCGGGAGGTCATCGACGAGCTCGCCCACCTCCGGGAAAACCGTATCTTCATCTCGGACGACAGCATCGTGGGCCTGGGCCACCGGTGCACCGAGCACGCCATCCAGCTCTTCGAAGGCATGAGGGGCCTCGGCAAGTCCTGGGGCTCCCAGGTCTGCATCACCATCGCCGAGCACGACGAGCTGCTCCGCGCCGCCGCCGCCGCCGGCGCCAACACCGTCTACATCGGCTTCGAGTCGGTCGATTCCGCCGGCCTTGAGTCCATGGACAAGCACGTCAACCTCCGACCCGCCATCCGCAACTTCAAGGACGCCATCAAAAAGCTCCACGACCACGGCATCGGCGTCATCGGCGGCTTTATCCTCGGCAGCGACGGCGACACCCCGGACATCTTCGACAAGACCATCGACTTCATCGGCGAAACCGCCATCGACGGCTGCCAGTTCACCCTCATGACCCCATTCCCCGGCACCCGCCTCTTCGAGCAAATGCAGCGCGAGAACCGGCTGCTCTATACCGACTTTCCCAACGACTGGGCCCGGTACCACTGCTACGACGCCGTGATCCGCCCCCGCCACATGACCGTGGAGCAGCTTCAGCGCGGCCAGCGCCACGTCTACCGCGCCACCTCCACCATGTCCAAGTCCCTCACCCGCGGCGTCCGCACCCTGTGGAACACCGGCAGCCCGGTCAACGCCCTCACCAACTTCTTCTGGAACTACGGAAGCTACCGCGCCCTCGACCACCACGGCAGCGCCTCGGCGCTGTAGGGTCCAGGCGCGCGGGCTCGACCCGGGGCCGGATGCGCGCTACTCTGCATGTCTGCTCGCGCGGACAGCTTCCGCCGAAGGAGACTGCCTTGAAGGTCGAGACGCCTTTTGATCGAGTGATCGTGATCGTGTTGGATTCGGTGGGGATCGGCGAGCTGCCGGACGCGGCGGACTATGGGGACGTGGGCGCGTCCACCTTGCCGCACATCGCCGAGGCCGTGGGCGGCCTCGCGCTGCCGAACCTGGGCCGATGGGGCCTGGGGAACATCGCGCCGATCGCCGGCACGCCGCCGGCGGCGCGGCCCACGGCGGCCTGGGGCAAGATGGCGGAGCGCTCGGCGGGCAAGGACACCACGGCCGGCCACTGGGAGCTGATGGGGCTGGAGGTGACCGAGGCGTTCTCGACCTGGCCGAACGGGTTTTCCGAGGAGATCCTGGACGAGCTCCGGCGCGGCACGGGCCGCGGCGTGCTGGGCAACAAGGTGGCCTCGGGAACCGTGATCATCGAGGAGCTGGGCGAGGAGCACGTGCGCACCGGCGATCTGATCGTGTACACCTCGGCCGACTCGGTGCTGCAGATCGCGGCGCACGAGGAGATCGTGCCCCTGGAGGAGCTCTACGCCGCCTGCAAGCTGATGCGGGAGGTCGGGGATCGCGAGCGCATCGGGCGGGTGATCGCGCGCCCCTTCGTGGGCGGGCCGGGATCGTGGCAGCGCACCTACAACCGCCATGACTTCTCGCTGGAGCCCCACGGGCCAACGGTGTTGGACCGGCTGGTGGCGGCGAACGTGCCGGTGCTGGGCATCGGCAAGATCCGGGACATCTTCGCCAACCACGGCGTGCCCGAGTCCATCTCCACCTCGGGCAACACCGACGGCATCGAGCGCACCATCGAGGCCATGGAGCGGTTCGACGACGGCTTCGTGTTCGTGAACCTGGTGGACTTCGACATGCTCTACGGGCACCGCAACAACCCCGAGGGGTACGCCAGGGCGCTCGAGGAGTTCGACGCGGCGATCCCGAGGATCAAGGCCGCGACGCGGCCGGGAGACCTGCTCATGGTGACCGCGGATCACGGCAACGATCCCACCTTCCCGGGCACGGACCACTGCCGCGAGTACGTCCCGCTGCTCGTGTGGGGGCCCCAGGTCCGGCCGGCAGAGCTGGGCATCCGGCAGAGCTTTGCCGACGTGGGCGCCACCGTGGCCGCGGTCCTGGGTGTGACCGCGCCGGAGGTGGGCACGTCCTTTCTGCCGGAGATCGGTCTGAAGCCATGAGACGGCGAACCGCCAGCATCTTGGTCACGGCTGTGGTCACCGTTGCCCTGCCGCAGAGCGCCCGCGCGCAGCTCGAGCGCACCGGCGCGCCGCCCACCCGGGGGGTGCTGCTGCCGGGGGCCAGCCTGACCCTGGACGCCAACGCGTCGGCGCTCGAGACCAACCCGGCCCAGGCCGGCTGGCTCGGCTCCTGGAGCCTGGTGCTGGCGCACACCGAGCTGCGCGGCAAGGCGCGCTACCTCGGCACGGGCACCGGGCTGTTCTTCGGGGGGCGGATCCCCCTCGTGCCCATCTCGCTGAGTCTCGGCGCCCAGCTGCTGCGCCCGGCCGACGGCTTTGGGGAGCGGTATCCGGACATGGGCAAGCTGAGCCTGGGCCTGGCGGTGCAGGCCGGTCCCTGGCTCACCTTCGGCCTGGGGGGGCACGTGTTCGCAACGCCGGGGAGCGTCGTACGCAGCGGCCTGGCCACTCTCGACGCCGGGTTCACGGCCCGACCCACCCGCTGGCTGTCCCTCGCCATGGTGGTCCGGGACCTGACCAGCCCGAGCTGGGACGGGCTGCCGCTGCAGCGCCGGTGGGACTTCGAGCTGGGGCTGCGGCCGATCCTGAATGGTCGGCTCGCCTTTGCCTTCGGCATCGAGGTGGGCGAGCGGCGCCAGGATCTCGCGCCGCGGTTCGTGATCCAGGGCGAGCCCTGGCCCGGGTTCACCCTGTTCGCCGACGCCACCTGGCTGCGGCGGGACGTGAACAGCACCGATGACGTGACCGGGGTGGACCAGCGTCGGCACGACGTGCGGTTCACCGCCGGGCTGCGCGTGGACTTCGAGCGGGTCGGGGTCAGCGCGGCCTTTGTGGGGGGCGCGCCGGGGTTGACCGGGGGCGCCACGGGAGGGGCGTCGGTTTCGATCCGGATCTCCGGGGATCGCTACCGGTCGGTGACCCACCACTCCAAGCGGGTGCTCCTGGTGGACCTGGGGGAGAACGCCGACGCCCTGCATCACTGGTACCGGCTCGCGGTGCTGCACAGCGCGGCCCGGGATCGCGGCATTCGCGCCGTGCTGATCAAGATCAGCGCGGGCCTCGGCTGGTCCGGCTGCGAGGACGTGCGGCGGGCCATCGCCGCGATCCGCAGGGCGGGCAAGAAGGTGATCGTCTATCTGTACGCCACGGGCGCCCAGGGCTACTACATGGCCGCGGCCGCGGACAAGATCATGCTCTTCCCGGGCGGCGGGCTGCGCTTCGCCGGCCTGGTGAGCAGCCGGCTGTACTTCAAGGGCACGCTGGACAAGCTCGGCATCAAGGCGCAGATCGTTCGGCACGCCGAGTACAAGAGCGCGCCCGAGGCCTTCACGCGGACCGGGCCTTCCCCAGAGGCGATCCAGGTGCGGGACGCGCTGCTCGACGACTTCGGAGCGCGGTTCTATGCCGCCCTGGCGACCCGGCCGATGATCCGGTCTGCCAAGCACGCCCAGGAGGTGTTGGCCAAGGGGCCCTTCACGTCCCAGGAGGCGGTGTCCCTGGGGCTCGTGGACAAGCTGGTGTTCCCGGACCAGGCGCCCGAGTATGTCTTCGGGCTGCTCGGGCGGACCTACCCCTTTGAGCGTCCGCCCAAGCGGTCGAAGCGCCCCAACGCCTGGAGCGTCACGCCCGTGGTGGCGGTCATCGCCATCGAGGGCGACATCGTGGAGGGGGAGAGCCGGACCCTGCCGCTCATCGGCCGGAGGCTCGCCGGCGCGCGGACGCTGATCAAGCTGCTCGTCGCCGCGGCGGCGGCGCCCCAGGTCAAGGCCGTGGTGCTGCGGGTGGACACGGGCGGCGGCTCGGCCCTGGCCTCGGAGGCCCTGTGGCGCGCCGTGGCCCAGCTCGCCAAGGACAAGCCGGTGATCGCCTCGTTCGGCAACGTGGCCGCCTCCGGGGGGTACTTTGCCGCGGCGTCGGCCAGGCAGATCTTTGCCGAGCCGTCCACCATCACCGGCTCCATCGGCATCTTCGCCGGCAAGGCGGACCTCAGCGGCCTGCTCACCAAGCTCGGCGTGACCGTGGATCTCCAGCGCCGCGGCCCCCGCGCGGACGTGGACTCCATGTACCGGCCCTACACGCCGGCCGAGGAGGCCGTGCTCAAGAAGAAGCTGCAGTACTACTACCACCGGTTCCTGGACGCCGTGGCAAAGGGTCGCAAGACGCTCGGCACGCGCGCCCAGGTGGAGCCCCTGGCCCGGGGGCGCGTCTGGAGCGGCGCCCAGGCCCGGCAGCGCGGGCTGGTGGACCAGCTCGGCGGGTTCTACGAGGCGGTCAACGCGGCGCGCAAGGCCGCCGGGCTGCGCGTGGGCGACGGCCACCGCGTGGTCGTCCTGCCCCGGCCCCGACCGGGCCTCATCTCCCGGGCCCTGAAGCTGTTTTTCGGCGGCAAGGCCCGGACCCTCCGGACGACCTCCCCGCTGCTTCAAAAGCTCCTCGCGCCCGTGATGCACTTCCCGCCGTCGCTGCTGCTCTCCCAGCCCGACGCGCCCCAGGCGCGCATTCCAATGGACATCACGATCCGCTGACGGAAAATGGGAGCTCCAACGCTCGGCGCGGCGCATCACGAGTCAGCAGCTATCGCACCACCACCACCGGCAGCGCCCCCTACGTCGACCATCGCTCGGGCAGCTCCCGCAGCAGCGGCTCGGGCAGCTCCCGCAGCAGCGGCTCTGGCAGCACCAGCTCCCGCGGCTCTGGCAAATAGGGAAGCTGCTTCCTCGGCCGAGGCGGCAACGCGCAGGATTCGAGGCGCGCATTGCGAGCATGCTGACCGCGTGGCTTTCCTCGGGTTGTCACACGTGGCAGACTGGTCCGCGGAGGTGGTGAATGAAATTGGCTCTTTTCGCGGCGGCAATCGGGAGCCTGGTGCTCCTTCCCGGCTGTGACAACGGCTCGGCCTGTGAGGAGGGGGAGTGGACGTGCTCCGACGATGCGCTGGTGCTCTCGGTGTGCGAGGGCGGCGCGTGGACCGACGTGGCGTGCATGGCGGATCACGGACAGCTCTGCGAGGGGGGCGAGTGCGTGGATCCCTGGCGGTACGGCGCGCCGGTGTGGGACCGCTGCGAGGGTCATCCCCAGGCCACGCCCGAGACGCTGGCCGAGAAGATGCAGAGCTATGAGGACCTCTCCCGGCGGCTGCACGTGCATCCCACGCTCAAGACCATGATGGACGTGGATCTCGCGGCAGGGGCGACGGAGGCGGAGGCCACCTGGGCGGACGTGGCGACCTGGCGCACCCGGGAGAACGACGGGCTGTGGAGCTCTCTCTATCTGACGTCCCAGGCCTACCGCTACGGCGCCACCGGGGACGCCGAGGCGCTGGAGATGATCAAGCTGCTGCTGGAGGGCGAGGCGGCGCGCATGCGCATCACCTCGGTGCCGGGAGTGTTCACGCGGCAGATGATCCCCCCGGACGTGCCGGGCATCGCGTGCCCGACCGACCTGCAGAGCTATATCCCCGACGCGGAGAAGGACGACAACATGTGGGTGCGGATCGGTTCCGACGGCTGCATCCAGACCGTGGACGGCTCCACGCTGGCGTGGGTGTCCTCGGATCGGTGCGGGTTGGAGGAGTTCGACGGCTGGTGCTGGCTCGACAACGTCAGCCAGGACGAATACGCCGGGCACATGCTGGCCCTCGCCGCCACGGCGCTGCTCGTGGACGACGCCGAGGTGCAGGCCGTGGTGCGGGACCTGCTCCAGCAGATCGGCACGCACCTGGTGGAGAACGACCTCGAGTTCATCGACTGGGACGGCCGGCGCACCGAGCACGGCTGGATCTGGCCCACCTTCGTGGCCGGCGGCTTCATGGCGGCGGAAAGCCTGGCGTACCTGAAGGTGTGCGCCGCGGTGACCGGGGATCCGGTGCTCCAGGACTTCTACGACAACTGCCTGCTCATGCGCGCCGGCGAGGTGGAGTGCTTCGACCACGGGCTGCACGCCACGGACCCCTACGACCAGGTGATGTTCGAGCTGCTGCTCTACCTCGGCACGGACAGCTGCGGCTCCAACTGGAACAACTTCGCCATGGAGATGCTCTACCTCCACACGCTGCTCCTGTACGAGACCGACCCCGAGCTCCGGGCCACGGTGCAGCGCGTGTTGGACGAGAAGGTGTACAACCCCCCGGACGAGGAGCGACCGCTCATCGAGCAGAAGAACGCCTTCTACGACTTCATCTTCGCCGCGGACAAGGCCCTGGGCCCGGGCTCGGACGGCCCGGCCCTGGACGTGGTGGAGCGCGGCATCTGTGTGCTCCGCCAGTTCCCGGCCTCGGAGCAGCAGCGCGACGTGACCTGCCCTGCCGCTGAGTGCGTCGAGGTGTGCGTGGACCGCAACGAGCGCCCCCTGTCGGCTTACGCCCGGCTGCCCCAGGAGCGCTGCCCAGAGACCTTCCTGTGGTGGGGCAACCCCTACTCCCGGGACGAGTGCGCGGCCAACCCGCAGCGCATCTTCGCGCCCAGCGACTACCTGCTCCCCTACTGGATGGGCCGCTACTACGGCTTCATCACCGCGGACATGTAGCAACTAGTAGCTGTGATCGTTGAGCGTCACCTTTCCGCGGAAGATGCGGTAGATGGCGACGGTGTAGGTGAGCACCAGGGGCATGCCGATGCCGGCGATGATGAGCATGATGGTCAGGGTCTTGGGGGAGGAGGCGCCGTTGTAGATCGTGAGGCTGTGGGAGGGCTGGGTGGTGTGCACGAAGTTGGGGTACATGCCGATGCCGAACAGGGCGAGCAGGCCGATCATGGTGACAGCGGTGGAGAGGAAGGCCCGGACCTCGCGGCCGTGATAGACCTCCCGGGGGATGTTGGCCACGACCAGCAGGGTGAGGAGCGGCACGGCCAGCAGGAGGGGCTGCTGCTCGTAGGGGCGCACCATGGTCGGCACGGCGAGCACCGTGACGACGCTGGTGATGAGGTAGCACAGGATGAAGGCGCCGATGGTCCAGCGGACCCAGCTCTTCGCCCGGGCCTGCAGCGCGCCCTCGGTCTTGAGGATCACGTAGATGTTGCCGTGCATGGTGAACAGGGAGACGGTGGTCACGCCGATGAGCAGCGGGTAGGGGTGGAGCAGGCCCAGGAAGGTGCCGGTGAACTCGTGGGCCGCGTCCAGGGGGATGCCGTAGGCGAGGTTGCCCATGGCCACCCCGACCAGGAGGCTGCCCAGCACGCTCGAGACGCAGAAGCTCGTGTCCCAGGTGCGGCGCCACCAGGCCATGGGCTGCTTGGAGCGGAACTCGATGGCCACTGCGCGGAAGATGAGCGAGAAGACGAACAGCATGAAGGCGAGGTAGAAGCCGGAGAAGACCGTGGCGTAGACCTCGGGGAAGGCCGCGAAGAGGGCGCCGCCGGCGGTGACGAGCCACACCTCGTTGCCGTCCCAGACCGGCCCGATGGAGTTGAGCATCAGCCGGCGCTCGGTGTCGGTCTTGGTAAACAGGTGCAGCGCTCCCACGCCGAGGTCGAAGCCGTCGAGGATGGCGTAGCCGGTGAAGAGCACCCCCACGAGCAGAAACCAAATGGACTGGAGGTCGAACGCGATGCTCATGGGGCGTCCTCCCCAGGGGCGGTTTCTTCACTTGTGGCGGGAGGGGCGTCCGGGCCGTGCTTGATCTTGTGGTTGAGCAGGAACACGAAGAGCGAGAAGAGCAGCAGGTAGATCAACCCGAACATCACCAGGGAGGCGATGATCTCGCTGGAGGTCACAGACTTGGACGCCGCGTCCTTGGTGCGCAGCAGGCCGTAGACGATCCACGGCTGGCGTCCCACCTCGGCGGTGAACCAGCCGAGCTGGTTTGCGAGCTGGGGCGCCAGCACCGAGAGCACGAAGGCCCACAGCAGCCACCGCGTTTCGAAGAGCTTTTTGCGCCACCAGAGCAAGAGCCCCATCAGGGAGAGCCCGATCATGCCCAGGCCGAGGAGCACCATGAGGTGGTAGCTCTGGAAGACCGCCTGCACCGGCGGGCGATCCTCGGGGCGGAAGTCCTTGAGCCCGCGCACGGGCTTGGACCGGTCGAAGTGGAGGAGCCAGCTCAGCATGCCCGGCGCCTTCAAGCCGTGGACCTGCTCGTTCTTCTCGTCCACCCAGCCCACGAGCAGCATGTCGGCGGGCGCGCTCTTCGGGTAGTGGCCCTCGAAGGCCGCCAGCTTGGCCGGCTGGTGCTCGGCCACGTAGTGGGCGCTGCGATGGCCGGTGAAGAGCTGCCCGAGGGACGCCACCGCGGCCACCACGAGGGCGATTTTCATCGACGTTCGGGCGAACTCCTCGTGTCGCCTGCGGAGCAGGTAGTAGGCGCTCACGCTCAGCACCAGGAAGGCGCCCGCCTGCCAGCAGCCCATGTACACGTGGCTGAGCCGGTCCACGGAGGACGGGTTGAACACCATGGCCCAGAAGTCGGTGATCTCCGCGCGGACCCGCCCCGCCGAGTCGGTCACGATGTGGTGCCCGGCCGGGGTCTGCTGCCAGGAGTTGGCCACCACGATCCACACGGCGCTGAAGTGCGCGCCCAGGCACACCATCACCGTGGCGAAGAAGTGCCAGCGTGGACTGACCTTGTCCCAGCCGAAGAGCAGGATCGCCAGGAACCCCGACTCCAGGAAGAAGGCGAAGATGGCCTCCGAGGCCAGGGCGCTGCCGAAGATGTCCCCCACGTAACGGGAATAGGTGGACCAGTTGGTGCCGAACTGAAACTCCAGCACGATCCCCGTGGCCACCCCGATGGCAAAGATCAGCCCGAAGATCTTCACCCAGAACCGCGTCATCCGCTCGTACAGCGGGTCCTTGGTCTTGAGATACAGCCCCTCCATGATCACGAGGATCAGGCCCAGGCCGATGGAGAGCACCGGGAAGATGTAGTGGAACCCGGCGGTCAGGCCGAACTGTAATCGCGCGAGGGAGACTGCGTCCATGATGGTGGGGCCGTCGGGGGAAAACCGATCAGCGTCCTGGACCTGTATACTTCAGCGCGCGGACTCATCGCAAGACCGGCGTTCGCAGGGTCGTCGACAGCGCTATTTCCGGAGCATGCGCTTGACCGCGCCGAGGTCGTCGCGACCCAGCTCGCGCAGGAGCACGAGGACGGCGAAAAACAGCAGGAGGGTGGCGAGGCAGGCGGCGAGGGTGATCACCAGGGAGCGGCCTGGGATGGCCGCGCCGGCCACGGTGGCGAGGGCTGCGGCGAGGGCAACGCGTAGGACCGTGAGCCCGCCCACGGCGGCGCCGAAGGTGAGCCGCACCGTGATCACCGCGGCCGCGCCGGCGAGCAGCAGGGCGGCCCCGGAGGCCAGGGCGGTGTAGCGCAGCGCGTGCTCGGGCTGGGTTACGGCGTTCAGGGTGACGGCGACGGCGGCGGCCTGGGCCGCCCAGGCGAAGAAAGTGAGCACCACCACCCGGCCGGTGTGGCCGGCGGCGTTGAGCATGGCGCAGCACAGGGTGACCAGGCTGAGGCCGACGACGCCCCAGGCGAGCCAGCGCAGGGCCGGGCCGCCGGCGCAATAGCTCTCGGGGTAGAGCACGTCGATGACGCCCGCCGGACGAGCCGCGAGCACAGCGGCGAGGCCCGCGCCGAAGATCAGGGCGAAGCGCAGGGCGCCGGCGGCGGTCTTTTTCATGAGGCCTTCTTCCTTGGACGAGGCCGCGTGGGCCACCAGGGGGAAGACCACCATGGCGAGAGCGATGAGGGCCTGATAGGGCACCAGGGCGAAGATTTGGGCGGTGCCGTAGTGGGCCGAGAGGATCGAGGCCGCGTCGGCCTGGGACACACCGGCGGGTGCGACGTCGGCGCCGAGGGCCTTGACGATGAGCAGGTCCATGCGGAGCAGTGGAGCGGTCTCGCCGCCAAAGGCCTTCACCATGAGCAGGTCGGTGCGCATGAGCAGGTTCACGCCGAGCTGGTGGAGGGCCAGGGGCGCCACGAAGGCGATCATGGTCCGGGTGAGGCCTGAGGAGCGCCGGCGGTCCGTGAGGGCGCGGCGGCCGACGAGGATCAGCGCCGTCAGGCAGATCAGGATCGCCGCGGCGGAGTAACCTGCCAGGGCGCCGGCCGCGGTGCCGAGGAGGGCGGCGCCGCTGATCATGGCCGCGAGGCGCAGGGTGGCGTAGCTCGCGTCGAAGCCCGCCTGGGCGCCGAAGCGCTGGCGGCCGTTGAGCGAGCCGATGCACACGGCGTACAGGGCGTAGGCCAGGGCGATGGGCGCGGCTACGCGGTACAGCGGCCCCAGGGCCGGGTCGGCCTCGGCGCGGGCGATCCACGGGGCGCCCACCACGAGGATCGCCGTCGCGGCGAGCCCGGTCACCAGGAACAGGACGAGCCCGGCGCGCAGCACGGCGCCCAGCTCGTCGGGACGGGCCGCGGTGTAGCGGGAGGCGCCCTGGATGGCCGAGGAGACCATCACGTTGTTCAGGATCGATACCAGGCCTACCACCACCAGGAACTGGCCGAACTCCACGGTCCCCAGGAGCCGGGGCAGCACGAAGTAGATCGCCCAGCCGGCGAGCATGAAGTGCAGCTTGGCCGCGGTGAGCCAGATGAAGCCGCGGCCGGCGCGGCCCACGGCCTGGGCGTTCCCTTTCTCCGAAACCTGGGCGTCGTCGGCGCTGGAAACGCTGGAGGCGCTGGAGCTCATGGCTACCAGGCGTAGGTTTTTCCGGCCCAGCGGTCAAGGCTTGCGGAGATGTTTTGCCGGGTGTTAGCGGATCCGCTCCTCGCCCGGGGTGAAGGTGAGCTGCTCGCCGTGGCCGGCGTTGAGCCGGGCGCCGTCCATGCTGGCGATGTCGGCGCCCAGGCTGAGGGTATAGGTCGTCCGGTCGTCGAGCGGGGCCAGGGGGATGATGCGGAGCCGGTTCTCCTGGGCGTTGTAGCGCAGGTCGATGCTCACGCTGCCCTTGGACGATTCCAGGGAGATCGCCTCGCGGGTCAGGAGCTCGGGATCCACGAGCTGGGAGAAATAGACCAGCAGCTCGCGGGGGTCCTGGGTCACGAAGGCCCGCGCCACCTTCAGCGTGTTCTTGGTGGTGAAGGGCACCAGGAGAAGCCCCGAGGTTTCCCACACCGTGGCAAGGCTCTCATCGTAGCGCACGCCGGCGTAGGCCTCGCCGTCCGCGGACGCGATGCGCGCCAGGTCCAACTCCAGCTCGTAGTCTGTGTACGGGTCCAGGGGCGCGCTGGGCTGGATGGTCAGCCGGTGGTTGGATTCGGACAGGGTCAACGCAACCGGGACGAGCTCGCCGTCGTGCGAACGTCGCAGCCGGACGGTTTCGTCGGTGACGGTCGCGGGATCCAGCGGCTGCTCCAGCTCCAGCTCCAGGGGGCGGTCCACGGCCACGGCCGAGGCGCCCAGTCCGGGGGTGATGCGGTCGATGACCGGGGGCGAAGAGGAGGTGGCCACGGAGAGCAGCGCAGCGCCGGCCAGCAGCACCACCGCAGCCAGTGCTTGCCCAGTGTTTGTTTTTTTCGCGGTGTGCTGCATGGCTCGGCTCCTTGCTGCGTCTCGACCAAGCTAGTCTGCAACCTGGATGCCAGATCCTGTGAATCGACCATAACTTTTTGAAATGGTTGCTCAATGTATCCAGACGACCGGACTGGGCAACGGTGTCGGTTTGAGGCGAATCCAGCAGTCCTGACAGAGATGTCAGGGTTGGTCGGGAGGGCTGTCAGGACCCGGCGACGGTCATCTGGGAGACTCGGAAGGTGGGGGTGGAGGTGGAGCGGCGGTGGTCCAGGTCGTTTGCCACGGCGTCGATCGACCGTAGGAGGTCGTCCAGATTCGCTGAGACGGTCACCTCGGAGACGGGGAAGGCGCGGCGTCCGCCCTCGATCCAGAACCCCTCGGCGCCCTTGGAGAAGTCCCCGGTGACCGGGTTGAAGCCGAAGCCCATCAGGCGGGTGACGTAGAGGGCTTTCGTGGTGCCCTGGATCAGGTCGTTCGGATCCTGCTCACCGGGGAGGAGGTAGAAGTTGGTCGAGGTGACGCCGGGAGGTCCGGACACGCCTCGTCCGGCGCTGCCGGTGGAGGGGCGCCCAAGGCGGCGGCCGGCATAGGTGTCGCACAGGAACCCGACGAACTTGCCGGCGTCGATGACCACGTTCCTGCGACTCATCAGCCCGTCCCCGTCAAAGGGGCGGGAGCCGGGGCCGTCTGAAAGGAGCGGGTCGTCCACCACGGTGACCAGCTCGCTGGCGATGGGGGTAGACTCCCGCCCGAGCAGGTAGGTCGCGTTGCGATAGGCCGCGCCGCCGCTGATCACCCCGAACAGGGTGCCGAGGACCTGGGAGCCGGCCTCGGGCGAGAAGATCACCGGCACCTGACAGGTGTCCACCTTGCGCGCGCCGAGCTGCTCCACGGTGCGGCGGGCCGCCTCGGCGCCGATCTCGGCGGGCGCGGCGAGCCGGGCGAGGTGGCGTCGACCGTCCCACCATTGACCGTTGCGTTTCTTTCCGCCCTCGTCGTCGGCGATGGGCTCCACCACCACCGAGGCGTAGGTGCCGCGGTAGTGGCCGCAGAAGCCGCCCGAGGTGGCAAAGATCCGCAGCCCCTCGGACACGGAGCAGGAGGCGCCCTCGGAGTTGGTGATGCGCCGGTCGTGATCCAGCGCGGCCTGCTCGGCCTCCTTGGCCAAGGCCAGGGCTTGGTCGGCGTCGAGCCGGGCCACGCGCGGGTCGTGCAGGTCCAGCAGGGGCAGGTCGGCGGCGAGGTCGGCCGGGTCCGGCGGCCCGGCGTCCGGGTCGGGCTCGCACAGCCCGGCCAGCCGCACGGCCTGCTCGGCCAGCTCGTCCAGGGCGGGCCCGGAGAGATCCGCCGTGTGACACACCGCAGCGCGTCCCTCGCGCATGACCCGCACGCCCAGCGCCCGGCTCGCGGCCTGCTGCACCAGCTCGGGCTCGCCCAGCCGCACCTTGGTGGTCAGCTCCCGCTGGGTGATCAGCAGCACCTCAGTGGAATCGGCGCCCAGTGCTTGGGCCTTGTCGATCACCTGCGCGGCGCAGCTCAGCAGATGTTCGGTCCGCTCGCTCATGCTTGGGTCGCTCATGCCTGGGTCCCTCCCACGGTGATGCCGTCGAGCTTGATGGTGGGCGTGCCCACGCCCACGGGTACGCTCTGGCCCTCCTTGCCGCAGGTCCAGATGCCGTCCGCGGCGGCGAAGTCGTTGCCCACCAGGGACACGCGCCGGAGCACGTCCGGGCCGTTGCCGATGAGGTTCACGCCCCTCAGGGGCGCGGTGACCTTGCCCTCCTCGATCAGGTAAGACTCGGTCAGGGAGAACACGAAGTCGCCGTTGGAGATGTTCACCTGGCCCCCGGAGAACCGGCAGGCGAAGATGCCCCGTTGGACGCTCCGGATGATCTCTTCGGGGTCTTGCTCACCCCCGAGCAGGAAGGTGTTTGTCATGCGGGGATAGGGCGTGACCGTGAAGTCCTCCCGGCGGCCGTTGCCCGTGGCGGCGGTCTTCATCAAGCGCGCGCTCAGGCGGTCGTGCATGTAGCCCCGGAGGATGCCGCGCTCGATGAGCACGGTGCGGCCGCCTTCGAGCCCCTCGTCGTCGACGTTGATGGATCCCCGGGCGCCGGGCTGGGTGGCGTCGTCCACCACGGTGCACAGCGGCGACGCCACCTGCTCGCCGATGCGCCCGGAGTAGTTGGAGGTGGCCTTGCGATTGAAGTCCGCTTCCAGTCCGTGCCCCACGGCCTCATGGAGCAAAATGCCGGAGTCCCCCGGGCCGAGCACCACGGGCATCTCCCCGGCGGGCGCCTCTCGGGCGTCCATCATGGCCAGGGCGACGCGGGCGGCCTCTCGGCCGAGCTCTTCCGGCGTGCGGCCGTCGAAGTAGTCGAGCCCGAGCCGGCCCCCGCCTCCGGCCGAGCCGGTCTGACGCTTGCCTTCCCGCTCGGCCACCACCTGCACGAAGAACCGGAACAGCGGCTGCTCGTCTGCCACCAGCCGGCCGTCGCTCGTGGCCACCAGCACCTGTCGGAGCGCCTCGCCCAGGCTCACCACGACCTTGGTCACGCAGGGGTCGAACCCGCGCGCGGCCTCGTCGGCGCGACGGATGAGCGCCAGGCGCTGCGCGTCGGGCTCGAACAGGGTGGGCGTCTCCACCGGGTAGTAGGACGGCGGCGTGATGGAGGAGACGCTCTTCGGCGCGACGCCGCCTCCCGCAGAGGCGATGGAGCTGGCCGTGCGCGCGGCCTCGCGCATGGGCGCGGCTTCGAGGTCCTGGGAATAGGCGTAGCCGGTGGCCTCCCCCTGCACGACCCGGGCGCCGAGGCCGAGGCTGACGCCCCGGCCCACGTGCTGCACCCGGCCGTCCTCGAAGGTGAAGCCGCCGGTGCGCGTGTGCTCAAAGAAGAGGTCCGCGTAGTCGCCGCCCCGGTCCAGGGCTTCGCTGAGCAGGCGATCGCACTGGGCCGAGTCGATTTCCGCGGCGCCGCCCGGTCCGAAGATCGGGGCGCGGGAAGGTTGGTCGGTCATGATCTGAGCTCCTCCGTGGGCCGACTGCCCACGAGGTGTAAGTATGGTGGAAAGCGTGGCCACGCGCTGGGGATTCGTCAAGGCCACTGCGGCAGCGGGTCACCGCTTCGGCTTGGGCAGCGGATCACCGCTTCGGCTTCGGCCGTCGCCCGGACGTTCCACCGCGCCGGCCGCGGGGCCCCGCGCCGAAGCGGTTTCGCGGAGAGTCGTCCCTGGCCGGGCTCCTTGCAGAACCTTGGGCCGAGCGCTTGTCAGGACCCCTCTCAGAGCTTCTGTCCGAATCCCTGTCGGAACCCCTGTCAGAGTCCTTCGCAGGGCGCTTGGCAGAGCCCCGGGCAGGGCGCTTGGCAGAGCCCTTCGCCGGTCGTTTGGCAGAGCCCCGGCGAATGTTGGTGCCAGGTGACTGGCGCCCGGACCGGATGACCTTGCGCTCGAGACCGGCGGCGGCCCGCAGCTTGGAAACCTCCTTCGAGCTCAGCTCACGCCAGGTCCCGGGCCGGAGGTCGTCCACGTTCAGGCCGGCGAACTCCGCCCGTAGGAGCCGCATCACCGGCAGGTCCAGGGCCTCGCACATCCGGCGGATCAGCCGGTTGCGGCCTTCGTGCACGGTGAGCTCCAGCCAGTTGTGCGAGCGGGTCTCTGCGCGCACCAGCACCGAGTCTGCCTTGGCAAGCCCGTCCTCGAGCTCCACGCCCCGGCCGAGCTGCTCGAGCTGCTCCTCGGTCAGGTGGCCGCGCACGCGGACCAGGTAGCGCTTGACGACCCGCTTGCTCGGATGGGTGAGCGCGTGGGCAAGCTCGCCGTCGTTGGTGCACAGGAGCGCGCCTTCGGAGTTGAAGTCCAGACGTCCCACCGGAAACAGGCGCGGCCCGTCCGGGGGGAGCAGCCCGAGGATCGTGGGCCGGCCCTCGGGATCGTCCAGGGTGGTCACCACGCCCACGGGCTTGTGCAGCAGCAGATAGCGCAGGTCCTCGGCCCGCACCCGTTTGCCCCGGACCTCTACCTTGTCGCGGTGCGGGTCCACCTGGGTGCCCGGAATGGTGACCACCTTGCCGTTGACGCGGACCTGACCTTCGCTGATCAGCGTCTCCGCCTTGCGGCGTGACGTCACCCCGGCCTGGGCGAGGAACTTATGGAGTCGGATGCGCGGGCTCATGACGGCTCGGACGGCGGCTCAGGTGGCTCGGGCGGCGGCTCCGTCGGCGTCTCGAGCGCGGCATCGGTTGCGCCCTCGGCGGGCGTCTCGGCGCCCTCCTCGCCCTGGGCCGCCTCGGCTCCCTCGGCTTGCTGCTGGCGGTCCCGGCGGCTGCGCACGAGCTGCTCGATGGACTGCAGCATCTGGGTCGCCTCGGGGTTGGTGGACGTGCCGGCCTCGGCTTCGTCCCGCACCATCTTCTTCAGGCTGCGCTTCACTTTGTCGGCACCCCGGGCCGCGTCCGAGGCCGCGGCGAGAGCCTCCAGCACCTCGTCGTCTCCTTCGTCGAGCTCGTCGAACTCGTCCAGGTCGTCCTCGTCGACGTCGATCTCCTCAGGGGTCACCTCTTCCGGCTCCTCGGGGCGAGCCGGAGGTCGGGGCTTGTCGCCCGTCGCGTCTGCCGCGGCGTCCTCGGTGTTCTCGGCATCCCCGACGTCCCCATCGTCCCCGTCGTCCTCGTCGGCGCTCTCGTCCGGCTCCTCTTCTTCTTCCGGAGAGCCCGCCAGCTCGCTCACGTCCCGGAGCGGGGGAAGCTCGCTCAGGCTGCCCAGGCTGAAGAACGAGAGGAACTCGTGGGTCGTGCCGTACAGGAAGGGACGACCGGGCTCGTCCTTGCGGCCGAGGAGGCGCACCAGGTCCCGGGAGAGCAGGTGCTTGAGCGCACCGCCGGAGTCCACACCCCGGATGACATCGATCTCGGCGCGGGTGACCGGCTGGCGATAGGCCACCACGGCCACGACCTCCAGGGCGGCGCGGCTCATGCGGATGGGTTTGATCTCCTCCAGGCGTCGTACCCAGCGCGCGTTCTCCGGGTTGGTGCGGAGCTGGTACCCGCCGTCCACCTCCACGACGATGACGCCCGCATCTTTCCGTTGCTCCATCAGGGTGGCGATCACGAGCCGCACCCGGGCGGGGCTGCGCTCGCCGAGGAGCTTCTGGAGCTGGGACGGCTTGAGGGGCTTTTCCGCGGCGAACAGCAGGGACTCTGCGATGGACAGCAAGCGGGGCGACACCGGCTCCGCCACCTGCAGCTTGGTCTGCCGGGAGCGCTTTGGTGCGCGCTTTGCTTCGGCCTCGTCTCCGTCGTCGGTTTCCTCGCCGTCGTCGGTCTCTCCGCCGTCGTCGGTTTCCTCGCCGTCGTCGGTTTCCTCGCCGTCGTCGGTTTCCTCGCCGTCGTCGGTTTCCTCGCCGTCGTCGGTTTCCTCACCGTCGTCGGTTTCCTCACCGTCGTCGGTTTCCTTGCCGTCGTCGGTTTCCTCGCCGTCGTCGGTTTCCTCGCCGTCGTCGACCTCGACCATCTCGTCGGTGGACCGATGGTCGTCCGACACTCGCTCCTCGACTGTCTGCTTTTTATTGCTCGTCATGATCTCAATCGTAGCTGTCGTCGATCTGCAGCTCGTCCTCGTTGATCTCGACGTTTGTTGCGGCAAGCTCCAGGTAGATCTCCTCACTGCCCTCCGGCTGGTGGATTCGCAGCAGGTGCTGGCGGGCCAGCTCCAGAATCGCCAGGAAGGTCACCACCACCGTGATCCGGAAGCCCGGGCCTACCTCGATGTCGGAAAAGGTGGACGAGAAGGTCATCTGCGGCGTTTCGTTGAGCCGGTCCAGCAGCTCGTGGATGCGATCGGCCAGGGAGATGCGGTCCACCAGCACGTCGTGGGTCACCTCTGGCGAGGCCCGGGCCAGCACCTTGGCCATGGCGTCCACCAGCTTGAACAGGCCCACCTCGGCAAAGGGCGCCACCATGGACTCGCCGTCAATGTCCTGGTCCAACTCGGCGCCGCGGAGCCAGATCGAGCGTCCCACCTGGGGCAGGTTGTCCAGGTGCTCGGCCGCGTCCTTGAATCGCTGGTACTCGAACAGCCGCTCCTGCAGCAGCTTGGCCGGGTCGATCTCTTCCTCGTCCCCTTCGGCGGTGTCGCTCTCGTCCGGGGGCAGGAGCTGCTTGGACTTGATGTGCGCGAGCAGGGCCGCGTAGTAGAGGAACTCTCCGGCCACGTCGAGGTTCAGCGCTTTCATCAGGTCCAGGTACTCGAGGTACTTCGCCGTGATGAAGCCGATGGGGATGTCGAAGATGTCCAGCTCGTGCTTGCGCACCAGGTGCAGGAGCAGGTCCAGCGGACCCTCGAAGATCTCGAGCTTGACCTCGTAGGGCAGCTCGAGCTGCGTATTTCGCTGTTCGGTCCGGGTCATGGGGCTATCCGCCGGCCACCGCCACCAGCCAGCTCGTCCAGTGCATGCTGCCTACCATGATGGGCTGCAGGAGGAAAGGCAGGATTGGGAAGAGCAGCAGAAACACGAACAATCCGTATTGGTTGAGCCACCGCGCCCAGTCGGGATTCGAGCGGGAGAGATAGCTCGTGAGGATGTGTCCGCCGTCCAGGGGCGGCACGGGCAGCAGGTTGAAGAACGCCAGCAGGAAGTTGAGCCAAACCAGGGTTTCCACCCAGCGCGTGGACGCCATTGCCAGCTCGACTCCACTGTTGCGGGCTCCGATGGCGATCAGCAGCACCAGCAGGCCGGAGAAGAAGAGCGCCTGCAGGATGTTGGCCGTGGGGCCGGCCAGGGACACCAGCACGATCATCTTGCTCCGGGGCACCTTTGCCCGGGCCGCATAGGGGTCGAAAGGCACGGGTCGTCCCCACCCAAAGAGCATGGCCTGCGGCAGCAGGAACAGCGCGGCCAGGGGCAGCACCACCGTGCCGATGGGATCGGCGTGGGCCAGTGGGTTGACCGTGTAGCGGTTGTCCCGACCCCGGGTTACGCCGAGCACGCCGCCCAGGTCGGTGATCCGACCGGCGAGGAGCCGGGCCGGTGATCGGGGCGTGGGATCGCCCAGCCACACCGCGGCAGCGGCGTGGCCGAACTCGTGCAGGGTAATGGACACCACGAGCCCCAGAAACAGCACGAAGCCGTCCCGGACCTGAAAGTAGGGCATCAGCGCTGCCCAGGTATGTGCGATTGCGGCTTCCATGACGCGCCTGACAAAGGGCTTAACTTTACGTGGCACCTCGGGTCTGTCAAGGCGCCCGCTGCGCTTCCGGCACGGGATTTGGCCCCCCCCGTTGACAACCTGGGAGCCGGTCATCTATCAACGGGAGCGGAGCTTGCGTGCGATGTTCTTAGTCTACACCCTCTGTGCCCTGTTGGGTGCTGTGTTCGTCCTGCTGACCCGGCTGCAGGTGGCACCGTCCACCCGTGCAGGCGACGCGGACATCGCCGCCGAGTCCGCCTCCGCCCCGGCCCGCCCCTGGGCGCTCCCCCTGGGCTCCATCGGCGTGGTCGGCCTCACCCTCGACCTGCTCGGCCGCGACCTTTTGCCCACCGTGGTCTGGAGCCTCGTCGTGGGCGTTCCTGCCGGCCTCCTCGCCGCCTGGGTCGCCGCGCGGATCGACCGGTAGCCAATCTCTGCGTCGCACCCAGCGGCTTGGGCTGGCGGGCCCATTGACTTCCCGGCGGGCCTGTCAGAATACTGTGCGTCTATCACGGAAGGGCTTCATGTCATCGAAACGCTCTGGATCACTTCTTCTCATTGGGATCGCGTTGCTGTTTGGGCTCACGGCTGCGGAGCCCGCGGCCGGAGCGGCTGGCTTCCAGTACGTGGTGATGTCCAACGGTAAGACGGCGCGGATCTACCCCAGCGGGACGATCAACAAGTCCGCCTGGTACAACGGCAGCAAGGGCAGGGCCGTGGCGATCACCGCAGGTCACGGCAGGTGGCTGTTCGTTGTGCTTTCGAACGGGCAGGTGATGCGGGTGTACCCGAGCGGGACGATCAACAAGAGTGCCTGGTACAACGGCAGCAAGGGCCAGGCTGTGGCGATCGCCCCGGGGCCCAAGGGCCAGTGGCTGTTCGTGGTGCTCCGGAGTGGGCAGGTGATGCGGGTGTACCCGAGCGGGACGATCAACAAGAGCGCCTGGTACAACGGCAGCAAGGGCAAAGCCGTGGCGGCCGCTGCGGGGCCCAAGGGCCAGTGGCTGTTCGTGGTGCTTCAGAGCGGCAGGGTGATGCGGATGTACCCGAGCGGGACGATCAACAAGAGTGCCTGGTACAACGGCAGCAAGGGCAAGGCCGTGACGGCCGGCGCTGGGCCCAAGGGCCAGTGGCTGTTCGTGGTGCTTCAGAGCGGGAAGGTGATGCGGTTGTACGAGAGCGGGACGATCAACAAGAGTGCCTGGTACAGCGGCAGCAAGGGCAAGGCCAGGGCGGTCGCTGCGGGGCCGGAGGGCCAGTGGCTGTTCGTGGTGCTTCGGAGCGGGAAGGTGATGCGGTTGTACGAGAGCGGCACGATCAACAAGGGCGCCTGGTACAACGGCAGCAAGGGCCGGGCTCTCACCTCCGTGGGTGGCCCCTAAGGGGTCGCGAATGGGTAACTCCTTGAATCAGGGCGCCGAGGCGCCCGGCTCGCGAGGCGCCAGAAGGGAGCATATCGGGAATATTCGACCGCCTGGCAACAAAGCGAGCCGGGATGGATCGGCGTCCTGAACGATCGAG
>JBDRSE010000090.1:0-7659 GCA_043825095.1 bacterium
TCCCGAGCGCAGCGAGGTTCCCCCGGAGGGGGCGGAGGGGGAGCGCTGAGCCGCGAAGCGGCGGATCGATCTCCGGCAGGTGCCAGCATTCGCACAGCGCCGAAACCAGCCCGACAGATCCGCCGCTCCGCGGCGGAAGACTCCCCTCCCGTCCCCTCAAGGGGAAGCCCGCGCGGCGCGGGGGGCGCTGTGCCGTCTACCACGTGAACGGTTACATGTTCTTCAGGCCTCGAGCGCCTCGAGCAGCTCGGCCGGGGTTTCGATGGTCGCGTCCGGGGCTGCCGCCCGGAGCTCGGCGGCCGGGCGATAGCCGTAGAGCGCGGCCACGGTGCGCATCCCCGCGGCGCGTCCGGCCTCGATGTCCCCGACGCTGTCCCCGACCATGACGCCGGTTGAGGGCGCGACGCCCGCCCGCTCGGCCAGCCGCAGGAGGGGGGCGGGATCGGGCTTGCGGGGCCCTCCCCAGTCGGCCCCGAGGATCTCCACGAATCGATCCGCCCAGCCGAAGTGGGCCAGGATCTCCCGGCAGAGCGCTCCGGGCTTGTTGCTCGCCACGCCGAGGGGGCGGTCCGCCAACGCCTCCAGCACGGCGCCGATGCCGGGGTACGGCCGGGTGTGGTCCACCGGGTGTCGGTGGTAGAAGTCCAGCAGCGCCTCAGCCACCCGCGGCGCCAGGGCCATGTCACCGCCCACCGCGCGGAGCGTGCGGTCCACCAGTCTTCCCACGCCGTCGCCGACAAAGGAGACGATGGTGCGCTCCGCGGCCGTGGGCAGGCCGCAGGCGATGAGCCCTTGGTTGACGGCCCGCGCGATGTCCATCCGGGTGTCCAAGAGCGTGCCGTCCAGGTCGAAGATCACGAGTCCGGGGTGTGCCATGAGGGGAGCATACCGCTTGGCCGTATCGGAGCCAACCACAGGTCGATCGCGGCGGGTCGATCGCGGGATGTGTTCGCGGGCGGTGCTATTCGCTCGTGGGAACATCGGCTATAGTCGGACTCCCTGCGGCAAAGGAGCGCCCGTGCCTGACCACCTGACCATCACCATCGCCGGCCGGCAACACCGCGTGGCGCCGTCCGCCCAGGTCATGACCCTCGTCCCTCCGGGCCGGGCGGGCGCGTTGGAGCAGCCGCTGGCGGCCGTGTACAACAACCGTCTGGTGAGCCTGAGCTATCCGCTGCGCAGCGGTGGTGAGCTGCGCTGGGTGACCTTGGCCGACCGGGCCGGATGGGACCTCTACCGGCGGTCGGCCTGCCTCATGCTCTACGAGGCGGCCCTGCGGATCGATCCGAACCTGCGGCTCGTGCTGCACCAGACCCACGGGGACGGGCTGTACTACGAGGTCCGGCGCGGCGCGGGCTCCGGGGCGCCGATCAGCCGGCAGGAGTGCGCCGCGCTGGAGGCCGGCATGCGGGCGCTGCGGGACGAGGACCTCGCCTTCGTGGTGCGGCGCATCAGCGTGGACGAGGCCCGGGACCTGCTGCGGGATCGCGGGCACGAGGACAAGCTGTTCCTGCTGCGGACCCACTGGGAGACCAGCGTCCGGATCGTCTCGTGCGGCGGCTTCACGGATCTGTTCCACAACCCGGTGGCCTACACCACCGGGGCGATTCGCAGCTTCCGCGTGACCCCCTACGCGCCGGGCGTCCTGCTGCGTCTCCCGGTCCGGACCTCGACGAAGGTGCAGGGGCGCGCCCAGGTGGACCGCAAGCTCTTCGATAAGCTCACCGAGTCGCGCGCGTGGAGTCGACAGCTGGGTGTGGAGAACCTGGGCCAGCTGAACGCCTTGGCCGTCGCGGGCAGAATCGATCGGCTCATCCGGGTGGCCGAAGGGGGGCACGAAAAGAACATCGCAAGCATCGCCGATCAAATCACCGCCCGCCGCGACCGGGTGCGGCTCGTGCTGATCGCCGGCCCCTCGTCCAGCGGCAAGACCACCTTCGTCAAGCGGCTGGCGGTGCAGCTGCAGGTCAACGGGATCCAGCCCGTGGAGCTTTCGGTGGACAACTTCTTCGTCGCCCGGAGCAGAACCCCGCGCGACGCGCAGGGGCGGCTCGACTTCGAGTGCCTGGAGGCCCTCGACCTCGAGCTGTTCAACCAGGTGTTGACGGAGCTGTTCGAGCGCGGGGAAACCCGGGTTCCGCGCTACGACTTCCACACGGGAAAGCCGACCCGGAAGTCGGGGTGGAGCACCCTCCGTTTGTCCCCGGAGCAGGTGGTCCTCGTAGAGGGGATCCACGCCCTCAACCCGGCGCTGACCCCGGCCGTGACGGCGCGGAAAAAGTACAAGATCTACATCTCGGCCCTCACCCAGCTCGCCATCGACGAGCACAACCGGATCTTCACGTCCGACACCCGGCTCATCCGACGGATCGTGCGCGACCGTCGCTACCGGGGGTACTCCGCCGCGGACACCCTGCGCCGCTGGCCGCTGGTGCGCCGCGGCGAGA
This sequence comes from bacterium, assembly GCA_043825095.1. Taxonomy (GTDB): domain Bacteria; phylum Myxococcota_A; class Polyangia; order HGW-17; family JAJRWW01; genus JBDRSE01. The sequence goes on from JBDRSE010000090.1 coordinate 2,448, forward strand.
TGCGGCACATTTTTCCCTATCAGGGGCAGTCCGACGTGATGTTCAACTCGGCGCTGGTGTACGAGCACGCCCTGCTCAAGAACTATGCCGAGCGCTATCTGCTCGAGGTCGACGAGCGGGACGAGATGTTCCCGGAGGCGTACCGGCTGCTGGGTTTTTTGCGGCTCATCGTGCCGATCCTCCCCGACGACGTCCCTCACAACAGCCTGCTGCGGGAGTTTGTCGGCGGCTCGGCGTTTTCGTACTGAAGGGGGATTACGCTAGGGCATGGCGCCGGGCTCGGCGACGAGGATCTCGTCGACGTACCAGCCGGGATAGCTGTTGACCGAGCCGTCGGTGCGGTAGTCGAAGCGCAGGCGGATCGTCTGTCCGGCGTGGGTCGACAGGTCCGCGTCGAACTGGGTCCAGCCGGTCCAGCCGGTGGAGGACGGGTGGCCGCCCCAGGCAACCTCGCCGCCCACGCTGGTGAGGTTGTAGGCCGGGACCACTGCGTTCACGATGCTGTAGCTCATACCGCCGTCGGTGCTGACCTTCAGGTTGCCGCCGTCGTAGGAATAGCCTTCGGTGTCGATCCAGGCCCAGAACCGCACCGCGGGAGCGTACGCCATGGTGAGATCGATGGACGGCGAGGTGGCGGCGCAGACGCCATAGGCGCAGTTGTTGCTGTAGTTCCCGGTGAGCACGGTCCCGATGGCGTTCCCGGAGCCGCCGTAGGCCGAGCCGGGCCCGGAGGTCGGGTTGCCCCAGGCCCAGTCGCCGCCCAGGGTCCAGTCCACAACGGTCAGGGGGTCTTCGAAATCCTCGTGCAGATACCACAGGAGCGCGCCGCAGGACGACACGTCATATTGGCAGCCGGCCGTGCAGCCGAGCGTGCCGCCGTCGTATCCCAGGGCGAAGCAGTCCTTGCCGCTGAGGTCGGTGTCGTCGCAGTGCTCTTCACACTCGGCGAGGCCGTCCCCGCAGATGGGGCCGGCCCCGGTACAGCCGGACACGTCGAAGTCGCACCAGCTGTGGCAGGCCAGGGTTCCGCCGTCGTAGCAGAAGTCCTCGCAGGTCAACCCTCCCAGGGCGCCGCCGTCGCAGTTCTCGCCGGCGTCGGCCATGTTGTTGCCGCAGTCGGGGCAGCAGTCACCCGGACAGAAGCGACAGTTCTCGCCGTTGCCCACGTCACAGTGCTGGTCTCCGCAGATGAACTCCCAGGTGCAGGTGGACGAGCAGGCGTCCCCATTCTCGGTGTTTCCGTCGTCGCACTCCTCGCCCAGCTCCATGATGCCGTTGCCGCAGGTGGCGAAGCCGTCCTCGTCCTGACAGCCGGAGTTGCAGCCGTCGCCGGACACATTGTTTCCGTCGTCGCACTCCTCGTCCGCGTAGGGGGGATCCTCCTCCCCGGACCAGCTGTCGAGCACACCGTCTCCGCACATGGGGCAGCAGTCCGCAGGGCACTTCACGCAGGTTTCCGCGTTGTCCACGTCGCAGATGCCATCCCCGCAAACGAACTCGAGCAGGCAGTTGTAAGTGCAGCCGTCTCCACTGACCGTGTTGTCGTCGTCACACTCCTCACCGGTGTTGAGGATGCCGTCCCCGCAGCCGTCCTCGATCTCGCAGGAGGGGCTGCAGTTGTCGCCCGCGGTCCCGTTTCCGTCGTCGCAGTCCTCACCGGCCTCGAGGATGCCGTTGCCGCAGATGGCGATGCCGTCCTCGTCCACGCATTCGCTGCTGCAGCCGTCCCCGGAGGTCACGTTATCGTCGTCGCACTCCTCGCCGTAGTCGAGGCGTCCGTTGCCGCAACCCACCTCGCGCTGGCACGAGGAGCTGCAGCCGTCGCCGCCCCGATCGTTCCCGTCGTCGCACTCCTCCCCGCTTTCAACGATGCCGTTGCCGCAGTAGGACTCGAACAGGCACTCGAAGTTACACCCGTCGCCGTCGACCAGATTCCCGTCGTCGCACTGCTCGTCCGGGTCCAAGACGCCGTCCCCGCAGCTCCCAGTCGCGGCGTCATCGCTGCAGCCGGTCTGCCCGGCCATCCCGACGAGGAGGGCCAGCGCGAACAACAAGGTGACGTTACGGGGGGTCGCTGAAGGCATGTTCTCTCTCCTGGGGCGCTCGACCGATCGGCCCTGATGCCGGCGCAGATTCGTCTCTTCGACGTCGATCGCCGACACGACTATTCTAGTCTTCATTCTCTGTGGGTAAAGCACTTGCTGCTGTCAACGGTCGGTCGGGATGTAGGGAAGGGGGTACCGTGGGGCTCAGCTGAACAGCGCTTCCAAGTCCTTTTCCACCCGCGCTTCCGGCGAGTTTTTCGCCACGGAGAGCTCTTTCACGATGAGGTTGCGGGCAGTGTCCAACATGCGTCGCTCGCCAAAGGACAGGGTTTTCGTGCTCTTCAGTCTGGAGAGGTCCCGATACACCTCGGCGACCTCGAACAGGGATCCGGTCTTGATCTTCTCCATGAAACCGCGGTACCGGCGGTTCCAGGTCTGCTTGTCCACCTGGACCTCCTTCTCACGAAGGATTTCCATCACTTCAGCGATTTCCGGCTTACTGGCAACCTGGCGCAGGCCGACCTGATCGGCTTTTGCCGTCGGCACCATGATCTTCATCTCGGAGTCGAGAATCTTGAGCACGTAGAAAGAGGTGATCGTGGAAGCGATCTCTTTCTCCTCGATGCCGACGACCACTGCGACACCTTGCGCAGGGTACACGGCCTTTTCACCAACACTGAATGTGAGCCCCATGTAACGGACCTCCTCGGGATGCGCACTTCGGCGCGTAGGCACCGAAGCTATCTATTTAACTCTCGTATTCGCTGGCGTACCGTTCGACACTCGTCTGAGAAACTGCTTGCAAGGCCGCCGCAACTGCGGTTAATTACCGCTGGACTCGTGTGGCCTCCAGTCACTAGACTCTGTGGAGTAAGACCACAACGGCGTAGAAGTATATCAGATATGCTAGAATAATCCAACGTCAATAGACTAATTCGCCAAGATACCGTGGTTTTTTGGGATCTGGAGCGCTTAGTACCGGATCCGTGCTCCCGAAGTCGGATCCGCGGGCGTAGGGTGGCACCGATGAAGAAGAACATCGACCCGTTGGGTGGCCTGCTGGTCATGGACGGCAGCCTGACCGAGGACCAGCTCGCCGACGTGCTCGAGCAGCAGCGTCTGGGACTGCCTTTTGCATCTTACTGCTTCCTGCTCGGCTACGTGGACGAGGACAACCTCGTGCGCAACCTGTCCCGCCAGATCGGCGTGCCCGGGGTGGTGCTTGCCCGCAGCATCATCTCGCTGCAGAACCTCAGGGATATTCCTTATGAAATTGCTAAGAAATACGTCATGTTGCCGCTGTACGAGGACCAGCAGCACGTCTTCGTCGCTGTCTCCGACCTCAGGGACCAGGCCATCGTAAACGAGCTGGCAATCATCAAAGGCAAGGGCGTCATTCCCCACGTGGCCGTGCATTTCAATCTCGTTCGAACCATCCGTGACTGCTATCGGTTGATGGAGGCCGGGGATTCGTATTGGTTCGGCCACGCGACCACATTCGAGGATCTCATCGATCCCGAGGGGTTGCTGGTTTCGATTTCAGATGTGGACGAGGCTCCGGAGGCGGTGGAGGCCGCGCCCCTGGACGTCACGGATCCCAACATCGCGTTCCCCGTGGATCCCGAGGACATCGTCGAGGCCGAGCCGTTCCTGGAGGACGAAGGCGTCGACGAGGAGCTGGATCTCGATGCCCACGCGCCGCTGCCGACGTCTCGGCGGATCCTCATCGTGGATCCCGACGAAAAGAGCCGGCACCTGCTCACCAAGATCCTCGAGCAGGAGGGGCACACCCTGAGCCACGCGACGACCGGAGTGGAGGCCGTGCGCGAGATCCGCCAGAACCCACCCGAGCTGGCGATCATCGAGGTGATGCTCCCGCAGATCCAGGGTTACCAGCTCTGTCGAAACATCAAGTCATCGGTCAAGTACGGACACATTCCGGTGGTTCTCGTGACGTCCGCCGAATCGGGCGAGCTGCCCGGCCGCGAGCTGCTGGACCAGTACGGGGCCGATGAGCTCATCACGCGGCCGATCAACCAGTCGGAGCTGCTGGGGACGGTCAACCTGCTGCTGTCCCAGGCGCGGGCGCCCCAGGTGACGACCCCGGCGGACGAGGGTTTGTTCGACGAAGCCCTCGGGTTGTACCGGGACCAGAAGGCCGAGGAGGCGGTGGCGACCCTGCGTCGGGCCCTGGACGTCGATCCCCTGTCGCCCCGGTACCATTTCGTCCTTGGGAACATCCTGCAGCATCTGGAGCTTCACTACGAGGCGATCGACGCCTACGAAAACACCGTGTCCCTGCGACCGGACTATTTCCCCGCGTTGTCGCGGCTGGCATTCCTGTACTACAAGCAGGGATTTCTCAAGCGAGCCCTGCAGACGTGGAAGCGCTGCCTCGAGCACTGCCCGGACGAAGAGCAGGCGAGTCGAATCCAGGAGTTCATGAGCTCACTCGAGTCAGAGCTCGAGGAGCGCCAGCCGTAGGCCGCCGCTCGGTCCGGCCTCGGCGCAGACCGAACGGCGCTCGGCGCGGACCGGCGGTCGCTCAGCGCCGACCGGCTTGGTCTGCTGTCGCCGGATGGGGCGGGGGCGGTTTCCCGTCGGGAAAGCTGAAAGCTGACAGTTTCCTACGGCCTTGACACCGGGGCCGGTTCTGATAGGTATGGCTACGGCTTCGCTGTCGGCGGTGGTCCGTCTCGAAGCCTTGCTCTTTGAAACCTTGCGGAGAGATGACCGAGAGGCCGAAGGTGCCTGATTCGAACTCAGGTGTACGTTATGCGTACCGGGGGTTCGAATCCCCCTCTCTCCGTGTGATATTTTTCGCCATGAGCCGAACTTCGTTTGTGCCGCTGGAGAGATGACCGAGAGGCCGAAGGTGCACGATTGGAAATCGTGTGTATCGAAAGGTACCGAGGGTTCGAATCCCTCTCTCTCCGATGGCTCCGGGTGACGAGAATCCTGTGAACCCCGCCAGGCCCGGAAGGGAGCAACGGTAGCAGGAGGACCGGGTACCCGGAGCCTTTTTTGTAAGCGTTCAGCTATTAGCGATTAGCAGTTAGCAAGAAAGAATCGTTGAATATCCATGGCATCGACCGCTTGTTACTCGTGGGCGCTGTGTCCAGAGTCGCGAAAAACGTCGCTCTGGCTAAATGCTAACCGCTAAAAGC
>JBDRSE010000091.1:0-26499 GCA_043825095.1 bacterium
CCGAAGATAGCGGAGCGATTCGGCGACGCCCTCGTCGCCGCAGTCCTGGATGTGATTGTTGGCGAGGTCCATCAGGTCGAACCCGGCGCGCTTCAGCGCGTGCGCAGCCTGGGGCGCCATCTTGTAGGACCACCGCTTCCCGGCGCTGCGCCTCCCGCGTACGGCGATGGGACCCTCCAGGTTGCCGACCGCCAGATCCGCGGCCTGGATCAGCCGCCGTGTGGCCGCGAATACGTAGTCGTAGCCTTTCCTGGCAACGGTGTCCTCGCCCGCGTCGCCGAGCAGCACGTCCCCCACGAACAGCAGCCTGATCCGGCCCGGCGCCGGCGGCAACCGGGTGGTGCCCCGGGTGTCCAGCGACAGGGGGGTCAGCGGAAAATAGTAGATGTACTCGGTGACGATGAAGGCCAGCGAGAGCAGCGCCAAGGCGCTGACGAACAGGATCCTACCGACGCGACTCGAGACCTGCATCGAAGCGATTCTACGCCTTCAGCCGAAATTTGCGAGCCCACGCCAGCCGCCGCAGCACCCCGCGCGCCTCGCCGCGTGCCCGCACCGCCCGCTGCAGACGCCGCCTGGGTACGAGCCACTCTTTTCGCACGCGGGAGTCGAGCACATCGATGGTGAAGTCGTAGTGCACGTAGTCCCGCACGGGCTCGGTGGACCGGACGCGAAGCCGACGGGGCCCACCTTCCCGGTGCACCTCCCGCAGCGCGTCCACCAGCAGGGGCGCCACGGCCGTGGAGAGCTCGGCGAGCTGCTCCCAGGGGTCGCGCCAGATGGTGTTCGGCAGCCGCCCCCCGAACATGGAATAGCTGGGGTACGCCAGCTGGATTCCACGACGGCCCGAGGCCACGAAGCGCCCCACGTTCCGGGATTCATCGTCGATCAGGACCATCGACTCCGCAAAGCCGTCCTTGCCCGCCAGGCCCGCCAGCTCAGGCATCTTCAGCGTGGAGTCCTCCGGCCGCTCACCGAGCTGCCGTCCGAGCACGTACCTGGCGCGCTCCGGCAGCTCCGCCAAAGCCGCCGCGCGGGCCGCCGGGTCCAGCAGGCGGAGCGCCACCTCCACGTAGTCCGGCCGGTAGAATACGCGGGGATGGCTCGCCCAGTCCTCGGGCGTGGACGCGCCCTCGGCCGGGGGCCCGACCAGCGCGCCCAGCGCCTCCAGCTCGAGGCCGATCCGCCACAGCCGCCAGGGGTAGCCGTTGGTCCAGACGCGGAGATAGGGATCCTCGCCCCGCGCGAGGGACTCGTGGCGCATGCCCCAGACGAGCTCGAAGATTCCGGGCTTGATCCGGAAGAACTCCCGGTGACCGATTTCCCAGGTGAACAGCGCCCGCGGGACCCCCCGCAGGATCCGCCCGAGATGCACCACCCAGTCCCACAGCACCTCGTCGGCGTCGAACACCAGGCGAGCCAGCCGCACGCCGTGCTCGGCGACGAGGTTCCGTCCGGCGTCGTAGAGCCGCTCTCCATAGCCCGACAGTGGGAGGGGAATGTCGTCGTATCGCAACATCGAGTCGACACATCTTCACATGCTTCTGCGAAAGGTCAAGTCACCCGATTTCGGCCCGAAGAGCCCTTGGAAAGACCTCCTGCGAGTGATAGTCTTGTTCCTACGGGAAGCGAACACTGTGATGACGAAAGGCACTGGGCAGCTCGGCGCTCTGGATACGCTCCTGCGGGAACCCGGCCTCGCGGCGTCGATCCTCGACACGGTGGACTCCCTCGTCGTGGTGTTGAACCGGCAGGGACGTCCCGTGCTGCTCAACCGCGCCTGCGTGGAGGCCACTGGACACACCTTTTCGGATCTTCAGGAAAAGCCCTTCTGGGAGTCCCTTGTGGCCCCCCAGGACATGGTCGGAGTCAACTCCGCGTTCCTGGAAATGCGAAACAACCGCCAGCCCGTTCGTTTCGAAAGCACCTGCCCCACGCGCAACGGACGGAGCCTCCGCGTCGCCTGGTCGAACCAGCCCCTCGTGGACGCCGAAGGCATGATCCAGTACATCGTCTGCACGGGCATGGACGTCTCGGCCCACGTCCAAGCCGCGAACGAGCACCTCAGGCGCTCCGATGAGCTGGAGGGCCAGCTCTCCTACTACGAGGAGCTTCTCCGCACCAAAGGCGAGTTCCTGGCCAAGGTCAGTCATGAGCTGCGCACGCCGCTGCTCACCGGCCTCGGCTATATCGATCTGCTGCTCGGCGGACATCTCGGCCACGCCGACGCCTCGGTCCACGACCGCATGAAGGTGGCCCTGCGCAACCTGCGGCGGCTCTCCGCCCTGGTGGACGACATCCTCGCCTATCAGGCCGCCACCACCCGCAGCCCGGGCGAGTCCCTCCGCTTCGACGCGGTGGACATCCGCGAGATCTGCCAGGAGTGCGTGGGAGAGTTCCTCGTGCGCCACGAGGACCGCCAGGACCGGATGGTGCTCGAGACCCCGGACACCCTCGTGCTGGTCCGCGCCAACGCGGATCAGCTCCGCATGGCGCTGTCGAACCTGCTCGAGAATGCGGCCCGCCACGCCGGCCCCACCGCCAAGATCACCCTCAGCGTAGACTTCATCACCGGACGCCGCGTGGCCGTCTCGGTGTGCGACAACGGCATCGGCATGGACGAGAAGGCCGCGGAGGCCGTCTTCGACCCCTTTGTCCAGGTCGGCAGCAATCGCAGCGGCTCCGGGCTCGGGCTGGCCATCATCAAGGAGATCCTCTCGAACCACCGCACCGAGCCCAACCTCCAGAGCAGCCCCGACGAGGGCACCCGCGTCTCCTTCATCCTCATGCTCTCGGACGCGGCCGCCGCCCTTCCCCGCTGCCTCACCCCCGTGTCCGTGCCGATCATCCGCTCCCCGGCCCACGCGCGGATCCTGGTCGTGGACGACGACCGAGACACCCTCGACTTCCTCAGCCTGGCCCTGGAGAGCACGGGCTACGAGGTCCTCACCGCCGCCTCGGGCGAAGCGGCCCTCGAGAAGATCGAGAGTGTGCTTCCGGACCTGTTCATCCTGGACCTCACGCTCCCCGGCGGAATCGACGGCTTCAAGCTCTGCCGCCTCCTCAAGGCCAAACCCCGCACCACGAACATCCCGGTGTACATGTTCACCGGCCGCGGGGACTCCCTGTCCCGGCGACGCGCCGAGGCCGTAGGCTGCGACGGCTACCTCGTCAAGCCCTCCGACACCGCCACCCTCCTCCGCGCCGTCCAGCTCGCCCTCGGCGACCTCGGCGGAGCCTGATGCGCCCCGCAAAGCCCAATTCGTTCTGGTCGCGCGAGCTCGCGGCCACGGCGACGACCGTCCTGCTCTTCGTGGCGCTCACCCTCGCGCCGGCCCTCGCTCTGACCGCATGCGACGACGACCAGCCGGTGGGCCCCATCTGCGGCAACGGCGTCATCGATCCGGGCGAGGCGTGCGACGGCACCGACCTCGGGGGTTTGAGCTGCACCGACCTGTTCCAGTACGGCGGCACCCTCGCCTGCTCACCGAGCTGTGAGCTCGACCTGTCCAGCTGCGTCTGCTGCGCCCCCTGCGGCAACGACATCGCTGACGACGGCGAGGAGTGCGACGGCCCCGATCTCGCCGGTGCCACCTGCGAGAGCCTCGGCTGGGACGCTGGCACCCTGACTTGCACCGAGGACTGCCTCCGGGACGAGACCGACTGCGCGTACTGTGGCGTCTGCGGCGACAACTTGCAGTGCGGCTCCGAGCGGTGCGACGGCAACGACCTGGGCGGCGCCACATGCGAAGACCTCGGGTACGCCCGCGGTATCCTCTCCTGCGCATCAAACTGCCTTTTCGACGAAACCGGCTGTCTCGGACCGTGCGTACAGCACGAGGACTGCTGCTGGTACGAAATGTGTGACACCGCCAATGGTGGAGTCTGCGAGTTGCTCGGGTGCTCCAACCCGAACGACCTCTGTTCAGCCCCCGGCGGCACAGTCGGCTGGTGCTTGGCCAACTCCGAGCCACCATGGCCAACTCCCGGTATCTGCCTGGGCGGAGGCGCACTGTCACATGGTGACATCTGCCCCGCGCAACCAGGAGACTGCGCCCCTACTCCGCGGTGCGAGTACGGTATCTGCATGTCTGAGCCAGGCGCGCTAGACGGCAGATGTTCCCAAGGCTGCAACTGGGAGCAGGCCTACGCCGTGTCAATCTACGGCGGTCCTCCTGCAACCGAACTAGTGCCCTGCCCCACCGGGAGCAACTGTTTCTCGGGGGAAAAGTTCGACTCCGCGAACTGCACCCTGCGTCCGGTATTCACCTACTGCCGCGACGACGAGGTCACCGACCCCACGGGCGGTATGACGACCTGCTCGCTGGTCACGAACCAGCTGTTGGGCGATTCCACCCAGACCTGCGTGGACACTCACGGCCTGGGCGCCCGCTGCGTCATGATGCAGCTCTCCGGCGGCGACATGACCAACGGCTCGCTGGTGGGCGTCTGCCTGGCATCCACCGCGCCGACCCTGGCCGCGTGGGATTTTTGCGACCCGAGCAACGCCGCGGACATCTGCCCCTCGGGCTCTGTCTGCACCAACGACGACCTGTTCGCCACCACACCGGTCGGTCCCGAGCGTTGCGTCCCGTACTGCGACACGGATCACCCCGATGGCGTCCAGCTCCCGTGCGAGGCCCTGGGCGCCGTGCCCACGGGCAGCGCGACGCCGACCTGCCAGTCGCAGTCGTACCTCTATTGCGGGAACCCAGTGAATCCCACCCGCCTGGGCTTCTGCGCCGTGCCGTGAGCAGGGATTCCCCTGCCGGACAATCGGCGCCCCATCTCCCAGCAGGTCTGAACGAGGATCCAGGAGTCGGCGTCAGCCCTCTGCCGCGGTCTGGGTTGAGAAAATCCGTCAATTCCAGCCAAACAGAACCGCATTCCTCTACATTTACAGAAATAACTTTTAATCATTGATGGTTCTGGGTTCTCGCGCTATCCGGTCAATGAAATTCCGTCATTTCCGTCAATGACGGAATTTGGAATTCGATGGGCTGCTCATTCAACGCCAGGTGCGCCACCAACGACCTTTGGATGAGCGCCTACCGGAAGCTCTCTGGCAGCTCGTCCAGCTCGATGCCGAACTGTTCCCGGAGCATGGTTTGCTGCGCGGACCTTCCGGAGAGTAGCCGCTGGGTGCGCTCTGCGCCGTCGGTGACGATGAGGGCTCCGTCCACCAGGGAGACGCGGCCCGTAGGGGTGGCGCGGGTGCACATGCGTCGATGCACGAAGTGGGAGTCAGGGGAGTACTGCTGGAATCGGCAGCGGTCAGTGAACTCCACGAGCTGCCGGGGGGCGAGGGTCCATTGGTACTGCCGCTCCCAGTCTTCTTCCGGCTTGCGCTGCCAGAGCACGAACGCGTCGTCGGGTTCGGGTTCGATGCGGAACTCCCGGAAGCCGTCGCTCTGGACGTCGGCGGTGTCGAGGCGCAGGGGCTCCCGGAAGCAGTCTCCAAAGCCCACGTCAACCAGCCACCGCTCTTCCTGCTCCACCAAGAGGGTCAGATGGTCGAACTCCGGCGTGAGCTGTCCTCCGGGCTTGAACACCCGAGCCGACAGAAGGGTCACCTTGAAGCCCAGCTCGCGCAGGAGCGCCGCGAACAGGCCGTTGAGCTCGTAGCAGAAGCCACCCCGCCGCTCCCCGACGATCTTGTCGTGGAGCGCGGCCTCGTCCAGCAGGATCTCGCGGCCCAGGTGGATATCCAGATCCTCGAAGGGAACCGCGATCAGCCACGCCAGGTGCAGCTCCCGGAGCGCCTTCGCCGTGGGCTCCCATGGGGGCTCTGGAGTCCCTTCGAATCCGATTCTCTGAAGGAGCGTGTCGACTTTCATGGCCCTGTGCACCAGGATGTGAAGCTGGTCTCCAGTTACAAGCTTTTTTTGTGGGTTCGTTTCTGGTACGTCTGCTGTCCCCGATGGAAAGCTGGTGCCCGATAGCATGTCCCGTTGGTTGAAGAATCTGAATCCGGAGCAGCGCGCGGCGGTGCTGCACACCGAGGGACCGCTGCTGGTGCTGGCGGGAGCGGGCAGTGGCAAAACACGTGTTATAACGCATCGGATTGCGCACCTACTTGAGAAAGGGGTCGAGGCGGAAAACATCCTGGGTGTGACCTTCACGAACAAGGCCGCCGGAGAGATGCGGGAGCGGCTCCGCGCCATGGTGGGCGCGGCGGCGCGGGGGGTGATGCTCTCGACGTTCCACTCCCTGGGGCTGCACATCCTGCGGGCCGAGGCGGGCCGCAAGCCCAGGGCCAAACCCTTCACGATATTCGAAACCGGGGACCAGCTCTCGGTGCTCCGGGACATCACCCGGCAGACCCGGCTGGGAAAGGGATACGACCTGGGCGCGGTGCTGACCCGGATCTCGAACTGGAAGAACGGGTTCGTGGAGCCCAAGGACGTGAAGGTGGGCGAGGACGCCTACGAATACGACCAGGCGGCGGCCCTGCTCTACCCGCGGTACGTGGAGCTGCTCAACGCCTACCGGGCCGTGGACTTCGATGACCTGATCTGCAAGCCGACCCTGCTGCTCGAGGGGTGCGGGGCCTGTCGCAAGCGGTGGGCGGGGCGGTTCCGCTACGTGCTCGTGGACGAGTACCAGGACACCAACCCGGCGCAGTTCCGCCTGCTGCACGCCATCGCGGGCATGCACCGGAACGTGTGCGTCGTGGGAGATGACGATCAGTCCATCTACGGCTGGCGCGGCGCGGACGTGCGGAACATCCTGCAGTTCGAGCGGGACTTCCCCGGGGCCGAGGTGGTGACCCTGACGCGCAACTACCGCTCCGTGGGGAGCGTGCTGGAGGCCGCGAACCGGGTCATCGCCGAGAACCCGGAGCGGCACCCCAAGCAGCTCGAGCCGGCGCGGGGCCAGGGCCCGCGGGTGAAGCTGACCATCACCTCCGACGCCGAGCACGAGGCGGCGTGGGTGGCGCAGACCATCCGGGAGCTGTTCGACCGGCGACGCTACCGGTTCGACGAGATCGCCGTGCTCTACCGCTCCAACATCCAGACCCGGGACCTGGAGACCGAGCTCCGCACCAACCGCGTGCCCTATCGCATGCTGGGCGGCACGGCCTACTACGACCGCAAGGAGGTCAAGGACCTCGTGGCGTACCTCAAGCTGTGCGCCAACCCCCGGGACGAAATCAGCCTGCGCCGGGTCATCAACAGCCCGCCCCGGGGGATCGGGCCGCGCACCCTGGAGAAGCTCTCCACCTGGGCCGAGGATCACGGCAAGAGTCTCTACCAGGCGCTGGGCCACGCCGAGGAGGCCATCGGGCCGGAGGATCGCTGCGCCGCGGCGGTGTCCGACTTTCGCGCGCTCATCGACCGGAACGCGGGTCGAATGCGGCGCAAGGGCAACCTGCCCGCTGCCACGAGCAAGCTCGTGGAGGAGCTCAACCTGCACGAGGAGCTGAAGAAGAGCTCGGAGTCGGCCAAGGTGCTCGAGCGCCGGCTGGGGTTTGTTCAAGACTTCCAGGACGGCGTGGAGCGGTTCTGCGGGCGCTCGGCGAACCCGACCCTGCAGGCGTACCTCAGCCAGCTCGCCCTCATCGACCTGGAGACCGACCAGGACGACGGCGCGGCGGACACCCAGGTCACCCTCTCGACCCTGCACGGGTCCAAGGGGCTCGAGTTCCCGGTGGTGTTCCTGATCGGGCTCGAGGAGGGGCTGCTGCCCCACGACCGGACCCTGAACCCGCAGGTCACCGACGCCGTCACCGGCGACGTGGCCGAGGAGCGGAGGCTGTGCTACGTGGGCATGACCCGCGCCATGGACGAGCTGGTCCTGAGCCGCGCCAAGGCCCGCCGGGTGCGGGGAAAGCTCGTGGACCGGACGCCGAGCCGATTCCTGGACGCGCTGGATCCCGCCTCCCTGGAGATCGAGGATCTGACCCGGCAGGCGAGCCCGGAGGACGTTGATTCCATGATGGACGAGCTCCGCGCCAAGCTGGGGTGGTAGGGATCAGGGGTCGAGGGGCAGAATATCGGAGCTTCAGCGCACGATCGAGTCGAACACGACCTGGGGCTCGGAGCGGTCCCCGCCCTGCCCGCTCAGCTGGCCGTGCTCGTTGCTGCCCCAGCACCACAGGGTCTTGTCCGCGGTCACGGCACAGGCGTGGGCGTCGCCCGCCGCGAGCAGTCGGACGCTGGTGAGGGTGCTGACGCGCACCGGGGTAGCACACTCCTCGGCGCCGCAGCCCGCCGCCCCGGCCGCGCCGAGCTGGCCGTGCTCGTTGGCGCCCCAGCAGTAGGCGTGGCCGTCGTAGAGCATGGCGCAGGAGTGGCGGCCGCCCGCAGACACTGCCGAGGCCTGCCAGGAGAGCGCCGTCCGGACCGGCGACGGGCTGCACTCGAGGCCGGCGCAGGGCTCGTGGGCCGAGCCGTCGCCGAGCTGACCCTCTCCGCCCAGCCCCCAGCACCACACCTCGGACACCGAGTGCTCGGCCAGGTCCTGGATGCGGAGGGCGCAGGCGTGGGCAACACCCAGCGACACGTGCTGCGTTTCGCTGAGCACCGCCACCCGCACGGGTCGGTCGCTGTAGGCCAGGCCGTCCCGGAGCTGGGGGCCGGACCGGGCCCCGATGCCGAGCTGCCCGACGTCGTTGGCGCCCCAGCACCAGAGCGCTCCGCCCGAGGTCTCGGCGCACGTGGTGCTTCGCCCCGCGACCACCCGCACGGCGGCAGGGAGGTCCACGACCCGCGCGGGCTGACAACGTTCCTCGCCGGAGGCGTCACCGAGCTGCCCCATGGCGTTACGACCCCAGCACCAGACCGAGCCGTCGAGCAGCACCGCGCAGCTGTGGTCACCGCCCGCCGACACGCCGATCGCGCCGTGCAGGCCCGGAACCCGGGTGGGCGCGGCGCGCAGCTGCGTGTCCCCGGACGCGCGCCCCGTCGTGCCGCCGAGGCCGAGCTGGCACATCAGGTCACTGCCCCAGCAATAGACGGTTCCATCGTCCCGGAGGGCGCAGGTGTGATTCAGCCCGGCCGACACCGCCACCGCCGACGAGAGCCCCGTCACCCGGGCAGGGTCCGAGCTCTCGAGCCCCTCCGTGCCCCGTCCCGCGCCCCGTCCCAGCTGCCCGAAGGCATTGCTGCCCCAGCACCACACGTTCCCGCTCTGGGTGACCGCGCAGGTGTGCGCGCCGCCGGCCGTCAGGTCGAGCCAGCCGCCGCAGTCTGCCGGGCAGTTGAACACGCTCTCCCCGTCGCTGTTCTCGCACATCCCGTTGCCACAGGTGTAGCAGCCCGCGATCTGACAGCTCGCGCCGCAATACGGCGATCCCTGTTCGTAGCCGAGATCCTCGCAGGTGAGCCGCTCCAGCATGCCCTCCTCACACTCCTCCGGCCCCTCCACCACGCCGTCTCCGCAGCTGTGACAGCCGGACGTGTCAACGCCGCACCCGTCAGTGCACCGGAGCGCCCCATGCGCGTGCCCCGTCATCGTCAAGCAGCTCTCCCCCACATAGTCCCCCCCATCACAAAGCTCCTCGCCCTCCACAATCCCATCCCCACACCAAGGCTCTGTCCCGCCCCCCGCAGCCTCGGTGGAAGCACAGGCCATCAAAAGAACGAATGGCAGTAGTTTCAGCAAATTGGCGTTCATGCTCACGCCCGTACTTGCCTATGACCCACGCGACCCATACCCCGTGAGTAACCCCCAGCCCCCAAAGTGGACGTAGAAATCTCGTATGTGTTCACGGGGGTGCTATTAGAGGCACCATCCGAGCGAAGCGAGGGTACCCCCGGAGGGGGCAGAGGGGGCGAGCTGAGCCACGAAGTGGCGGATCGAGCTCCGGAAGGGGGCCCCATTGCTCGGTGCCGAAACCAGACCGACAGATCCGCCGCTGCGCGGCTCAGCACACCCCTCCCGTCCCCTCAAGGGGTAGCCCGCGCGGCGCGCGGGGGCGCTGTGCCGTCCACCACGTGAACGGTTACGAAATCTCATGCGGCGTTCCCCCCGGTCGCCCTCCGGTCAGAACCAGCTCACCTCCGGTATTTGCGACCGGAAAGAGCAACATCGCTCGAAAGACCGCTGAAGGAGCCGCGTCCAGAAGAGTCCCCCGCCCGCAGTTTCGCTCGCTCCCCATGATCAGCAATTCGCCGGACGAACCAGTCCCGCCAAAAACCAGCAGAGAAAAGTCCCACCCAGCGAGCGACTGCTTGAGGACGGGGGACTCGTCTGGATGCGGCGATCGAAGCCACGAGGCCAACACGAGGCCACGAGGCTCGGGCTACCGAAGCCCTGCCTTGTCGAGGAGCTTGTACAGGTACTTCCGCTCGACCCCGGCCTGCCGCGCGGCCTCGGAGAGGTTGCCGCCGGCGCGGGTGAGCAGGTCGGTGAGGTAGGCCTTTTCGAATTTGGCGATGAGCTCGGCCTTGGCGTCGTGGAAGGGCCGGTCCGCCCGGAACCGCATCGCCTCGTCGTCTCCGGCCGCGGTGGGCCGCAGCAGCACCGGCATCTGGGAGAAGTCGGCTTCCGGCTGGCGGAGCGCCACGGCGCGCGTCATCACGTTCCGCAGCTCCCGCACGTTGCCCGGCCAGTGATAGTCCAAGAGCCGGTTCAGGTTTGGCCCGGCCACGTCGAGCGCGCCGGCCCCGGCCCGCTCGAGGAACAGCTTCGCCAGCTCCGGGATGTCGTCCTTGCGCTGCCGCAGCGGCGGCAGATGCACCTCCACCACGGCCAGCCGGTAGTACAGGTCCCCCCGGAAGGCGCCCAGCCCGACCTCCTTCCACACGTCCCGGTGGGTCGCCGCCACCACCCGCACGTCGTACCGCTCCTGCTTCGTCGTGCCCAGCGGGGTCACCTCCCCCGCCTCGAGCAGCCGGAGAAGCTTGGGCTGGAGCTCCAGCGGCAGGTCTCCGATTTCGTCGAGGAACAGGGTCCCCTGATGCGCGGAAGCAAAGGCGCCCTTGCGATCACGGTCCGCGCCCGTAAAGGCGCCCCGCGCGTGCCCGAACAGATCGCTGGCGATGAGCGTGTCGCTGGCCGCGCCGCAGTCGAACACCACGAAGGGCCCGGCGGAGCGAGGGCTGGTGTCGTGCACGGCCCGGGCCGCGAGCTCCTTGCCCGTGCCGCTCTCGCCGATGAACAGGATCGAGGCGTCGGACTGGCTGGCCCGCTCCAGCAGGGCGAACACCTGCCGCATGGCCACGCTGCCCCCCACCAGGTCCCCGAACCGGCCCTGTGCGCTGGGCGGAATCTCCACCACCTCCTCGGCCGGCATGAGCTGGAGCAGCGACGTGCCGAGCCGCAGCACCGCGCCCACGGGCACCAGCGCCCGCGTGAGCACAACCCCGTCGAGGTACGTGCCGTTCCGGGAACCCAGATCCGACACGTCGAAGCCACGCTCTGCGGGCACCACCGCGCAGTGTCGACCCGATACCGCGTCATCGGTCAGGACCAGGTCGGCGCTGCCATCGGCCCCCACCACGACCCCGACGGGAGGGATCGTGACCTCGGCCCCCAGATCCGGGCCGTCGATGACTCGGATCCGCGCCACCGGCGCGGTGGGGAGCTTGTGCACCTGGTTCGTGACGCGCGTGAATCTCATGGGCCGAGTGTCGCCGCCCGTCGAGCCGGACGCAACCGGCTTTTTGGATCAGCCCGACTCCGCGGGCGCGACGAGGACGACCAGGGCGACGGCATAGCCGCCGTCAGAGGAGACGGAGAGGAGGACCCGCGCGTTCTGGGAGGCCAGCAGTGCCCCGGCCGCGCCACGCAGCTCAACCCGTGGGTTGCCCGCGCCAGGACCTGCCATCTCGGGATCGCACACCACGATGTCGGCGAAGGTCACGCCCTGGGCCCAGCCGGTGCCGAGCGCCTTCATCACGGCTTCCTTGGCCGCGAACCGCTCCGCAAAGGCTCGCCCGGGGTCGCGGCTCGACGCGCCCGCGGCCAGCTCGCTCGGGTCGCAAATCCGCTCCGCCAGGCCGGGCGTGCGCTCCAGGCGCTGCCGGACCCCGGCGATGCTCACGAGGTCGGTTCCCAGCCCGAGGATCATGGTCGCGCCACCGGCCGCGGCGGTTTGGCTCGCGGCGACGCGGCCCGCTCCAGCTCGGCGGCGACCCAGCGCCTCAGCAGCTCGGACCGCGGAGGACGGTTCCGCTGGAAGAGCGCCGCGGTCAGCTCCTTGGTGTCGAAGGGGATCCGCCGCTGTCCGTCGACTGCCACGAAGAGCCGTTTCCGCTTGGCGTCGCCCGCCAGACAAGCCCAGTGGCGACCGTCCCGGGAAAGCTGCAGCGTACCGAGCACCACCACGTCGTAGGTCGACACCTGCCGGCCGTGCACGACGCTCATCCGTTCACCGCGGTGCACGATGTAGGCGTGACGGCCGCCGTCCCGGCTCAGCACGAGGTCCCCGACCCAGCGCGCCCGGATCCCCCCCTCGGCAACCCGGCCGTTGAGCACCACACAGTGGCGGTCGTCCCGGCGCGCGGTGTAGCCCCACCGGACGCCGCGGGCCACCGGGGGCTCGATAGCGTCGTACAGGGGCCCCGGCCGACCGCCGCGCACGACGCGGTACTGCTTGCCCTGCCGAGCGATGTACAGCAGCTCGCCCGAAGTGCTGAAGGTGAGGGTCTGGAATCGAATCCCGTCGAAGAGCGGCTGCGGGACCCCGTCCAGCACCACCTGCGCGCGCATTCCCACCCGGGCCGCGTAGGCCACGTGCCGACCGTCCTGGCTGAAGGTCATCCCGGCCACGCCCTCGTAGGACGCGCTGACCGACCGATCCACCAGGGCGAACCACGACCCCCTTCGCCGGGCGAAATAGGCGATCCCGCCCCGCGCTCCGGGCCGGAGCGTGAGCTCCTTGACCTGGTCGAAGGGAGGCCCCACGACGCCGTCCAGCACCACATGGCTGAAGCGACCCCGCTGTCCGAGGTACGCCACGGAGCGGCCGCGCAGTCGGAGCTGCGCGATCCGCTGAAAGCCCGGGCCGACCCGTCCGTCCACCACCACGTGGCGCGTCTTGCCGAGCTGGGCCGCGTAGGCGAGCCGCCGGCTGTCCGGGCTCCACCGCAGGGTCTTCCGAAGCACTGCGTCCACGGCCGGGTCGGGTCGGCCGTCGCGCACGACGGTCCACTTCTTTCCGCGCTGGGCCGCGTAGGCGAGCCGCCGGCTGTCCGGGCTGAACAGGATCTCGCCGATCCCGTGCCAGCAGCGCCCTTCCCGGCCGTCCAACACCACGAACCAGTGACGCCCACACTGGCACTCCGCCGGAAAGGCGAGCCGCCGGCTGTCCGGGCTGAAGGTCAGGGCGTCCACGCCGATGGAGCGATACCGTCCACCCGGACGGCCGTCCCAGTGGACGCGCTGCTCACCCAGGATGTCCAGCACCCGGACCCGGTGTCGCCGATCCGGGCTGTGCCCATACCAGACCACCGGACCGCAGGCAGCGGACAGCGCGAGCGCCGCCACGATCGGCAACGCGGCTCGGGCGCAGGGAATCATGACACCCGCAGCACCGGCAGCTCGATTCCGAACTTCCCGGTGATGAGCCCCTGGGCCACGGGGCGCCCCTCCACCGAGGCCTCCACGCCGCAGCGCACCATGTCGTGCAGCAGGTGGTCCCGGGTCACGTGGTAGGTGAGGACCTGCCCGGCAAAGACCGGCGCGAGGAACTTCAGCTCCACCTGGGCCGTGAAGCCGACGAAGGTCGCCGGAGGCGGCAGCTGCCGGGCGAGCTCCCGCGCCACGTCAGGCTGGAACCCCGGCTGCAGTCGGTGCCCAAGCTCCAGGTTCCGAAGCGCCCGGAGCACGTCCCCCGGATCCCCGCCCTGCTCCTGCAGCCGCTGCTGAAGCGCGAGCAGCACCACGAGCAGGTTGCAGCTCTGGCCGAGCCCCTCCTGGGTGTAGACGCCGGGCCAGATGGACAGGTCCGGGAAGTGCCCCTCGAACACCGGCTCGTTCCCCGAGATGTGCCGCTCTGCCCTCAGGTACGGCGGATCGGCGTCGCGGTCATAGGCGGTGATCCGGTCCACCATGAGGAAGGGCCGGCGGTGCGGAAGCAGCGCCCGCAGCACATCCGGTCCGAGGTTCAGCTCGTCACGCCGCTTCTTCTTCATCGCCCTTGCCTCTCCCGGTAACGACGAGCTCGATGGTCTTTTTGAGCTCGTCCCGATCTTCGGTGGTGTGCACGCGCAGCCGGTCTCCGAGGTTCTTTCTCACCAGCCCGCGCAGCACGCGCCCCGGGCCGACCGTCACCAGGTCCGTGGCCCCGTACTCGACCAGCGCGCGCAAGACCGCGGCCCACTGCACGGTCCGCACGAGCTGCTCGGCGAGCAGCGCCGGAATCGCCTCCGGGCCTGCCACCGTCCCGTCGCGATTGCTGACGAAGCGGGACGCCTCGGCCGGGCGCGCCGCAGCCTCGAGCGCGCTGCGCAGCGGCTCCACCGCGCCCGCCATGGACGGGCCGTGCCAGGCGCCCGACACGGGCAGGAACCGGGACGCGTATCGCGCGTTGACAGACTCCAGGGCCTCCCCTGCCCCGCTGAGCACCCACTCCTGGGGTCCGTTGTGCGCGGCCAGGGCGACCGCTCCCAGTCCGCGCGCGTGGGCCAGCGCCTCCTGCAGGACGGGCTCGGCGCCGAACACCGCCAGCATGCGCCCGGGCCGCCGCGCCGACTCCTGCGCCATGAGCGCCCCTCGCGCGGCCGCCAGCTCCACCGCCTGCCCCGCCGACACACCGCCGGCAGCGGCCCAGGCCGCAACCTCGCCCAGGGAGTGCCCGGCCACGAAGTCCGGCCGACAGCCCCCGTCCCGCAGCGCCTCCCACACGCCCAGGGAAACCGCGGTCAGCGCCGGCTGGAGCACCTCGGTGCGCTCGAGCGCCGTCCCGCCCCGATAGAGCAGTCTCTCGACGTCCACGCCGGCCGCGGCGCTCGCCCGCTCGAGCAGGGCCCGGGCGGCAGGGCGCCGTTCGGCCAGCGCCAGGCCCATGCGCGGCTCCTCCATGCCCTGGCCGGGGAACAGGAACGCCACGATCACAGCGTCAGCCCTCCGTCGACAACCACCGCCTGGCCGATGAGGTAGCTCGCCCGGTCCGAAGCGAGGAAGAGCACCACCTCGGCGACCTCCTCCCCGGTCCCGAACCGCCCCAGCGGGATGCGCCGGCGCTTCTCCTCGGCGATGCGGTGGTCCAGCCGCTCGGCCAGGCCCGTGGACAACAGCCCGGGCACCACGGCGTTACAACGAATGCCCCGGGGCGCCAGCTCGGCGGCGAGGGTTCGCGTGAGCGCCACGATGCCGCCCTTGGAGGCGGCGTAGCTCGCCTGCCCCGGGCTCGCGTGCAGCCCGGCGACAGAGCCCACGTTCACGATGGCGCCGCGCCCCCGGGCCAGCATCGGCTTCATCACGGCCTGGCAGCAGTGGAAGGTGCCGGTCAAGTTCACCGCCAGCACCTGCTCCCAGTCGTCGGCGCTCAGAAAGAGCGCCGGGCCATCGATGGCAACCCCGGCGTTGTTGACGAGCACATCGATGGCGCCGTGCTTCGCGACCGCCTCCTTCACCGCGCTGTTGACCGCCTCCCGATCCCGCACGTCGAACTGCAAAGCGCTGCACGCCCCACCCGCCTGCTCCACGGCCTCCATCGTCCGCGCCCCCTCCTCTTCGTGCACGTGGTGGTGCGCCAGGACCCGGGCGCCGGCGCGTCCAAAGGCCACGGCGATGGCCCGACCGAGGCCGCGGGAGGCGCCGGTCACCAGCACCGTCTGTCCCTCGAAGGTCCCGCTCATATGGCTCTCCCGTGCAAAGGCGGGAAGCTGTGCTCCTCGCGAGTGCGATAGCTGTGCTTCTGCAAGTTGATGAACAGGCTCCGATTGTCGATCACCGGCGGCGACACGGTCCGTATCGCGTGCTCCCCCGACGCTCCCACCCGCAGGTGGTCCAGTCCGGCGTGCGCGTGCTCCCGACCGAGCAGCGCCAAGGCCACCCAGTCCCCTCGCACCGAGGAATATCCCGCATTGACGATGGCGCCGACGGGCCGGCCGTCAGCGGTCACCGAATCCCCCGGCGCGAGCTCCTGCGCGCTCACCACGCACGTCAGCCGCGCGCGCGCGCCCTCGTCCCGGCGCCGGAGAAGCGCCGCGGAGCCCACGTAGTCCTTCTTGTAGGAGACGCGCCACTGGAGCTGCAGCTCGAGGGGCGTCACATCGCCGCGCCCCTCGCGGTGAATGTTGAAAAACCAGTTCTCCAGGGCGCACTGCTCCAGGGCCTCCCGGCCCACGACCCCGAGGTCCAGCGGAGCGCCGCGCTCCAGGAGCTCGTCGCGGAGCGCGTCGGCACGCTCGCGCGGCACCAACAGATCGTATCCGAACTCGCCGGTCTTGCCGGCCCGGAAGCAGGTCCACCCCTCCTCGTGATAGAAGCTGAGGTAGGGCAGCCCCAGCACCCCGGGGCCGGCCAGGGACGACATCAGCTCCCAGGCCCAGGGGCCGTGCAGGGACAGCAGCCGATGCGACTGCCCCAGGTCCTCGATGTCCACGTCGAGGGACCGCGGCGCGTGCTCCCGGAGGTGACGAATCAGCGCGTCCGCAGGGGGGCCCTCGGACAGCACGATGAAGTCCTCGTCGTCGCGGCACAGGTAGACGTCTGCCAGCGGATGCGCCTGTTCGTCCAGCAGGAGGGTGTGCATCATCTGACCGTCGCGGACGTACAGGTCCGCCGGACAGAGCGCGTCCAGCAGGTCGAAGGCCTCGTCACCGACGAGGCGCAGGGCCACGTGATCCGACTCACTGAGCGCCGTTGCCAGACGGATGGAGCGATGCTGCTGTTCCAGGCTCATGTCGCGCCTCCCGTCGCCCGCTCGAGGACCAGGTCGGCGAGGGTGTTGAGGGTGCGCATGGCCGTGATCCGACGGTCGTCCTCGGGCGGGTCGAAGCCGAACTCCACGCTCACGCTCACCCACAGCTCCACCGCATCGATGGAGTCCAGCCGCAGCCCGGTGCCGAACAGCGGCGTGTCGGGATCGATTTCCTCCGGTGCGCGGCGCACGTGAAGCTTCTGGATCAGGATCTCCCGGATCCGGGCGAGGGCGTGCTTCCGCGAGTCGATGTGCGTCGCTATCTCAGGGTTCAAGGGCACTCTCCTGTCGGGTCAGGACCACCGCGCTGCAGGCCGATTGGCCGTCCGACGACGCCACCAGGGCAGTCCGGGCGCTGCCCTCTCGCAGCGCGAGGACAGCGGCGACGCACGCGTGGGCCGATGACGCCGCGTGGGCGACCCCGAGCACGGCCGACGGATCTTGAAACCGGACGCTCCGGCCCGCCTCTCCCAGAAACGCCTCCGGGCCGAGGTCTCCCCGGCGGCCCACCACCAGCTCGACCTGGTCAACGCTCCGCCCGGCCATGTCCAACGCCTGCTCCACGGCCCGCCGCGGCCGACCCGGCCCGGACAGCCCGATGCCGGCAATGACGATACCAGAGTGTGACGCGGATGCACGCCAGGTTTCTCCGGCTGCCAGCACCAGGCACCCGGCGCCCTCGCCGGTTGGCAAGGGGAGTGAGCCGGAGGGATCGCTCCCGGGAATCTCTCCCAGCTCGTCGAACCCGCCGGCCACCAGGAGGTCGGCATCTCGGCGCGTGGCCAAGAGCAGGGCCGCATAGACCACCGCCGCGAGGCCGCTCCCCGCGCCCGTGGTCAGGGTGCTGATCGGCCCCTTCAGCTCGTGGGACACGGAACAGGAGCCCGCCGGAGCGTTGAGCACCATGCGCGCAAAGGCCGCCGCGGACAGCCGGGACAGCCCGCGCCGCTCGATGCTCCCCAGAAACTCCCTCGCGCTCGTGGGAGACATGGACGTGGCGCCGACCACGATGCCGGCGCGGTCGCGCAGCTTGCCCCGGACGCGAATCCCGGCGTCTTCGAGAGCCCGCGCCGTGGCCGCCGTCAGATACCGGCTCGCCGGATCCATGCCCCGGGGGTCGACCCCGCGCACGATCTCTTCGATGTCGAAGCCCGGTACGCGCCCGTCCAAGGGCGCTCCTGCCTCGAGCGCCCTGACGAGCTCCACCAGCTCGGTTCCGTGCGGTCCCACGGCTCCCACACCGAGCACCCGCACGGCGCGCCGTTCTCTCGGACTCGGCGCAACTGCCGCGTCGGGCCTGCTCAGCACCACGGCCGCGTTGGCGCCCCCGAAGGCGGAGCTGGAGGACAGGGCGTGATCAAAGGACCAGGCCCGCGGACGATCCTGCGCAACGGGATCCTCAGGGCAGCCCTTCCTGGGCCCTGCGAAGTGGAGCGTTGGTGGAAGCTGTTGCTGGCCCATTGCCAGCACGGTGGTGATGATCTCGAGGATCCCGGCCGCGCCCTGGGCGTGCCCGAAGTAGCTCTTGGTGGAGCTGATCGCCGGCACCGCGACGCCCGCGAAGACGCGCTGCACAGCCAGCCACTCCGCCGGATCGTTGGCCGCGGTCCCCGTGCCGTGGGCATTGACGTATCCGATTTGGTGAGGCTCGATCCCAGCGTCTTCCACGGCCGCCCGGAGTGCCCGCGCCACGCCGGCGCCCCGGGGGTCGGGCGACGTCTCGTGGTACGCGTCGCTCGCGAGCCCGTATCCGCTCAAGGTCGCCAGGGGCTTCACCCGGCGCCGATGCGCCTGGCGGGCAGACTCGAGCACGACGAACCCGGCCCCCTCGGCCATGGTGGTCCCCACCGGCTGACTGAAGGGCGCACACTTCTGTTGGCTCAGCACGCCCAGCGCGTGGAACCCGGCAAAGAGCTCCGGCGAGAGCTCGTCGCTCCCGCCCGCCAGCACCAGGTCAGCCACGCCCGCGCGCAGCAGGTCCCGGGCCAACCCCAGGGCGTTGGTGGACGAGCTGCATGCCGTGGAGATGGTCAGCCGCGGCCCGCCGATTCCCAGCTCCGCGGCGAGGGCCTCGGCGCTCGTCTGGAGCGGGGCGCGGCTGTGCCCCAGGTTCGTGCCGAGCACCAGGGCGATGCGCTCGCTGGGCAGGTCGGCCTCGGCGACCCGCGCCTCGTCCCAGGCCTCGGCCGCGGCCGCGAGGGCGTAGGCGACGCACCGATTCCCATTCGTGTCGAACCCCGCGTCGGGCGGCACCTCGGCCGCCAGGTGCACGTGGAACTCGTCCGTGGGGAACCGCGTGATGGGTCGAATCCCATCCCGACCGTCTCGAATGGCGTCCCAGAGCGCCGCGCAGCCGCGGCCCAGGGCGGACACCGCCCCCATCCCCGTGACCACGAAGCTGTCCCTGGGATCGATGTCGGCGCTCATTTCTTGGCGTTGGCGTTCTTCACCGCGCCGACGATCAGACAGACGATCCCCGCGACCAGCGTGGCCGCGCCGAAGGTGAGCATGACGGCCCCCAGGACCCAGCCGGCCCCGGCGTACGGCAGTGAGCCCACCATGACGCCGCCCGCAATGCCCAGCGCCGCCGAGATTCCCATCAGCACGGCGCCCGCGGTGATCACCCCCTTGCCGGGGCTCGGGCTCGGCTGCCTCACCTCCGGCTGGAGGGGCGGCGCCGGGTGCGCCCCCGGCCCGCCCGGCGCCGGGCTCGTCCCGGGCCCACCCGGCGCCGGCGGCGGCACCACCTGCGCGAGCCGGCGCTGGTGCTTCCAGAACGCGGCGTCCCCCATGCTCGTCGCCAGGTACCGCTTCAGCTCCTCGGTCTGGCCGTGCCTGGCAGCGACCTTCTTCACCTTGCCGACATACTCGCCCACCAGCAGGGACGGCGGCTGGGCCTGCATGCGCCAGGCGCTGTAGGTGGCCATAGAGCGAATCTGCGCCCGGCGGGCCAGCGGCACGCCGATGCGCTTGGCCTCTTTGTTGATCGCCTGCGAAACCTTGGCTCCGGTGTCGCGGTGCTTCTTCAGGATCTTTTGCAGGTCGTCGAGCTCGTCCCTGGACTGCGACTCGAGATACGCGGCCATGCCGAAGAGGGCGGCGTCGAATTCGGGGAGCTGCCCCTGCAGCCGCCTCTGCAGCTCGGGGTGGCGCTGGTTCTCCTCCGGCAGGTCATTGAACATTGCCGTGAAGTACAGCGTGCGCAGCGCCTTCCGGGTGAGCTCGTCCCGCTCCGCCATCTCCACCTTCCAGCCCGCGGCCAGCTCCGGATCCCTGGGCGCCAACGGCGCGAGCAGGCTGCCGTTGTCGATCTCGGCCAGCCCCTTGTCGAGCGCGCCGAGGTAGGAGCTCAGCTCCCGGTCCGACAGCGGCTTCTTCTTCGCAGCGCCTGCCCCGGCCGTGGGTCTGCCCAACGGCGCGCAGGCCGGGACCGTGGCGGCTCCTGCTGCCGCCGCGCCGGCAACGGCTCCCACACGGATGAACCCGCGTCGATCCACTCCACTCCCCTCGGCGGCAGACGAGCCTCTCGCAAGGTCCTTACCATCGGCATTGTCCATGGACAGCTGCTCCTTTCCCAGACGCTGGGCGTCAGACGGCCGCACCATGCTTGAGCAAGAAGCATACCACGGTGCGTCATCGGCTCTTACCCCCATAACCCCGCGGAATCCCGTTCAAGGCTGGGAAGGCCCCGTGACATCCGTGTCAGCGTCGGTTCACAGGTGTGGCGACGACACGACAGTCCAGACCCGGCTCGGCTGTCTCCCAGACCACCCAGGCCAGCCATCCAGCGGCCCCCGTCTGGGTGCCCGGCAACCCAACAATCTCAACACCTCGAAAATGGAAGCGTTTAAATTCAACAAGTTATCTATTGAATCCACTCTGGCATACCGGTTGCTTAGTGTGCGGCCAACAAACACAGCGGCACATCGTGCCACGCGAACCAAGGAGAAAACCATGCGTATCACAGCACTCGTCATCGCCACCATCATGCTTCTGCTCACCGCCGGCGTGGGCCTGCTCGGCACCAACCGGAGCCTCAAGGACGCCACGGACATCGACAAGATCGTCAAGCCCGTGAAGGCACAGATCAACGCCCTGGCCGCCGCCGGCAACGCAGACGCCAAGCGGCTGAAGGACCTCGCGGGCAAGACCGGTCGGCTCCGAGGCGGCGCCGTCTTGTTCGGCCTCACGGCCCTGCTCGCCATCGGGCTGATCGTGATGATGTTTCTCAACAAGTACGTGATCTACACCGCGGGAGGGCTCGCAATACTGGCCATCCTCTCCATTTTGGTGAACCCATCCTATGACATGGGCCCCACGGCTCCGGCGTCGGCGCGCAGCCTGGCGATCTTCGTGGGCGTGGTCGCCGCCCTGGGCGCCGGCGCGGCCTACGGCGCCTCCGCCCTCAAGGCGCGCAAGCTGGCCAAGCAGCAGCATCTCGCCCACGCCACCGCCTAGAGTTCCCGCCCACCGCCCACTGTTCACATCCACGGCCTTCATGCACCAGTTCATTGATCTTCCCTGCCTGGGCCGGGATGACCAGCCCGTGGCGTCGCCTGTCAGGAGCCCGGTTGCCAATCCCTTCGTGCTCGCTACACTCGTGAGATGCCAGAAGCGCCCGCGCCAGAGCAGACCGCCGAGACGCAGCTCGGTGAGTTCTCCATCGAGTCGGTGCTCGGCGAGGGCGGCAGCGGCACGGTGTACGCGGCGCGCTGGGGACACCGCCAGGTGGCGCTCAAGGTGCTGCGGGAATCGATCCTGCCGAGCGACAGTGAGCGCCGGCACTTCCTGGACGAGGCCCAGCTGCTGGCCGACGTGAACCACCCGGGAGTGGTCCGGATCCTCGGCTTCGGAGAGCTGCCGGACGGGCGGCCATACCTGGCCATGGAGCGGCTGGAGGGAGAGAGCCTCGGCTCACGCCTGCAGCGGGGCCCGATCCCCGTCGAGCGGGCGCTGCCGCTCTTCGATCAGCTCGCCCAGGCGGTGCAGACCCTGCACGATCGCGGCTTGATCCACCGGGACATCAAGCCGGAAAACGTATTCCTCGTGCGCGGCGAACAGTACGCCGTGCTGCTCGACTTCGGCATCGCAAAGACGTTGGACGCCCCGGACTCCACGGTGACGCGCGAAGGCGGCGTGCGCGGCACCCCCGCGTACATGGCGCCGGAGCGGTTCTTCGGCGCATCGGCCAGCGCTGCCACGGACATCTACGAGCTGGCCGTGGTGCTGTTCACCATGCTCACCGGGCAGCTCCCCTGGGAACAGAGCAGCGATCCCGTGACGCGGCTGAATCCGCGGCGCCCGTCCTCCCTCGGCGTCCCCCTGCCCGGCGCCCTCGAGGACCGGCTGCTCGCGGCCCTGTCGAGCCGCGGCGAGAACCGCCCCGGCACGGTCCGGGACTTTGCCCAGCAGGTGGTGGAGTCGATCCACGAGGCGCCCCGCGCGGGGGCCCGCCGCACGGCAGACCTGCCCACCGCCCCGCAGGCGATGACCGTCCCGGGCAAGGCCGCTGATCCGGCCACGGCGCCCACCCTCGCGGTGACGCCGCAGCTCGCCGCAGCGCCGAGCCCGCTGGTCGGGATGGACACCACGAGCCCCAACGTGATTACCGGGCCTCGCGGCGCCACGGTGCCGGCCGCGGGGCTCCCGGCTCGGGCGGAGCCGACTCCGAGCCGGGGACACGGCCGGGGGCGCACCCTGGCGCTCCTCGGAGCCCTGCTGCTCGTCGTCGGGGTGATTGCCACGATCACCGTGCTGAAGCTCCGCCGATCCGGCGCGCCCGCTTCCCCGGCGGGCACAACCCACACCTCCGGACCTCCCCGCAATGACGCGTCGGTTCGGAAACGCAAGCCGCCCGTCGGCCCTGACAAGCTGGTCTGGAAGCTTCACCCTGCCGACACCAAGGTGCTGCTCCGCGTCGACGTCAGCCAGCTCAAGACCAGTCCGGTGTTCCGGGCCATCGTCGCGGGGGGCAAGGGCGTCGATAAGATCTCCTATCTGGCGGTGCTGAAGAAGGCCTGCAACATTGACCTCCTCGAGCAGCTCGAGTGGGTCAGCGTCGGTATCTCCGGGCCCGACAAGAACCCCGACTTCGATGCGGCGCTGCGCGGCGGCTGGACCCGAGCGGCCGTGGAGTCGTGCATCGCCAAGCTGGGCAAGCTCGGCGAGGTCGCCTCCTCGGTGAAGCGCGAGGGGCGAATCTCGCGGGTGAAGTTTGCCACGAGCAGCTTCTGGATCGCCTGGCCGGACGACAAGACCTTCTTCATCAGCAGCCGCAACGCTGCCACACGCGCGTGGATCGAGGACCGGCTCGCCGGTAAGAGCCCGGCACGAAGCTCAACCGCACTGTGGACCGTGTACGAGGAGCTGAAACAGAAGACGTCGGTGTGGGTGGCAGCCGCAGCTCCCGATTGGATGACCGGGGAGTTCGTCAAGGGACTGCCTTCCCCGAATCGCGGCGGCCTCAGTGTGCACTGCGCCCAGGACCTCCAGCTCCAGGCGCAGGTGGTGTTCCAAGATGCCAAGGCCGCCCTGGCCGCCCGGGACGCCGTGCAGCTCAAGCTGCAGAAGCTGAAGAACAACACCTATCTGAACATGCTGCTGACCAAGGCCGAGGTCGGAGGCAAAGGTTCCGACGTGATCCTGACCATCTATCTGGACAACAGCAGCGCTCTGCTTTTCGCCAAAGCCGTAGCCGCGTACCTCGGATCAACGGACTGGAAGGGGCTTACCACGGACAGCGACAAGTCCGCCGGCGCCCCCGGCAAGAAGTAGACAGCGGGAATCGTTCCCAAAGTCCCCCTTTTCGCCCCATACCACTGAATTCATTTGATTTTCCCCTGGCACTGCCATATATTGTCGCACCATAGCTGCACTTCGCAGAAACCGGAGGTAGGAGCCAATGAAGCCGGGCATTGCCGAGGTACCGGGGCCGTACAACCTCGTAGAGATTTTCGAAAACTCTGTCAGGAAGCATGGCGGCAGGAAGCTGTTCGGGACCAAGAACCGAGCGGGCACGGCCTATGATTGGGTCACCTACGCCGACGTGGGGCGACGTGTGGACGATCTGAGGGGCGGGCTCGCTTCTATCGGCGTGAACAAGGGGGACGGCGTTGCCATCATCGCCAACAACTGCGTGGAGTGGGCCGTGGCCTGTTACGCCACCTATGGGCGCGCGGCGCGGTTCATCCCCATGTACGAGGCCGAGCTGCCACGGATCCTTCAGTACATCGTCGACGACTCGGGCTCCAAGGTCCTGTTTGTCTCCAACCAGGAGATCTACGAAAAGGTAAAGAGCTTCCCGGACGAGATCGAGTCGCTGGAGTCCATCTACCTGATCGAGGGCGACGGTGAGAACACCATGGCCGAGCTGGAGCGCATCGGCCGGAAAACGCCCGTCGACGCGGAGCTTCCCGACGGAGAGGACATCGCCGGGTTGGTCTACACGTCGGGGACCACGGGGAACCCCAAGGGCGTTCTGCTGAGCCACCGCAACCTCTCGAGCAATGTCATCGCCTGTTTCCACGAAAACCCGGGCGACATGGGCCCCGACGACCGCACGCTCTCCTTCCTGCCCTGGGCGCACTCCTTCGGGCAGGTCGCCGAGCTGCACCTGCTGGTGCACTCGGGCGCGTCCACCGGCTTTGCCGAGCGGCCCGACACCATCGTGAATGATCTCCTCCTCGTCCAACCCACCCTGCTGGTGGCGGTGCCCCGGGTGTTCAACAAGGTGTACTCTGGGCTCAACTCCAAGATGGAGCAGACCGGCGGGCTGGCGAAGCGGCTGTTCGACATGGGCGTCGCCGCAGGGCAGGAGCGACGGCGCGCAGGCGGCAACGCCGGGCTGGGGAACCGGATCAAGCTCGGCATCGCGGACAAGATCGTCTTCAGCAAGGTCCGAGCCAAGTTCGGAGGACGCCTCCGACAGGCCATCAGCTCCAGCGCCGCGCTGAACATGAAGATCGCGGAGTTCTTCGCCGACATCGGGATCCCGGTGTACGAGGCGTGGGGCATGACCGAGCTCTCCCCGGCGCACACCATCAATATGGAGGGCCTGGACAAGCCCGGGAGCGTGGGGCGACCCATCCTCGGTAGCTGGGTCGAAATCGACAAGACACTCACCGGAGAGGGCAGCAAGGACGGGGAGATCATCGCCTACGGCCCGAACGTCATGAAGGGCTACCACAACCTTCCGGACAAAACGGCCGAGGTGCTCCGCCCCGACGGCGGCCTGGCCACGGGGGATCGCGGCTGGGTCGACGAGGACGGCCACCTCTACATCACCGGGCGCATCAAGGAGCAGTACAAGCTGGAGAACGGCAAGTACGTGTTCCCCGCCGGGCTGGAGGAGGCCATCAAGCTCAGTCCCTACATCGAAAACGTCATGGTGGAGGGAGCCAACCGCCGTTTCAACGTCGCCATCGTGGTGCCCGACTTCCTCGCGCTCGGCCCCTGGGGCAAGACGCAAGGGCTGGGCGACGATCCGTCCAAGCTCGTCCGGGAGCCCAAGGTCGAGGAGCTGATCCTGTCGGAGATGAAGGTGCGCTGCGCCGATTTCGCGCCCTACGAAACTCCCCGCAAGGTGCTGCTCATCGCCGACCCCTTCACCACCGAGAACGGAATCCTCACGCCCACGCTGAAGCTCAAGCGCCGCGAGGTCATGAAACGCTACGGCGAGCGCCTGGAGCCGCTGTTCGAGTAGCACGCGAGCAGGAACCGGTCCGACACAGCGCATCCGCCCCACACCGCCCGAAACCACACCGCCCGAAACAACGCCGCCCGAAACCACGCCGCCCGAAACCACGCCGCCAAAGGAGTGGTCGTGCCCCCCCAAAGAGAGCGCGGCCGCTCCTTTCGCCCGGCGCTGGTATCCAACGGCCGCCCCACGCCGCCCGAAACCACGCCGCCCGAAACCACGCCGCCCGAAATCACGTCGCCCGAAATCACGGCGCCCGAAATCACGTCGCCAAAGGAGTGGCCGTGCCCCCCAAAGAGAGCGCGGCCGCTCCTTTCGCGCGACGCCCACATGCAACCGGCGCGCGCCAGCGCCCCTGAGCTCTTGTTTGGCTCCGGTCGCTGGCGCGCCGTGAGCTTGAGGTTCCAGGGGAGCGTGGAATCAGGCGGTGTCGGGGGTGTTGGGGGTGTCGGCGGTGTCGGCGGTGTCGGCGGCAACGGCGGCAGCGGGATGCCGCGCGGGTCGGGACCAGTGGATGAGGCGTTGGCCGCGGACCTCCCACAGGGGCAGGCCCGACTCGAGTCCCATTTCCCACACCAGGCGATCCGGGGCCTGCCCGGTGACTCGGAGCCGGGCCGCGTGCACGCCCTCGAGGTGGTGCCGGTTGCACAGCAGCACGAGGTTGCTGTCCTCTTCTCCGCCGCCCCGGGACCGGAACACGATGTGATGCACGGCCAGGTTTCGGCGGCAGGAGCAGCCCGGCGCCGCGCACCGCCAGCCGTCCCGCTCGGCAATGCGATAGAGCGACTCCGACTGGGTCGGACGCAGCTCGGGCGCGCTCCACACCTCCAGGAACTGCTCCACCAGCCGCGCGAAGCACTCTCCCTCGCTCAAGTCCGCCCCTTGGCGCAGCCGAACCAGGGCCACCGCCTCCTCGAGCACTGCCCAGACCT
The DNA here is from genome assembly GCA_043825095.1 of bacterium. Classification (GTDB taxonomy): domain Bacteria; phylum Myxococcota_A; class Polyangia; order HGW-17; family JAJRWW01; genus JBDRSE01. Next base: position 26,444 of record JBDRSE010000091.1, read on the forward strand.
CCCCCGTGGCCGAAATCTGCACGTCCACAGTGCCGCGACCGCTCGCACACAGCTGC
>JBDRSE010000092.1:0-31145 GCA_043825095.1 bacterium
GGGACACTACAAGCTGCAGCTCCGCATCCTGGACGCCCACGCCAACAAGACGCTGCGCTACACCTCAGCCGTGCTCGTCGAGAAGTAGGATGGGGGTATGTGTTCACGGGGGGGGCTATTTGCAGCACCTCCCGAGCGCAGCGAGGTTCCCCCGGAGGGGGCGGAAGACTCCCCTCCCGTCCCCTCAAGGGGTAGCCCGCGCAGCGCGCGGGGGCGCTGTGCCGTCTACCACGTGAACGGTTACGGACGTGGTTAGCGTGACCAGGGCCGCCAGGTCGCGAGAAACCGCGGCAGGTCGAGGAGGCTGAACCACAGCGTTGCCGGTCCCAGCTCGTCCCCATCCCGGAACAGCCGCCCCTCCAGGGTGGTCATGGTCTTCGGCAGGTCGAGCACCCGCACCGTCTTCTGACCGAAGAACCGGTACACGTGCCCTTCGCCATCCTCGAAGCTCACCTGGTACCGCAGGTACCGGTGCAGCGGGACCCCGATCTCGAGGTAGCTGCCCGGCAGGAGCGGCGCGCCCTCCACCACACCTTCGAGGGACGCGGTGCCGGTGAGGTTCATGGGAGACCAGCCGCCAAAAGCGAACAGGGTCTTGCTATCGGCGTACGCGGAGAAGGAGAAATCTTGATCTCCCTGGGCCGTGGTCACGCGCCCGGCCATCGTCTCCTTGAACTGCAGTCCCATCGTCATCTCCTCGGGCGACCCCAGGGGCTACTCGTCCTTGTCGTCGTCGCGGTCGGCATGAGAGTGCTTGACCGCCTCACGCATGGCGCGCGCGTGCCTCTCTTCGATGCCGGCCAGCGTTGAGTACTGGCCGGCCATCCTCAACGCCTCTTCTCGGGTGGCCGGACCTTCGTCTTCCTGATCGAGCTCTTCGTCACCTTCCGCGTCTCCGCGGGACGCTTCGTCGTTCTCCGGTCCACGCTCGTTGTCGTCCATCATGGGAGCACCTCAGTTACAGCATAGCACGGCGCCACAGTCACCGGAGCCCGACTCGGCGCAGCTGCCGCCGCTGCAGCCGGAGATCTCCGGGACGTTGATCCACGCCGAGAGGGTGAAGTCCGACACGTGCACGTACACGTTGGCATACAAGCAGTTGCACGCAGTGGAGCCGCCCGAGCAGGCGCAGCCGCCCGCGCTCAGGTAGGTGTAGACCGCGGATTGGCAGAGCTGGGTCGACGTGCACAGGCCCCAGCCGGCGCCCAGCGCGCTGCACTGGCTGATGGCGCTCGCCTTGCTCGTCTCCTCGAGGTCGACGAGGTAATAGCAGGTGCCGCCGTAGTCGAGGCCGGGACAGCCGCCGCAGTCGAGGGGACAGGTGGAGGCCTCACTGCCCGTGCAGCAGCCGTCGCCGCAGGTGTCGCCGCAGTCCCCGGGGCACGAGCAGCTGGTTTCGGAGCCGTTGCAGACGGAGTCGCCGCAGGAGATCGATGTGCAGCCGCCGGTGTTGTACGTGCAGTTTCCCGTACAGGCGAGGGCGCCGCCGGTGAAGCCGAGGGAGAGACAGCTCGCGCCGTTGAGGTTGCTGCCGTCGCACTCCTCTCCCGGCTCGACGGTGCTGTTGCCGCAGACGTACATGTAGCACCCCGACAGGTCGAAGCTGCAGCTGCTACTGCAGGCGAGGGTGCCGGCGTCGTAGCCGAGGGTGACGCAGGTCTCCCCGCCCAGCAGCGGCCCGTCGCAGACCTCGCCGGGATCGAGCAGCGCGTTGCCGCAGAGCCGGCTGCAGCTCGACGGCGAGCCGGAGCACTCCCAGCCCGACTCCACCTGGCACAGGGCGTTGCAGCCGTCCCCGGTGGTGGTGTTGCCGTCATCGCACGCCTCCCCGGCGGAGACGATGCCGTCGCCGCACACCAGGGGCACGCAGCTGTTGACGTTGAAGGCGCAGGTGGGGCTGCAGTACAGCGTGCCGCCGATGTAGGCCCCCACGGTCTGGCAGGTCTGCCCGTTGAGCAGCACGCCGTCGCACTGCTCCCCCGCGTCGATGGCCCCGTTGCCGCAGGTGGGGGTCTCGCACAGGCTGGTGTCGAACCGGCAGGTCACCAGGCAGCCGAGGGTTCCACCCACGTAGGCAGAGTCCACGCTCGGACAGGTGTATCCGCCCAGGTCGGCGCCGTCGCACTGCTCCCCCGCGTCGATGGCCCCGTTGCCGCAGAGCTGCGCGCACTGGGACGGCGCGCCGGCGCAGGTCCAGCCCTGCTCCACGGCGCAGTTCGGTCCGCAGCCATCCCCCGCGTCGGTGTCGCCGTCGTCGCACTCCTCGATGCCCTCGATGACGCCGTTCCCGCACGAGGCGAGAAAGCAGCCCGTGGTGTCGAACACGCACTGATTGGTACAGGCGAGGGTCCCCTCGTCGTACTGCAGGTCGAAGCAGCTCATCCCGCCCAGGTCCGTTCCCTCGCACTGCTCCATGGGGTCCAGCGCCCCGTTCCCGCACAGGGACGCGCTGCAGCCCGAGCTGTCGAAAGCGCAGGTCGGGCCGCACGCGAGGCTGCCCGCTCCCAGGTCCAGGGTTTCGCAGGTCTGCCCGCTCAGGTCGGCGCCGTCGCAGTTCTCGCCCGCCACCACCAACCCATCGCCGCAGTTCGGCGTGCACACCGTCGGGGCGTCCCCGACGCAGCTGTAGCCCGTCTCGGCGATGCACGACGCGTCGCAGCCGTCCCCCGGCAGCAGGTTGCCGTCGTCACAGATCTCGGTGTCCACGTCGAGCAGGCCGTCACCGCACTCGGCGGCCTGCGGTCCCTTTCCCGTGGCACAGCCCGCCCCGAAGGCCGACGCAGCCAGGCTCACCAGGGTCAGTCCGATTGTCGCGCCTCGCATCGTGGCTCTGCCTCCACTCGCACTTCGTCCTTTCACTGTAACACCTGCGGGTGCCGCCGGGGAAGCGGTTGCCCAGGGCCTCACCTCGCTCTCAGGTCTGACCGCGTCTGACGAGGCACAGCAGCTTGACTCACCCACAGGCCTCCGAGGATACTTCCACCGGAGGTTCGGACAGAAATGATTGACCTACTGTACTATGGCCGCAAGCGCGGTCTTCCGGCCCTGTGTGCCGTCCTGATCGTGCTCCCCGGCCCGGCGTGCGGCGACGATGACAACGGGGGACAGAACAACTCCGCCTGTCCCGCAGGCTACCTGGCCCAAGGCCCGGCCTGCGAGCCCATCTTCGACGATTGCCAAGGCCCGACCGAGCGCGCCGTGCTCGGCGGCGGCTGCGAGACGGTGGGCGTCACGGCGTGCGCCGCCGGCCTCTTCCTCCCGGATGGCGAGGGCGGCTGCCGCCCCATCCTGCCCCTCGGCCCGGGCTCCTGCCCCGCGGGCACCCTGGAGATGCTGGGCCAGAGCGAGTGCCGGCCCGTGGGCGTGATCGAGTGCGCCGCCGGATTCGTGTCCGACGGTGAAGGCGGTTGCGAAGCCATCCTACCCCCCGGAACCGCGCCCTGCCCTGACGGCACCCTCGCAGTCCTCGGCCACACCGACTGCCAGCCCCTCGGCGACTGCGGGGCCCCACCGTGGGGCAGCATCGTCGCTGATCCCACCACGGTGTACGTGGACCAGACCGCGGACGCGACCGGCGCGGACGGCACGGCGGCCGCGCCCTTCCCGACCCTCGGTGACGCCCTGGCGGTGGTGCTCTCCGGAGGTCAGCTCGCCGTGGCCGCCGGAGTCTACGAGGAGCGCCTGAACGTCAACTCTCCGGTCCGGATCACCGGTCGGTGCGCCGCGCTGGTGACGATCCGCGGCCAGGTGTTTCTGGGCCAGCCCACGCCGGCCATCACGATCAATAGCGGCGGTTCGGGCACCACGATCCGCGGCGTCACCCTGACCGGGCCCGGCAAGGGACTCCAGATCGACGGAGCCCAACAGGTGACCGCGGAAGAGGTGGAGGTGGCCGACACGGGCGGCCACGGCGTCTCGGCCACCGCAGACGCCGAGGTAAGCCTGCGCCGGGTGAAGATCGTCCGCAGCTCGATCATCGGAGTCTACTCGAACGGGGCCACGCTGGCGCTCGATCAGGCCGTTGTGCGCGACACCCTCCCAGACAGCGACGAGAGGTACGGCCGGGGAATCGAGGCGCGATGTCTCACGGCGACCACCTGCGGCGGCCTGACCGTGACGAGCAGCCTTGTCGCCGGGAACCGGTTCATCGGCATCCTTGCCTCTGGCGTGGACACAACGATCACCGCCTCCGTGGTGCGCGACACCCTGCCCCGGCAGCTCGACAACGCAGGGGGCGGCGGACTTGGCGCCAAGTGCTCCACCACCGGGACCTGCGGCACTCTGAGCGTCGCGACCAGCCTGTTTTCCAACAACCGGGACGTGGCCATCGCCATGGCCGACATCGCCGCTACAGTGACTTCCACGGTGGTACGCGACACTGGACCAGGGATCGATGGTTCGGCGGGCTGGGCGATCGACGCCTCCTGCGGGTCCGATCCAAATGCCTGCGGCAGCCTCGACGTCACCGGCTGCCTGATCACGGGCAACAGGGACCTGGGCATCTTCGTCCGAGGTGTCGACACCACGATCAGCTCCACGGTGGTGCGCGACACCGCAGCGGACAGCGACGGGAGGTGGGGAATCGGCATCCAGGCTCAGTGCTCCACGAACGGCGCCTGTGGCCGACTCGAGGTGGCGGGCTGCCTGGTGTCCGGAAACCGTCACGTGGGGATCAGCGTCGCCGGTGCCGAGGCGGCCGTGGTCTCGTCCGTGGTGCGGGACACCCTGCCGCAGCAGAGCGACGGGCAGGGAGGTCGGGGGCTCAACGCCGAGTGCGCCTCACGGGATCGCTGCGGGACCCTGTCCCTGACGAGCAGCCTGATCTCGGGAAATCGGGACGCGGGCCTCTTCGTCGCCGGCGTGGACACTGTGGTGACGTCCTCGGTGATCCGCGACACCCTGCCGCGGAGCGGTGACGTCGAGGGGGAGGGAATCTACGCCGAGTGCTTTGATGAAGGGCCCACCTGCGGCAGCCTCGACGTCACGAGCAGCGTAGTGTCGGGCAACCGGTACATGGGCATCTTCACGGCTGGCGTAGAGACGACGGTGACCGGGACCTTTGTGAGCGACACCCTGCCGCAGCTGAGCGACGGGGCAGGCGGTATGGGGATCGCGGCGCAGTGCCAGCGCGAGCACTCTGTCTGCGGGAGCCTCAGCGTCACGGACAGCACGGTTTCGGGCAACCGGTACGCTGGCCTCTTCAACGAAGGGGGACAAACCACGATTTCCGGCGCCCTGGTGCGCGACAATCTCCCGCAAGAAAGTGACGGAACCGGCGGGGCCGGGATCGTCGCGCAGTGTGACCTCGAGCTGTCCCGCTGCGGCGGCTTGACCGTCAACAACAGTCTGGTTTCACAAAACAGAACCGTGGGCATCATCGCCTTTGGCAGAAACACCATCGTGACAGCCACGGAGGTGCGCGACACCCTCCCGCAGGAGGGCGATGATCGGTACGGCCGCGGGATCGACGTCGAATGCGACTCCGGAGAGCTCGCCTGCGGCAACCTGAGTGTTCTGAGCAGCCTGGTCCACGGCAGCCAGAACGCCGGGATCTTCATTGCCGGAGTCCCGGCCCAGCTGGAGGGCGTGACCGTGCGGAACACCGAGCCCAACGCGCTCGGATCGTGGAGCAACGAGTACGGCCAGGGCATCTGGGCCCTGTGCGATGAAGACACCGGCGAGTGCGGGACCCTGCAGCTGACCTCCTGCCTGGTGGAGACGAGTCACAACGCCGGCGTGGCGACGCAGGACGTCGATGGGCTCATGGGCACCAGTGTGATCCGCCAGGTCTCCGAGCAACCGCTCGACGGGCGGTTCGGATACGGCATCCAGATCGAGGGCCTAGCGCGACTACCGGGCCCGGGCATGACCACCTTCCACGTGAATGACTGCGTCATCCAGGACGCCAAGCTGGCGGGCATTCTCTACTACCAGGCCCGGGGCACTCTGGCCCGATCCGTGGTGAGCGGTGGAGAGAACAGCGTCATCATGAACGAGGGATCCGAGCCCACCATCGGGGATGACAACACGCTCTCGGGCACGGTGAAAGACGAGCCCACCTGGGCGAGTCTCTACCCCTCCCCGGCCCCAGCCCCCGCCCTGCCCCAGTGACCGCGTACGGCCAAAACGGAAGGCGCCCGCCGGAGCGATCCGGCGGGCGGATTGTTGGTGGAGCTGGGGTGGGGAGCTAGAAGCCGAATCCTCCGCGCTTGAATCCGCGTCGCCGCTGGTGCTTCTGAGCGAACCGGCGGCCGCGGTGTTTCCCCGCCCGGAGCTTCAGGCGCTGGGAGGGCGTGAGGATCTGGCTGATCTTGACGCGGATGTTGAACCGCTTCTGGGCCATCTCGGCCTTGACCTTGAGCTTCTGACTGTGCAGCTTGCGGAGCTTGATGGCGTCGGGTTTGTCCGCCAGCCACTCGACCTTCATCTTGGCCTGCAGCCGCATCATCTTCAGGCGCAGCGCGGCCAGCGCGCCCTTGTTCTGCTGCCTCAGCAGCTTGAGTTGCTGGACCTGCGCGGGGCTGAGCCCGAGCCGCTTCTGCACGCGCTTCAGGTCGCCGCGCATCAGCATGCCGGGGCCGCCCCTGCCGCCCCGACCGCGCTTTCCAAAGCCGTGCCCACCTCCTTGACCAAAGGGCTGGGCGCTCGCCAGGGACGGCACGGCGAGCAGTGAAACGGAGCCGATCGCCAGCGCCACGGCGCTGGAAATCCTGAACACTCCACGGGAGCTCGAATTCGATTTCTTCATTGCGATACCTCCTTTTCAATGTTCGCAGCACTGGTCTTTGCAAGCGATGTGCCAGTCTCGAAAGGCCCGCAACTGCCGCCCGGCTCACCGCCTCGGAGCCCTGTAGGTGCAAATCCTGCACACGCCCGTGTTCACACCAGGTGCAACATCTGCACCCCAGCGCTCGACGTGCTCCCCTTCGATGCTACGAGATTTCGTATTCCTTGAGCTTGTACTGCAGGGTTCGCAGGGCGATTCCGAGCCGCTTGGCCGCCTTGCGTCGGTTGCCGCCCGTGACGGCGAGGGCCTCGACGATGGCGCGCCTCTCGAGGTCCTTGAGCGTGAGGCCGGAGTCAGCGCCGGGAGGCGTCGATCGCGCGCCGGGGGCGTCTCCGGCCGGGACGGCGCCGCCAACGGTCGAGAGGCCGAGGTGCTCCGGCAGCAGCTCACCGGTAGGGGCGAGGATCGTGGCGCGCTCCATGGCGTTCTGAAGCTCTCTCACGTTCCCCGGCCAGGGGTGGGCCTGCAGGGCCGCCTCGGCGTCCGCCGCCAGGGTGGGGACCGTTCGTCCCGGGCTCGCGCCCAGGATCGCCAGGAAATGACGGGCCAGGGGGAGGATGTCCGCGGCGCGCTCCCGGAGCGGAGGAATGCGGATGGGAAACACGTTCAGCCGAAAGAACAGGTCTTGCCGGAACCGGCCCGACCCGACCTCGGCCTCCAGCTCCCGGTTGGTGGCCGCCACCACGCGGACGTCGACGGAAATCTCCTTCGTCCCCCCGAGCCTCGTGACCCGCCGGGTCTCGAGCACGCGCAGCAGCTTGGCCTGCAGGGCCGGCTGCATCTCGCCGATCTCGTCCAGGAGCAGGGTGCCCCCGGCCGCCTGCTCGAACATGCCCGGGTGGCCCGACACCGCCCCGGTGAAGGCGCCCTTGTCATGTCCGAAGAGCTCGCTCTCCAGCAGGGACTCCGGGATGGCCGCGCAGTTCAACGCCACGTACGGGCCCGACCCGCGCGGGCTCGCGCTGTGCAGGGCCCGGGCGACCACCTCCTTGCCGGTGCCCGACTCGCCGGTCACCAGCACGGTGGTGTCACGATCCGCCACTGCCCGCACGAGCTCCATCACCCGGCAGAAGGCCGGATCCTCGCAGACGATCCCCTGGGGGACCGGCTCTCCCCTGCCCACCCCGTGCCCGGAAGCCAGCGCCCGCTCCATGACCTGCCGCAGATGCCCCGGCGTGGGCAGCGGCTTGGACAGAAAGTCGAAGGCACCGAGCCGCATGGCCTCCACCGCGCCCGGCACGGATCCAAAGGCGGTCAGCACGACGACCGGCAGTCCCGGCCGCTCCCGCACCACCCAGCGGAGCAGCTCCATGCCGTCCATGCGGGGCATCTTCAGATCCGTGAGCAGCGCCCGGGGCTCCTCGCGCTTGAGCCGGAGCACGGCCTGCTGCCCGTCCTCCACGGCGACGACCCGGTAGCCGTCCTCCGCCAGGATCTGCGTGAGCAGGTCCCGCATCCCGGCGTCGTCCTCCGCGATGAGAATCAGCGGCCCCTCGCCGCGCGGTCGTCCCATCACAGACCTCCTCGGCGAAGTCCACGCTGCGGTAGCGTGAGCACGAACCGCGCGCCGCGATCCGGGGCGTTCCGCGCGGTGAGGCTGCCGCCGTGGGCCTCGGCGATCCGACGCGAGATGGCGAGGCCGAGCCCCGTGCCCTCCTGCCGGGTGGTGACAAAGGGCTGAAAGATGTCGGCCGGGGCGTCCGCGGGCAGACCCTCCCCGGCGTCCACCACCTCGATCACCATCCGGCCGGACCGGAACCGGAGGCGGATGGTGATCGCCGAGCCCTGGGGCGACGCCTGCAGGCCGTTGCGCAGCAGATTCAGCAGGACCTGTAGGATCTGGTCCGGATCGACGCGCACAGTGCCCTGCTCGAGGTCGCGGATCAGCGCCACCTCCCGCTTCACCGCCTCGCCGGCCACCAGCTCGCACGCCTGCTCCACCAGCGCGTCGGCCGCCGCGTCCTTGAGCACAGGCGGCGCAGGACGCGCATAGTCCAGCAGCGCGTTCACGAGGCGCTCCAGGCGACCGCTCTGGCTCACCAACACCGAGAGCTTGTCACGGGCAGCCGGTTCCGCCTTCTCCTCGAGGAGCTGGGCATGCCCCTTGATGACTCCCAGGGGTGTCCGAATCTCGTGCGCCAGCACCGCCGCCATCTCACCCATCTCGGCCAGCGCTCGCTGCCGCTCCATGATCCCGCGGAGGCGTCTTGCCTTTCGGTCGGCGACGAACAGCAGCAGGGCCAGCAGCAGCAGCAACCCGGCGGACGACAGGGTCACCACCTGGATCCACCGCGCCCGGTCCACCGCGGACGTGATGGGCTTGTCAGTGACCTGCACCCGCAGGCGCAAAAACGCCCGTCCCCAAGGCGGACGCCCCTTCCACGTGCCGAGAATTCCCGGCAGGCGGCTTCCCCGGCGCGAATGCGGGCGAAGGGGACGGTCATCCGGGTTTCTCCGGCGCAACCCTTCGGGTCCCCTGGACGAAGGGCCGTCGGGTTCCGCGGACGAGGGGCCGTCGGATCCCTCGGGCGGGGGACCGCCGTGCTCCCGAACCCGACGCGACCAGCGCTTGTACGCCCGCCAATGGCGGCCTCGCAGACCCGGCCGCAACATGATCCACACCTCGAAGGTCGGCCCGGCGCTGCCGGGAATCCGCTCCACGACGTGCACCGTCTCCTGACTTCGCAGCCGCCGCAGGGCTCGACTCCGGATACGCCGTCCCACCTCCTTGGGCTCCGTCGAGGCGATCACCCGCCCATTCAGGGTGACCACGGCGACCGACCGCACCGCGTCGTCCAAGAGCAGGCTCACCGTCTTCTGCAGCCGGTCCGGTCCCTGGGGACGAACCATGAGCAGCGCCGCCGCCACGCTCAGGCCGAGCTCCAGCGCGCGGCCTTCCAGGGCCTGCTCCGCCGTTTCGTCCATGGACCGGCGAATCGAAAGGCCCAGCACCGCCAAGCCGACGGCGAGCAATCCGGCGACCACCAGCAGCCCCCAGGAGCTGATCCGGGACATCCTACCGCGCACCGCGCCTGATCCTCTCTGTCGGTCTGTCATCCCAGGCTCCCTGCGTCCGCTGGGTCGCGAGCGCTGCCACGAGTTTGCAATCCGCGTGCCGTACAGACCAGACCCACTCATTAAAACCATTTCGCGCCCAATTGGAAATCGGATCCCCGTTCCGCTCGCGACACGGTGTGATCCGGCCCCTTTGGTAATGAACATCCCGACGCCCCCGCGCGCAGCGCGGGTTTTCCCCTGGGGGAAACAGGAAAAGGGGGTCTTGAGCCACGGAGTGGCGGATCCCCCCCCTTGGCAAAGAAGTCCGATTGAGCCACAGGTTTAGTGACCGCCACGAAATCAGGGCCGAAGCAACCGGAAACGGGAACTGTAAGCGTTCAGCTATTAGCGATTAGCAGTTAGCAAGAAAGAATCGTTGAATATCCATGGCATCGACCGCTTGTTACTCGTGGGCGCTGTGTCCAGAGTCGCGAAAAACGTCGCTCTGGCTAAATGCTGACCGCTAAAAGCTAATAGCATTCAGGGGTTACTCCCCCTGAACGGTTACCGGGAACTCACCAAGGGGTAGCGATCACACCCCTCGCGACAGGGTCACTGGACGTCACGGGTGGAGGTGGTAAAACGGTACCGACCATGGCCCAGGACAAAAAACAGACCGACGTCTTGGTCGTCGGGTGGACCCTGGCCGGCGCCGTCGCCGCCACGGCCCTCGCCCAGGCCGGGCGCGAGGTGCTGGTGGTGGATTCCGCCGACGACACCCACTACGAGCTGGGCGACTCGAGCCTTCCGATCCGCCTCGCCGAGCCCCGGGTGCCGGCCGGCGCCGCGGTGAGGCACGTGCTCCGGCAGCTCGGCTTGGAGGCGTCGCTCTCCGACCGGGGCGACACCTGGTACCGGGACACCACCCCCCAGCCGGACGCGGTGCCCACCTTCCAGGTCGACCTGCCCGAAGGCCGGTTGGATCTGGGTATTTCCACTGAGCGCGACCGCCGGGAGCTCCTCCGGGAGCTCCCGGGGGCAACCGGGTTCCTGGAGACCCTCGATGGCGTCGGTGGTGAGATGGAGGACTGGCTGCGGGACTGGACCCTGCGGGACCCCGAAGGCTCGGGCCGCGACGATGCGCCGGAGCAACGGTGGGCCGCCTGGACGCGCGCGCTGCGCCGGCACTGCGATCCGGGGGACGTCCGGGATCGTCTCCTCGCCGCTTCCACCGCGGTGCTCCCCCTGCGCCCGGACTCGGTGAATCTCGGCTGCGCTGCGCGGCTGTGGTGGCGCCTGCTCCGGGGGGCAGCGCCCGGCGTCGACGAGCTGCTGCGCGCGCTCCGCCTCCGGTTCACCGACGGGGGCGGACGGTGGCTCACCCCAGCGGCGGACTACCGGATCCAAACGCGCTGGGGCCGACCCCAGGAACTCTCGACGCGGGAGCTCGAGGTTCGCTTCGAAACCCTCCTTTGGGCGCTTCCCCTCACCCAGCTCGTCGAACGGGCGGACGCTCGATGGCTCACCTTTGGGCTGCGAAAGCAGGTCACCGCCTCGCCCCCGGTCGAGGCCCACCGTCTGGTGCTGAACCTGGCGATCCGCCAGGAGGGGATCCCCGACGCCATGGGTCGGTGCCTGTTTCTGAGCGACGCGGAACCCGCCTTCCGACGACCGACGCTGTGGATCCGCTGCGAGCGACCGAGCGAGGAGCGCTCGCCGGTGTTACTCACGGTGCAGAGCACCGCGCAGATCCGAGCGCCGCGGGAGGGGCTGGTCGCGCACCGGGACCGCATCCTGGACCGGCTGCGGAGTCTGCTGCCCTTCCTGGACGAGCACCTGCTGTGGCACCACAGCCCGAACCTCCGGGAGCCGCCCGGCGGCGCGCATCCGCCCGTCACGGGAACACTGATCCCCGCGCCACGGGAGGCGCTCCATGCCCTGCCGGAATCGCACCGTGGTTTCACCCTGTGTCCCCTGAAGCCGGGCCCAAGGGGCCTGATTGCAGCCTCTCGGGAAACCTACCCCGGGCTCGGCGCCGAGGGCGAGCTGCTGGCCGGCTGGCAGGCCGCAGCCTTGGCCCACGCCGCCCCGGCCGGCTGATCCGCCGTGCTGCGCGCCCTCAGTCGCCGAGCTGCAGGGCGGCGACGTCGAGCGGAATATCGGCCGCCGCATCGGCAGGTGGTTTTGGCGGAACGAAACGGGGGACAGGAGGTCCCTGGGACCCTTCGGCCCGCCGAACCAGGATCTCATCCGCCCAGTAGAGAATGCCGCTGTGGACCGAGAAGGGAGCTCGGATATCCCCCCCCCCGAGCGCCAAGACAAGCTCGTCGCTCTCCACCCACCAACGCCCGTGTACCCGGCGCGGCACCCGTGAATCGTCGGCCCGAATCGAGATCACCGCCTCGCCTTTGTCCCGGAAATGGAAAAAGACGAAGGCCGAGATCAGCTTGCCGTGGGACCGAAGCCAGCGCTCACCGCCCAGCCAAAGGCCGATGAGCTGTTCTTCGTCCGCCACCGAGTCCAGGTGCGCCGGAATGAGGGATAGCTGTACTGGATTCTCTGCTCGCATTGTTCCGACTATGGAGCAGAGCCCCGGATTGGGCAAAAAAACTCACCAAATCCTCAGGACGCACTTCGCGAACGCCTCGCAGCTGTCGCGCAGGTAGCAGTATTTCATCGTCGAAAACCGCCGCCGCACCTCACGGCCGCCCCCCCGGGCCAACTTTTCACAGTTCTCTCGAGGAGATCCCCCGCGAATGTTGCGGAGCAGCCTGTGCTTCACCATCTTGAACTGCAAGCTCGCCTGCTCCTCCGTGCGCTGGCCGGTCTTCGCCTCCGCGCGAATCCGCTGTTTCATCACCTCGAGCACGTACTTCTCGCACCGTTCGGCTCGTTTCTGGAACCGCTCACAGGTGAACGGCTTCCGCTTGTCCTGCTTCTGGCATGCCCCCACCGCGGTCGCCCCCAAAAGCACAGTCATGGTCGCGGACAGGAGCCTCCCGGTTCCAGAGCTCATCATGTTTCACTCCCGAGTTTCAGTCCTTTCTACGACCGATAGGCCTCTGATACCACAACTTTTTCTGCCCAGGCCCGGGAGCGCCGCGGTATGATGCGCGTCGATTATGAGCGATCTCCAACCCACTCGCGCACAGACGGCCTCCGCGCCGCGGGGAGTGGTGGGGGCGATCCGGGAGGCGCTGCTGTGCGCCGTGCCGACCGCCGGTGTGCTCGCCCTCCTCGAAGCCGTGGACGCGGTTCTGTCCAACCCCGGCTACACCATCTCGGGATCGTCCCGCGTCTTCTTCCTCCTGGCGATCCTGTCGTTCTTCGTCACCGCGGCCGTGCTGATCGCGCTGGTGCAGGGGCCGCTGCTGGCGGGAGCCCGCCGGCTTCTGTTCGGGCGCGGGGCGTGGATCGAAGCGAAGATCCTGCCGAAGGCCCTGGGGCGGCTCACCGCCGCGCCGCGGTGGTGGAGCTCCATCCTCGCCGGGGGGGTGTGCCTGCTGCCGCTCGGCTTCTATTTCGGCTATCGTCTCTTCCACTTCACCATCGACGCCCAGTTCGAGCTTCCCCGGGAGGCGGCAGCGGTGATGTCCATGTTTCACCTCGCGGGGCTCGGGGGGATCGCCGTCGTTTCCTTGATCGGGGGCTGGCTCCTCGGCCGAGCGACCCTCAAGCTGCTTCCACCCAACCTGGCCATTCGCGCGCTGGCCACGCTTCTGCTGCTGATCGCGGCCACCCTCGGGTATCTGCTGTACACCCGGGTCTTCACCCGCATTCTGGACCTGCGGTGGCTCGGCTGGGTGTCCTTCGGGTGCGTCTTCCTGTGCCTCCAGGGAACGCTGCTGCTCCTGCTGCACCGCGGCGAAGGGGGCGTCGCGCGGGACCCGGACACGCTCCGGGGGAAGCTCCACCGGGTCCTGGCGCACCGGATCACGCAGCTCGCGGCGCTCTGTCTCGCGGCGGTGGTGCTCAGCGCCGGTTTCCACGGCTACTCCGGGCTCCAGGTGGTGCGCTTCCAGGTACACCGCTTCGCCCGCTTCACGCCCCACGTCGCGGCCGCGCTGCTGTCGGTGCTGGATCGGGACGGCGATGGGCATGCGGCCGTGCTCGGGGGCCTGGACTGTGACGACTCCGATCCGCAACGCTACCCGGACGCCCATGACGTGCCCTCCGACGGAAAGGACAGCAACTGCGTCGCAGGAGACGTGAAGCGGCCGGAGATCCTGAAGGCGTGGCTCGACCAGCGCACGGCCGGCCGGATCCGACAGGCGGGCGCGCTTCCGGTGCCCCGCAAGAAGTACAACATCCTGCTGATTACCATCGACGCGTGTCGTCCGGACCACATGTCCGTGTACGGCTACAAGCGCAGGACCACCCCCAACCTGGAGGTCCTGGCCCGGAATGCCCTGGTGTTCACGCGAGCCCACAGCCAGGGGAACTTCACGGACCTCTCGCTGTACTCGCTGCTCACGGGGCTCTATCCGTCGGCTTTCATCAAGGGCCGCTCCATCGTGCCCGGACGATCCCTGGCGACGTACCTGCGGGGATTCGGGTACGAAACCCACGCCATCAACGACCTGCGCGAGGGGCGCGGGTACTTCGCCCAGGGATTCGATCGGTTCGACAACACCCTCGCGCTACGGAACCGGGGGGCCGTCCAGAACCAGACGAGCCTCAGCACCGGCGCCGACATCACCACCCTGGCGAAGAACTTCCTCGACGGCCGCCGGGACAAGCCGTTCCTCCTCTGGGTGCACTACGGGGATCCACACGGTCGGTACCTCAAACACCCGGGGCTCGACTTCGGCTCCTCAGACCGCGACCGCTACGACTCCGAGCTCGCGTACACCGACCGGCAGATCGCCGCGCTCCTCGGCCATGCGCGGGCGCGGGGCCTCCTGAAAAGCAGCGTCATCGCCGTGGCCTCCGACCACGGGGAGGCCTTCGGGGAACACGGCACGCGCACCCACGGACACTCGCTGTACGAGGAGGAAACCCGGGTTCCGCTGATGATCTTCGTGCCCACGGGACGCGGCGGCGGTCACGGTCGACGCGTCGACACTCCGGTGGAGAACGTAGACCTCGTGCCGACCTTGTTGGACCTGATCGGCTTCGATCAACGGGTGCCGCCGATGCACGGCGAAACCCTGCTCGACCTCGGCTTTGCCAACCGCCCCCTCCGCTCCCCGGAGGTCTTCGCCGAACATCGCAACCGGGGCGCCAACACGAAGGCCCTGACCGTGGGGAGCTGGAAGATCATCTACGACGTCCGGCACAGCTTCTTCGAGCTATACGACCTGGCGCGGGATCCCCGGGAGAAACACAACCTCGCCGACGACCGTCCCCGACAGCTCGACAAGCTGAAGAAGCGACTCTTCCGCTGGATGGACCTCTGGCTGAACGGCTTCAAGACCTTCCCCGTGAAGTGACCGATCGTAACCGTTCACGTGGTAGACGGCACAGCGCCCCCGCGCGCAGCGCGGGCTTCCCCTTGAGGGGACGGGAGGGGTGCCTTGAGCCGCGCAGCGGCGGATCTGTCGCTCTGGAATCGGCACCAAGCAAAGGGGCGTACCTTCCGGAGATCGATCCGCCACTTCGTGGCTCAGCTCCCCCCCTCCGCCCCCTCCGGGGGAACCCTCGCAACGCTCGGAAGGTGCCGCAAATAGCACCCCCGTGAACACATACGACCGATCTACGACGCCGCGGACTCGGGGGTCACGGGGCGTGAGGGGGGCGCGGGCACCGCCCGGGACTCCGCGGCGGGGCCGCCTTCCGAGGAGGCGGCCGGGTCGGGGGACGGATGGGACCCAGGGGGGTCCTCGTCGACGATCTCGCTGGCCTCCCGGAAGCTCACCGACACCACCTTCGAGCAGCCGGCCTGCTCCATGGTGACACCATACAGGCTGTCGGTCAGCGCCATGGTCCGCTTGTTGTGCGTGATCAGCACGAACTGCGTCTCTTGGGCCATCTCGCGGACCATCTCGTTGAACCGATCCACGTTCATGTCGTCCAGGGGCGCGTCCACCTCGTCGAGTAGACAGAAGGGGCTCGGCTTGTACCGGAAGATCGCAAACAGCAGGGCCACCGCGGTGAGCGCCTTCTCGCCACCGGACAACAGGTCCACTGACTGCAGCTTCTTGCCCGGAGGGCGCGCGACGATGTCCACGCCCGCGTTCAGGACGTCGTTGGACTGGGTGAGCTCCAGCCGCGCCCGACCGCCCTTGAACAGGCGCGGGAACACCGTCTGGAACTGCTCGTTGATCCCCTCGAAGGCGGCCCGGAAGCGCGCTCGGCTCGTGCGATTGATCTTCTGGATGGCCTTGTCCAGCCGATCCAGCGCGTCCTCCAGGTCCTGCTTCTGCTCCGACAGGAAGGAGTGTCGCTCACTCAGCTCGTCGTATTCCTGCCGCGCCCCAGGGTGATAGGTGTTCCGCAGGCTGTCTAATACCTTGCTCTGGCGCGCGAGCCGATTCTGCAGCTCGTCATCGAACATCGGCCGTAGATGGAAGTCATGCAGCACCTCCTGCGCGGTGGTGTGGTGCCGCTCCAGGAGGCGGTCGGCGAGGTGCTCCCAGTCCTTGGCGAGCTCCAGGAGGCTCATCTTCGCGGCTTCCCGCCGCTCCGCGAGCTCCCGTCGCTGATCCCGATGCGACTTCAAGGAGGCCTCTAGCTCGTCCAGCTCACTGCGCCGGCGCTCGCACACTTCGGACTCCTCGGCCACGCGCTCCCCGAGATCCATGGCCTCACTGGAGAGCTTCAGCCGTGCCTCGTCACCATCCGCGATCTCGCGCTCCAACACGGTCACGCGCTCGCCGTTGAGCGCGGCCGTGCTGTGAAGCGTCACCAGCCGCTCCCGGTCGGATTTCAGATCCTGCTCCAGCCGCGCCAGCTCGCGCTGGCTGGTGTTGCGCTTCTCGGCGGCCCGGGCCACGGTGACCTTCAGCTCCCCCACCTCGTGGTTGAGCGCATCGACCCGCTGCCGGTCCGCCGACGCGTCCCGGAACCCCAGCTCCAGCTGCTCCGTCGACACCGCCCGCTCGTTGGTGAGCTGCTCCAGCTCCGTGCTCCACTCCGCCCGACGCTGGCCGAGCTCGGCGATGGAGCGCGCGAGGGTGTTCCCCTCCTCCACGGCGTTCGCCAGCCGCTGCTCACACTCGGCGAGCTGATCCCGGGACGCATCCAGATCCTTGGAGCTGCCCAGAAGGGACATTTCCGCCTCGTGGATCGCCCGCCGCAGCTCCTCGATCTCCTGCTCCACCTTCAGGGAGTCCTGCTTGGTGGTCACGAGCTCCTCGTGCAGCCGATCGTGGTGTTTCTGCAGGTCCGCGCAGATGTCTTCGAGCTCCCGGATCTCCCGTTTCTGCGCCAGCACAGACGCCCCCGAGGCATCCGCCGAGCCGCCGGTGACGATGCCCAAGGGGTCCACCACCTCGCCGTCCAGGGTGACGACGGTGCGCGGCCGCTTCTGGCTGTGCCACACCTTGAGCGCCTGCTCGAGGTTGTCCACAACGAGCACTCCCTCCAGCAGCTGCCCCGCCACGTCGCTGAACTCACCGCTCACCTTGACCAGGTCGAGAATCATGCCTCGAATCCGCGGGTCCGTGATCTCCGTGTCTCCGGCTCCCGATTGGGATTCGAATCCACTCTCCGTTTCGCGCATGGCGCTCACCGGAAGGAACGTCGAGCGCCCCAGGTTGCCCTCTTTGAGGTACTCCACCGCCTCGACACTCACACCGGAGTCCGACACGAGAATGGCGCCCAGCCGCTCACCCAGCACCGCTTCCACGGCTGCCTCGTACTCGGCCGGCGCCTGGACGACGTCTGCCAAGATGCCGTGGATGTCCTCCTGTGAGGAGACCGCCCCGATATTCTCCATGATCGCACGGGTCCCCCGCTGGAACCCCTCGTAGCGCCGCTGGATCTCTCCCAGGGAGGACAGCCGGGACTGGTTCCGCTGCAGCTGACCCCGCACCGTGTCGAGCTCCACCTCGAGCCGGGAGATCCGGTCCTTCGAGATCCCGCGACGCCCCAGCAGCTCCTCGGAACGCGCGTGCCGCGCCGCGTTCTCCGCCTGTCCCGCGGCCACGCGGCCGCTGAGCGTTTCGATCACGGGAACGAGCCCCTCTCGGCGCGCGCGGAAGCCGCTCTGCTCCTGCTGGAGCTGCTCCAGCCGCACCGTCGCCTCCTCGAGGCGGAAGGCGCCGCTGCGTCGATCCGACTCCAAGCCTGCGATCCGGGCATCCGTCCGGGAACAGAGCTGCCGGAGCTCCTCCACGCGAGCGTCCAGCTCGACCTGGGACTGGCGCGCCTGACGGAGCGCCTGCTCCTGCTCCTGCAGACGCTCGCGCCGCTCGGTGTACTCCTGTCCGATGGCTTGCAGGGCTTCGCGCGTCGCGACCAGATCGGCCTCGTGCCTACAGATGGCCTCGTCCAACCGCCGGGCCTCGGCGGCGTCCAGCGCGCTTCGACGACTGAGCTCGCTGATCTCCCGGCGCTTGTGATCGACCTGCGCCTCCAGGAGCTTGACCCGATTGTCGAGGGCTGCGGCTTCCGTGTGCCGGTCCGACAGCTCCACCTCGAGGTCCCGGAGCTCCAGCCGTCCTGCGGCGACCCGGGCCTCCCGCTCTGCCATGGTCGCGTCCAGCTCGGTCAGCAGATCCTTCAGCTCGTCCAGCTCGGTCCGTGACAGTCCGGAGCGACCGAGGTTTTCCAGCAGCCGCTGCGCGAGCTGCCACTTCTCCAGGTCAGCGACCTCATCGCGGCAATCCTCGTAGCGCTCCGCTTTTTTTGCTGCGCGCCACAGTCGTCTCATGGAGGTCTCGAGCTCGGTGACGATGTCCGTGATCCGCAGCAGGTTCTGCCGCGTGGCATCCATCTTGAGCACGGCCTTGTGCTTCTTCTCCTTGTACCGGGTGATTCCCGCGGCCTCCTCGATGAACTGGCGCCGCGTCTCGGGGCGCGAGCTCACAATCTCGCCGACCCGCCCCTGCTCGATGATCGCATAGGCGTAGTGCCCTACCCCGGTTCCCAAAAAGAGCTCTCGGATGTCCTGCAGCCGCACGGGCACCTTCTGGATGAAGTACTCGCTGGTGCCGTCCCGGTGGAGTCGCCGGGTCACCGCAACCTCGTCGTACTCGGAGTACTGCGAGGGCGAGACGCCGTCGCGGAGGTCCAGGGTGAATGTCACCTCGGCCATGCCCATGGGCCCACGGCTCTCCGTGCCGGCGAAGATTACGTCTTCCATGGTCTGACCACGGAGCTGCTTCGCGGACTTGGCGCCCATCACCCACCGGAGCGCGTCCACGACGTTGGACTTCCCGCACCCGTTGGGTCCAACGATGGCGGTGAGGTTGTCGGTGAACTGAATGGACGTCTTGTCGCAGAAGGACTTGAAACCTACCAGATCGATCTTCTTGATTCTCATAGCGGCCGGCCCATATCACATCCCCAGGTGATCTGCTTCGAATCTTACCCCATTCGCCGATCGTGGCGAACTTTCCGCTCCGTGTCCTCATGGAGCTCTGCCGGGAGCGGAACCGATGTCGCACCTGGAGTGCGTTTGACCGAATCTTCTATCACGGCAGATTTACTGTGTAAAGCGAATATCTCAAATGATTCCGCATAGTAGTTATCCACAGGCAACGCAATTGTGGATAACTCTGCACCCCTTGAAAATACTTCAAGATCTGGTTCAATCAACCGGCTCATTTAGGAGCGGAATCCGCTCTGGGAGCGGGTCCAGGTCCGACGCCAGGGAGTCAAAAGTCAGGCACCTGGCACGCGCTCCTCGCGGCTCGGCTTCACAGCCCTCCAGGGGCGTGCTACTCCTACATTGCACCGGCGAGATGCTCATGACCCGACGATCCAATCCTCTGCGACGCCTCACCACCTGGATGGGTGGCATCGAACGCGTGGGTGGAGGCGGCCTTCCCGTGGAAGAGTTCGTGCACCCGTGGCCGCTGCTGGCAATGGCGATGCTGGGCGTCAACGATCACCTGCTCAAGGGATCGGGATGGCTGCCGGGATGGGTCACGGGAAAGCTCTCGGACTTCTCCGGCCTCTTCTGGTTCCCCCTGTTCCTTACGGCCCTGCTCGATACCCTGCTCTACGTCGCCTTTCGACTCACCCGCGGGCGCACCCCAGACCCGTCGCTGAGCATGGCCAAGCTGTACGGCGCGGTCCTGTTCACGGCGATTCTGTTTGTTCCCCTGAAGCTTTCCGACACCTGGGGAACGCTGTACATTGAAGCCATGCAGGCGCTCGACGTGTTCGAACTGTTCGGCAACTTCCAGGTGACTCGAGATCCGACAGACCTCTCGGCCGTGGCGATGTTCCCCCTCGTCATACTCTTCGGCCGTGGCTTCGTCCGCCGCATTCCCCTGGGAAGGTTGCGCGCGCTCGAGCGGTCGGTGAGGGACCTGCCCGCCGAAGAGCGACGGGCAAGATTGACCGCTCGCACCCGCGACATCCGCCGCCTTCTTCGGAAGGCTCCCCACCGAGAGCAGGCGTTGGACCGCTTCCTGGACGGGTTTGACGCCGCGCTAAGGCCGCGGTCCCCAGAGCGCGAGCAGGCCCGGGCGCAAGAGCTGCTGGACCGCTATCGCGACACCCTGGAGCGCGGCCCATGAGCGGACCGGCGATCGTCGCCCTCGTGCTCACCGGTCTCACGGCACCGCCGCCACTGGCAGCTCCAGTGGTTTCGCGCCTACGGGCGCAAAAGGGGCCGACGATCACGGTCCGCGGGGTCACACGACTCGAGGTGGAGAAGATCCAGCGCGTCCCGGGGGGGGTGATGCTCACGGTCCAGCTCATCGACGCCGACCTCAACGAAGGCGTGCCGGACAAGAAGATCAAGCTCTCGATCTCCCGCGGGGGAGCGGTGGTCTTCCGCGCGGTGGAAACCACGTCCAAGAGCGGGAAAGCGCAAGTCTTCCTCCCTCACCGTTCCGGAGAGTACTCCCTCAAGCTCGATTTCGCCGGTGACTCGCTGTACGTCCGCGCGAAACCCGAGGCGCGGACGGTCGACCTCAGCAAGGAGGCGCTGAGCCTGAACATCGCAAGCCCTCCCCGGCTCGACATCGCCGGGCGCAGCCTCATCGTGTCCGTCTCGGCGCGTCATCACGCTGGAATCCCGGCCGTCCGAATCGTACTCCAAATCCTGCGCGGAGATCGGGTCGAGCGCGCGCTGGAAGGCGTCACAGGGGACGACGGCTCGGCGCGGTTCGAAATTGCGCCGAAGAGCCTCGGCGCCCCGGGGGAGCTGCTGCTGGTGGCCCGGTCCGCCGCCTCCCGGCAGTTCAACGCGGCCCGCACCACCCAGCGACTCGCCCTCTACTCCCGGGTGTTCGTGACCCTGAAGGTCAGTGAGTCCACCGCGCGCCTCGGGCGCCGCGTCACGATCTCGGGCACCGTGAAGGACGCCCGCGGCCCGGTGCCGCACGGCATCGTTCGAATCCTGGGCAACGGCCGGCCGCTGCTGATCACCTGGACTCGCTCCTCGGGCCGGTTCGAACGGACGCTGGAGCTCCGTCGCGTGGGGCTGGGCAAGCACGTGCTCAAGGCGCAGTTCGTCCCGCGCACCGCCTGGCGTCAGGCGGGCACGTCCCCACCGGTGCTGCTCACGGTGGAGCCGGCCAAGCCGATCCCCCTCGCCTACTACCTCGTCCCCGCGGCGCTCACCGTGCTGTTCCTGCTCGGGGTACTGCTCGTGCGGAAGCGACCGTGGCGCGCCCTGCGCCAGCGCCTGCAGGACCGACAGGAGGCGCGGCGGCCGGAGGTCGGCGGGATCGAGCTGGGGCGCAAGCGCTCCTTCCGCTCGCTGTTCGCCGTGGACCACTTGTCCGTGTCGGGCACCGTCTACGACCTGCGGCGCACCGAGCCCCTCACGGGCGCGACGGTGTACCTCCGCTCCGCCTCCCCCGGACGGGAAGACGTCACGACGAAAACCAACACGCGGGGTGAGTTCGAGGTCAAGGAGCTGGCACCGGGCACCTACAACCTGGTGGCCACGGCGCCCGGCTTCATCCCCCAGTCGTTGATGATCGAGCTGCCCCACCGTGGCGAGCTGCACGGGATGGCCATTCGCCTGCAGTCGGTGCGGGTGCGCGTGATGCAGATCTACGCCACCGTGATCCGCCACCTGCTGCCCGAGCCCGAGCTGGTCAGGTACTGGACTCCGGGCGAATCCACCCACCACATCCTCGCCCACAAGAGCGCCCCCCCTCCCGGACTGAGCGTCCTCACGGCGCTGACCCAGCGGGTCTACTACTCGCACGAGGTGCCGAAGCTGGAAACCGTTGCAAAGGCCGACGAGCTGGCGCAGCAGGCCGCCGCAGCCGAGGACGCCAGAGCCAAGGAACGCGGTTGATGGGCCTCCCCGTCTGGACCCGGCGACGGGAGGTTTCCCTGTTCGGCGCTCGATGCCCGCCGGCCGCGGCGTGCTGCGCGCTCCTGATCGCGTGCACTCCCGCGGAGCACGGGCCCGCCCCGGCGGATCGGGCGCCGCCTCTGCGTCGCCACGCGGCGCGGCCGGCAGACCGCCCCGCGCCGAAGAGGCGAAGGGTTGCTGCCGGGCCCAGGGTCGTCCCACCGCGGCGCGCCTCGCGATCCGCACCGGAGACGTGGACCGATCAGCGGGTGGCCTGGGAGGCGCTGATCCGGCGGGTCGCACCCCTGGCAAAGCGCGGCGCCCTGCTCCCGACGCCGAAGCTGCGTCACCACTTCCGCCGCAAGGGTGTCTGGTTTCGCCCCGACTTCGATGCCCGGACGCTGGCTGCCGCCCAGCGGCGTCTCCTCGCCGCCACAGGCCCGGCCGGCACTCCCGCGGTGAACGGCCCTGCCGGTCGCGCAGTGTTCGTGGACGTCGAAGGGCCCGCCGGCTCTGCCGCTCGCCGCCGGGGGCTCGCCGCGGCGATCGCGATCTGCGGCTCGGCCGCGGTGTGCGGGTTGGAGTGCACCTTCGCCTCCCCCGGTGGGCTCGGATCCCAGACGGCCGTCATCCGTCGGCTGGTCAGGCTGGTCACCGATCACGCGCTGGTGCTCCAAATCGGCACCGGGCACGGCCGCTCCCGAATCGCCCTCCCGACGCTGAAGAACCCCAACGCGGCGCCCGTAGTGTCGCGCTCCATCGGGACCGCCGTCCCCGTGGTCGGCGACACGGGGACGGCGCCCATGCCGCTGGCTCGCCTGACCCCGGGGCTCCTGCTCGACCTCGGGCCCCAAGACCCGGCCCCACCCGTCACGACACGGCTCGGGCTGCAGCTGTGCCGGTTGGCTGCGGCCGTGCCCGACGCGCTCCACGCGGCCTGGTTCCAGTCGGCCAAGGCCAGAGAATCGCGTGCGGCCGCGTTGGCGCGCTGGCTCGGGCTGACCTTCGTGGACCGACCGGCGCACCCGAAGCGCCCCCCGCTGGAGCACCGGTACATCCGCCGCCACTACAAGAACCGCGTCTACACGTGGCGCCGTCGCGCGGACGGCGCCTACCTGATGCGTCCCACGCTGGTGGTCCTGCATCACACGGGCAGCCTCTCGCTGCGCTCGGCCCTCAACACGTTGACCGCGCTGCAGCTCGGGCACCGCCGCGGGATCCAGGTCCCCGGATCCCTCGGTGTGGGGGTGCCCTACCTCGTGGCGCGCGACGGCACGATCTACCGGCTGTTCAAGGACGATCGCCGCTTCGGACGGCACGCCATCGGTCTGAACCACAGCGCCATCGGGATCGAGAACGTGGGCACCAAACGAGGCGGTCTCACCGCGCGACAGCTGAGGCAGAACGTCGCCCTCGTGAGATACATCGCCCTCCGGTATCCGCTGCGGTACCTCGTGGGCCACCGAGAGGTCTATCAGATGGCCCGCACGCCGTACTACCTCGAGGCCGTCCCAGGCTACTGCTCGAACAAAGGCGACCCGTCGGCGCAGACCCTGCGGCTGGTGAGAAGACAGCTCAAGGAGCTCGATATCGCCGGCCCGCCGACGGGCCAGCCCGTGCTCAAGAACTGTCGGGACATGTTCCGCTATTTCAAGCGCCAGCGACGCGACGCGCGGCAGAGTAGGTAGCTTGCCGGTGCTGCGCGGCCATGCTACCAACAGGTGCAGAATGATCTCGCGTGGGCGGAATGTGGCGGCGTTGCTCCTGGCAACGACCCTGCTCCTGACGGCGAGCCGACCGGCACGCGCAGGTGAGGACGAGCTCGTGGTGGCGCCCTCCCTGGCCTACTCAGTGCTCCGGGCGGACGGCGCGGAGCGACACGGCGGCGCGGTGTACCTCGACATCGACCTCGGGCTGACGGACTCCTGGTCCGTGCGCTGGAGCGGACACTACTCGGCCCACGCGGTCACCGGGGACAACTCCGACCTGCTCTCTGCCGGCGCCCTCGCCTTCGGCGCCCTGTACACCATCGACGTCCTGAAGGTGGTGCCCTACATCAGCCTCAGCGTGGGCGTGTCGGCGCTCGGCGGAGCGGGTCAGGGGCTCCGCTGGAACTGTGAGATGTCGGTGGGCATCGGCATCGACTACCTGGTCAGCCGCAGCTTCTCCGTGGGCCTCGAGCTCCGCTATCAAGCCCTTGTCCCCGACATCGAGCGCTACCCCCTGTTCCTAGGTGTAGGCGTTCGTCTAGCCTGGCGACGTCAGTAGGGCTCCGCGCCTCTCAACCCTTTCAAAAGGCCGTGGTTTCTGGCATAATCTCGGGAAACTTTAGTGAACTGGCAGACAGGAACTGTCTCAGAAAAAGGAGGCTATCGTGCCCACACACTCAATGAAACGCCTGCTGACAGCGGCCCTCGCCACACTGCTTCTCAGCCCGACCCTGGCGCTGACGGCGTGCGGCGACGACTCCACTGCCGGCAGCAACAACAACGTCAACAACGACAACGGCAACGAGAACGCAAACGCGAACGACAACCAGGGCAACAGCAACAACAACAACACGCCGTCGAACATCTGCCTGTTGAACAACTGTGAGTCGGACGAGCACTGCGTCGCCTGCAGCGAGGGCCGGACCACCTGCCTGGTGGATGAGAACCGCTGCGTGGCCTGTGACCCGAACGGTCCGAATACCTGCCCCACGGGCCAGGAGTGCTCCTCCTACGGCATCTGCGTGGACATCGGGCTCACCTGCCCCACGGACAGTGAGGGGGTGCCCAACTTCAATTGTGTCGTCAACGCGGACTGCTTCGCCTGCAGCCCCATGAACCAGGTGTGCAACACCACCACCCACAGGTGCGTGGCGTGCACGGAGACGAACACGAGTCACTGCCTGCCGTCGGACATCTGCCTCGACGACGCATGCTCCCATCCGTGCCCGAGCAGCTGCGACGAGGACAGCGACTGCCTCCACTGCGAGGGCAACACGGCCTGCTTCCAGCACCAGTGCGCGCAGTGCTCCGCCACGTGGCCCTGTGCCGCCACGGAGCAGTGCCAGAACGGCGTGTGCGTGCCCCAGTGCGGCCTGCCCGGCCCCACGCCCGGCACCTGCGAGGTCGACGGAGACTGCGAGTTCTGCGGCGAGGCCTCGGCCCAGGACACCTGGGTTTGTGACCTCCCCGTCAACTCCACCCACGGCGTGTGCGTGCCGCCCGCCACCGGCTGCACCGACCTGGGCGGGCTGACCCTGCCGGCCCCCTGGAACCAGTACACCGAGCTCTGCACCGTGGACGCCAACTGCGTGCAGGACAACGCGGGCATCCAGTACGACGTTGGGCAGCTGCTTCGAGATCAGCTCGGCTCCTCCACCATCGACGTCTTCGGCCTGGCCACCATCACCATCGGCGATTCCCTGGTGCACTACCCCATGCCCAAGTGCGCCACGATCGAGATCAACTCCGTCGAGTGCGGCATCTGCGTGCCCTGCGAGGTGGACTCCGACTGCGCGCCCATCGACATCGAGCCCCTGCTGGACGACCTCTTCGTGGGCGGCACTTTCTCTGAGTTCATCATCGACCTGGCCCTCGGCTTCATCTTCGGCGAGGAGCCCCCGCAGCTGAACTTCTTCTGTCAGCAGGTGATCAGCGGCTACGGCGTCTGCATCCCCTGCGCCAACCCGTTCCAGGCCTGCGGCACCACCACCGGCGGCGGCGGCAGCGGCACCTGTGACCACGACGTGTGCACCGAGGGGACGCCCCTGGATCCGAGCTGCGGCGACTGCGCCTCGACCATCTGCAACGTGGACTCCTTCTGCTGCAATGACACCTGGGACTCCCTCTGCGTGGACATGGTGGACACCGAGTGTGTCGTGCCCTGCGGCGGCTCCGCCGGGGGCTGCTCGCCGGACATCTGCACCGACACCACCCTGGAGGCCCAGAGCGAGCTGTGCAACGCCTGCACCGCGGCCATCTGCGCCGACGACCCCTTCTGCTGCAACACCACCTCGGGCGCCTGGGACTCTTACTGCGTGGCGTCCACCGCGGATGCGGCCTACGCCACGGAGTGCAACCCCATCTGCGCCGGCGGCTGCATGCACAGCGAGTGCGACCTCGGTGCGCCGCTCGATCCCACGTGCTCGGCCTGCGCCGGCACGATCTGTGCCGCTGACTCTTTCTGCTGCGACACGGATTGGGATTCCCTGTGCGTGGATGCGGCCATCGCGGACACCACCGACTGCGGCCACTGCAACTGACCGGACAATCAATCGTTCCCCCACCGCCCCTCCGCCCGTCAAAACGGCGGGCGGGGGGCGAGCCTCACTTCTCTTTTCCCCGCTTCCGAAACAGCAGTCGAAGGGGCGTGCCCTCGAACCCGAACACCTCCCGGACGCGGTTCCTGAGATACCGCCGGTAGGCGGTGCGCACGCCGTCCGGCGCGTTGGTCGAAAACACGAAGGTGGGGGGTCGGGTCGACACCTGGGTCACGTAGTAGAGCCGCACCTCTCGGCCACGATGCGCCGCCGGGTGGTGGGCGTCCACGGCCTCCTCGAGGAACTGGTTGAGGGTGGAGGTGGTGATGCGCCGATTCCACTGCCCGTAGACCCGCTGGATGGTCTTGGGGAGCTTGGCGAGCCCGGTCCCCGCCAGGGACGACAGGCCGATCACGGGCGCGTAGTCCACGAAGCGCAGCTTGTCCTGCAGCGTCTCGAGCATCTCCTTCCACGCCGGGCTGCCCACGGGCACGAGGTCGGTCTTGCTGGCGACAATCACCAGCGCCCGCCCCTCGTCGTCGCACAGCGACGCGATCTTCGCGTCCTGATCCTTGGCCCCTTCGGCGGCGTCCACCAGGAGACAGACCAACTGGCTGCGCTCGATGGCGCGGATGGCCTTGAGCACGGCGATCTTCTCCATGTCCAGCGCGGCGCTCCGCTTCCGCCGGATCCCGGCCGTGTCCATGAGCTGGAAACGCTCCCCGGCGGCCTCCCAGAGGGAGTCCACGGGGTCGCGGGTCGTGCCCGGCTTGGCGTCCACGAGCATCCGCTGCTCCCCGATGAGCCGATTCACCAGGGACGACTTGCCCGCGTTGGGCCGGCCCACGAGGGCCACCCGCTTGAGCCGCTCCTCCTCCTCCGGAACCGTCTCGGCCGGCGCGGCGCGCCGCCGGAGCACTTCCACGAGCCCGTCCAGCAGGTCCGCCGTGTTTCGCCCGTGCTGGGCACTGATGGCGTACACCTCACCGAGTCCCAGCTCGTAGAACTCCGCCGCCTCGAGCTCCGTCTTCGCTCCGTCGGCCTTGTTGGCCGCGAGCAGCACCTCCTTGCCGCTCTGGCGCAGGAGCCGGGCCACCTCGGCGTCCTCGGTCGTGACTCCGGCCCGGGCGTCCACCACGAGCACGATCGCGTCCGCCTCCTCGATGGCCACGTTCGCCTGGGCTTGGATGGCGCGGGAGAGCAGGGACGGATCCGCGGGCGTGAGCCCGCCGGTGTCGATGAGGACGAACTCCTCGCCGTCCCAGTCTGCCGCGCCGTACAGCCGGTCCCGCGTGACGCCCGGATCGTCCTGCACGATGGCCAGCCGCTGTCCCACCAGTCGATTGAACAGCGTCGACTTGCCGACATTGGGACGCCCGACGATGCAAACTACGGGTTTCACGGGAGCCCTCAGGGTTCATACCCGACGCGGCGCATGCCGTCGGCGCTTCGCGACCAGTCGCTGGCCACCACCACCCGGAGCTTCACGTGCACCGGGCACTCGAGGAACGCAGACAGCGCCTCTCGGGCGGCGATGCCGATGGCCTTGATCTTGGCCCCGCGGCGGCCGACGAGGATCCCTTTCTGGGAGTCCCGCTCCACGTAGATCAGCGCCTCGATCACCACATCGCCCTTGTCGGCCCGCTCCACGAACCGCTCCACCTTCACCGCCGAGGAGTACGGCACCTCTTGCCGGGTGGACAGGAACACCTGCTCGCGGATGGTCTCCGCCGCGAGCCACCGCAGGGAACGGTCGGTGAGCTCGTCCCCGTTGAAGTAGGCCGGCCCGACGGGGAGACAGGGCCAGAGCTCTTCGAGCAGCCGCTCCACCCCATCTCCATGGAGCGCCGAGATGGGCACCACAGCCCGGGCCGAGCTCCACCGCTCCATCAGCGGCAGCAACGCCTCTTTGTCGGCGACCCGATCGATCTTGTTCAGGCAGACGATGAGCTCCACGTTCCCGGACGCGGCACGCCGCGCCAGGTCCTGCTCGTCCTCCTCGGCGCCGCGCCCCCGGGTGGCGGCCGCCGCGTCCACGACGAGCACCGCGACGTCAGCGTCGGCCAGCGTCGAGAGGGCCTGACGCACCATGTACGTATTGAGGGACTTGTCAGCGGCGTGTACACCGGGTGTGTCCAGCAGCACGATCTGCCCCCGCGCACCGGTGAGCACGCCCAGGATGCGATCCCGGGTCGTCTGCGGCTTGGGTGTCACGATGGCGAGCTTGCTGCCCAGCATTCGGTTGAGCAGGGTCGACTTGCCGACGTTGGGCACCCCCAACAGCGCGACGAAGCCGGCGACCTGGTCGCCGTCCGGTTCGGTTATTTCGTTCTGGTCGCTCATGGGTGTGTGCATCCGCGTCGATTCCGTGTATCACTAAGGTGCCACCGAGGCCAAGTGCGAATGTTAGCGTACGTCTCCGTGATCCTGTCTCTGTTGGCCGTTTCGATCAACGTCGGCTGGATCCCCCTACCCACCGGACATTGGCCGGGAGTCTCCCTGGGCCTCGCCGCTGCCACCGCCGGCATCCTGGAGCTCCGCCGGGGCTCGGAGCGCCCCTCCCGCAGGGGTCTGGCGTGGGCCGGCACGATCCTCGCCGTCCTGGCCACCCTATTCGGAGTCGCGATCTACCTGGGGTTACTGGTTGCCGCCGGTCGGGTCGGTTGACCGGGAGCGGACCTGCCGACAGCTTCTACTTCGCCTCGTCCCCCACGGACTCGCGCTTGGCTTTGAGCCGCTCTTTCAGCGCATCGACCGCCTCGCCGGACACGCCCGCCTCCCCGCAGGCGGCGAGGACCTTGTCCATCGCCTCGATGTCCTGCCGCTCGCGATCCTTGACCGCGTTGTGCATGGCCTGAAACCGACCGTAGAGATCCACGAGCTGATCGCCCTTTCGCAGGTTCCACACCTCGGTGTACTTGCCGTCCCGCACCTCGTCCATATAGCGCCCCATCTTGTACATCGGCCCGGCCACCCGGTGGGTGATCACGATGTTGTAGATGAAGATCACGATGAGGAAGACGATGCCGAAGGCGATGATGGCGACCAGCAGGATGATCTCCTTGCGCCGCTTCTTGGCCATGGTTTCCTTGTCTTGGGCCTTGCGCTGCGACACGAGCTCCGTGTCCGCACGGGCCCGCAGGTCGCCCAGCCGCTGATCCTCTTTGGCGCGGCGCGCCACGATGGCCGCGTCGTCCTTGCGCAGGTCCGCCATCGCCTTCTTGGCGAACTCCCGCATGTCGGGATCCTTGTCCATCAGCTGGACCTTCAGCATGTCGGTCGCCACCGCCAGGAGCTTCTTGACGTCCCGCGTGGCGGCGTCCCGGGTCTTGCTGATGAGCGCGGAGGTGTCCTCCCGCTGCCGTTTGAACAGATTCGTCGCCTTGTTTCGCTGTCGCTTGAATACCGCGTTGGCCTCGCGCGTCTGCCAAATCACAAGGGCGCCGAGGCTGCCGCAGAGGATGGCGGCGATCACGACGCTGATGAGGGTGTAGCGAAGCTGGTAGTCCTTATCGATGAGGAAATTCCGCCAGCTCCGCTGGTGTCTTCCTCCACCGCTTTTTGTTGTGTCTGACATACTCCAGCCCTTTCCTTATTGCCCCGACTACTGACTGTTTAAGAAACGATTGATGTCGGCCTTGATGGACCCCACGAGCGCCTCGATGAGCTGCGACACGACCTCCGAGCTGGCCGAACCCGGCACCGCGGCGCGGGCGCCGGCGTTGCCCTTGATGGACTGTCCGGGGTACGTGGTGAACAGCACGCTGATGTGGCACGAAACCTTGCCGCCGGTTTCTTTCACCTTGACCGTGGTATCCAGATAGAAGGCCTTCATCCCTTTCCGCCGGAGGGCGCGCTCGGATGGCTTCTGGCACTTGGGCCAGCCGGTGACCGCGTCGGCGCGTCGGCCCACGATCTGCGACAGATGGATGACCGCAATCCCACGCGCTATGTTTCCCAGCGCACCCTTGGCGCGAATCTTGTCCATGTTGATGTAGAACCGCTTGCCCTTGAGCTGGGAGGGGCACAGCCTTCCCAGCGCCGATCTCGCCTTGGCCTTGAGGAACGAATCGCTCGACTTCGCCGCCTTCTTCAGGGCCGGCACGGCCGCTTGAACCCGGAGACCGCCCAGCGCCATGGCCGCCCAGCCCCGGACCTTCGAATCCTGGGAGGAGTCGCCCAACACGGAGATGAACGCGTTGATCACCCGCGGGTCGGCGTATTTTCGCAGCGTGAGAATCGCTGTGACGCGCACCTTGGGGCTGGGGTTGGTCTTCAGCTGACTGATCAGCCGATCCACCCGATCAGCCCGCGCAGGAGTCGACGCGAGCAGCAGCGTACCGAGCACGAACAGCGTAATCGAAAACTTCTTCATGTTTTGTTCCGGACCGTCAGCCAGCTTTCTGGTTTTGACGTCCACGACCCTGCGGCATTCAATGCGAACGCTCTCGGGACGCGCCGCTCGAGCGTCAAGAAGCAGCGAACATCTTCCGGCAGAATATCAAAGAGATGTGCGCGACACAACGCGGATTTTCCGTGATTGAGCCTACGTCAAATGATGACCGTTCACGTGGTAGACGGCACAGCGGGGTGTGGATCCCATCCTGAGCAATCCCCTGAGCCCGGTCAGGAGATGCGGCTTGGCCATTGGCTCGGACAACCGCATGTGGCTCGATGATTGCGCTCACGTGAACGCCCACACGAGCACAGTGCTGACGCCTGACTTGACAGATCCGCCGCTCCGC
>JBDRSE010000093.1:0-43547 GCA_043825095.1 bacterium
AGCTTCATGTCGTAGAACAGGCCCGTGTCGCCGGAGTGGTAGATGTTCTTCCCATCCAGGGTGAGGAGCAGCCCGGCCGGGTTTCCTCCGTAGCTTCCATCGGGCAGACTGGAGCCGTGGTGGGCAATGGTGAGCTTGATCCGTCCCCAGGGAAAGTTGAATCCTCCCCCGATGTGGAGCGGATGGACGTTCTGCACGCCCTCTGCCTGCAGGTAGTTGCAGATCTCGAAGTTGGCCACGCACAGCGCGTTGGTGCGCTGCGCAATGGCCACGGTGTCTCCCACGTGATCGCTATGCCCGTGGGTGATGGCGATCACATCCGGCTCGACGTCGTCGGCGCTGATGGTCGCCTTGGCGTTTCCGGCGAGGAACGGGTCGATGATCAGGTCGACCTGCTCTGTCTTGATTCCCGTCACGGAATGTCCGTACCAGCTCACTTTGATGGTCATGTGGTCCTCCCTGCCTCCGGTAGAGTACCCAGTTCCCGTGGGGATGGCAAAGGTCAGCGCGGGGCCGGACCGGGGTTTTTTGTCGCGGTCGCCAGGCGTGGTATCCTCCGCTCAATGTCGAGGTCCGTTCCACTGCTGTTGCTCCTGGCCGGTGTGTTCCTGAGCGTGGGCTCTGCCAAGCGGAGCGCCCGGGCTCCGGAGAGTCGAGTGCTGAAGCGCGCGAAGGATCCCCAGCTGCGACATCCGGCGCTGCAGGTGGTGAATCGGTCCCCGGAGGTTTTGCGCCTGGCGCTTCGAGGCCCGGTGAAGCGCCTCGTGATCGCTCCCCCCCACGAGAACGCCCGGACCCTCATCGCCGCCGGCGTGTACAAGCTCGAGTTGCGTCTGGGGGGAAAGGTGGTGCGACGGGAGCGCGTGCTGCTTCGCAAGGGGCATCGGTACCTCCTGGAGATTGCGCCGTGACCCGAGGGTTTCGAGGACCCTGGCGGGTCGACAGGCCGATGCGAGCGATGCTCGTCGGGCTGTGCATGCCGGCGCTCGGCTGCCCGTCGCGGGCGCCGCACCCGGCGGGGAACGGGCGGCCACGGACGGTTCTTAAGGCGCCGAAGTCAGAGGTGCTGGTGCGCGTCGAGGGATTCCTGAGCCGGGTGCAGCGAACGCGACGCGTGGAGCGGTTGCCGCCGTTTCCGCGCTTTCGGGATCCCTATCCGCTGCCGCGGCGCAGTCTCAGGCGGGAGCGGCGGATGTCCTTCAAGAGTCGCGGGCGAACGCGTTTGCGCGTCATCACACACCTGGCCGCGCGGCTCTGGGCCTTGGCGAATCGGCACATCGATCGGATCCAGGCGCTCGAAAAGGCGGCCCGCGCCGAAGGTCGCCCGCCGCCCGCCGCCCGTATCCACGACCTCCGCCGGCAGGTGTCGTCCCACCTGCAGGAGTGTGTGACCCTGCTGGAGGGAGTCCTGGAGTCACCTCGCGCGCCACCGATGGCGCGCGTCCGGCTGGCCCACTACCTTCGAAAGCTCAAGCCGGCGGCGTCAGCGAAGCTGTTTCGTCAGCTGCTGCGGGAAACCCGGAAACCCGCGGCGCGGACCGCCTATGCCCTCGACCTGGCGCAGCTCTGGATCACGGTCGGTCGGGCGGCGGAGGCGCGAGCGGCGTTGCGGGAGGTTGGGACGGCCGCCGGGGACGCGCGGGCGCTGCTCCTCCGAGCGCTGGCGTTGGCCCACGACGGCGGGCGCGGGGAGCCGCTTCGCCGCGGACTGACGAGCCTGATCCGGGCGCTGCAATCGGCGACGCCGGCCGTGGGCCGGTCCGTGATTTGGCACCTACCGGGACTCCTTTCGTACCTGGACCGCCCGGTGCGATTGATCGATACCCTCGCCAGCGCGGCGCCGGAGCTGTACAAGCGGCACGGCGGAGTCGTCCTGGCGCGCTTGCTGGAGGGGTTGATCGCGCGGGGCCGGCTCCGCGCCGCGCGCCGGGTGCTCTCCACGGCCCTCGGCTCGGGGATCGCCGTTCCGCCGGCGCTGCGCGGACGCGTGGCGCGCGTCTCCGGACCCTGGCCCAGCGCAGCGATGCCTCCACCGGCCGTCACCTGGACGTCCCTGGTCCGCGCCCGAATCCCGGTCCTCGCGTCGTGCTTCTCGTCTCGGCAGCGCCCCATCCGCGCCTGGTCGCTGGAGCTCCTGGTGGCCCCCGATGGCGGCGTGCGCAGCGCGACGCAGCGGGCCCGCAGCGCGGCACGCCGTCCCGGTATGGGCGTGGGGGCAGTCAAGGAGCGCACCGCCGTGGGCCAGTGTCTCGCGCGCCGCGCGCGCCGGTGGGGCTTCCCCCCCTGGCGGGCCGCGCTGAGTGTTCGCCTCGTCGTGTCGCTGCGGCCTACCGGCCCTTGAAGCGGCCCATGGCGAAGCCGAGCGAGACATCGAGGCTGAAGAGGTAGAGACTGCCGCGATCCGTCGCGTGGGCGAGGTAGCCGCCCCCCGCGTTCAGTCCGACGCCGAGGCGAAACTTGCCGAACGCCCACATCCAACCCGCATCGATCTGCCCCATGAAGGTCTTGAACGATCGCGAGCCGACCCCGCCTCCGAACCTGACTCCGAAGTAGAGGCCGTCGAACCGGCCTCGGGAGAACACCCGGAAGCCCACCAACGCCCCGGCGCCGGCGATGGCTTCGTTCGTGAGGGCGTACACCTGCGGGTTGATCACGCAGGCCCCCCGGCCGTCCCCCAGAAGCACGATGGGGGACACGAGGACTAGCTTGTTGACGAGGGCAGAAATCCCGGACTCCACCGGATTGAGCAGCACCCCGTAGGCCAACGGAGCGGAGCGCTGCTCCGCCTCCCGGTGCACACTCACGTTGGGCAGCAAAGGGGTGGGTGTCGGGGCCGCCCAGGCGCCCTGGCGCAGGGTGAGCAGCAGCGCAGCGGTGAGGATCGCGCGGAACCTCATCGTCCCGGGAGGTGCCATTTCGCCGGTATACCACGGATCTTCGACCGGGCGCCACGGCCCTGACGGATCAGCTCCATGCGGAAACGTGGAGACCGGAATCGCACCAGCCCCCAGATGAAGGCGGTCGGCGAGGTCCACTCATGGATCGTCTGGCCGTTCTCGTCTTTCCAACTGTGGTGGCGGGTCTGGAAGGTCCCGGCGGCGGTGACGAGCGTCGCCGCTCCCAGGTTTCGAATCGCGGCGCCCTGGCGGCGGCGCAGGTACACGTTCATGATCTTCTGACCCGTCTTGACAGGCAGCTCGAGGGCCTGGTCGCGCCCGGACTGGACGATGACACGCTTGATGTGACTCGGTTTGCTCACGGCCCCCTGGATCAGCGTCTTGATCCGGAGCGGGGGCTTGCGTGCCTCCCGGAAGGTCATTTCCCACCAGCGCCCCGTTCCGATCTTGCCGACCAGGGCCCAGTGCAGCCGGACGCGCCGGCGCTGGGTCACATCGTACAGCGAGTACTCCACCCAGCTGCCCACGCGGACAGTGCCCGTCGGCTGACGGAGTCTCGGGGGGAGCGCAAGCCCCGGCATGCGACCGGGCAGAGGATCCGCCGCCCGGGCCGGCTGCGGGACGCTCGTTAGCGCGCACAGCGTGACGGTCGGCAGCACAAGGCGAAGGAGGAACCGGTGCAGCATTGCGTTGATTGTAAAGCGGTGGGGTGGGATCGAGCAAGTCATGGATTCGGTCGGGCGCAGGCAGTCACAACAAAGCAGAGCGTGCGACGCATCGCGCCGCCGTGAGCCCCCCTGCAGATGGAGTGTGGGAAGTCCGGTGTTTCCGAACAGACGCTAGGCGCGCTTGTTCAGCCGGCCCTTCAGTTGCACGCCCGGGGCGAAGCCAACGCTCACCGAGGCCGGGATCTTGAGCGGCGCGCCGGTCTGAGGATTGCGACCCTTGCGGGCGTTACGCTTCTTCTTGGTGAAGGTACCGAAGCCGGGGTAGGTGAACTTCGGCGTCGCGCTTTTGGTGATCCGCTGCTTTACGAAGTAGTCGGCGATCTCGTCGAACACGGATTCCACGATCTCAGTGACCGCCTTCTTGGTCAGGTTCGCCGGCTGGCCCTTCTTTTTGTAGATTTTCTCAATCAGTTCAGCTTTGGTCATAAGCTTCCTCGCTTCCTGAATTGGATGCCGTTGGAGCGGTTTTGCAATGGAAAAGCGAGTTCGGAGTCTACGGAGCATGTTTTAGGGTGTCAAGTGAAAAGGCGGGGGTGCGCGGCGGTCTGGCCGAGGTCCGGCGGGGATTTGCCGGATCCGGGTCTGCGGAATACACGGACCCGGCGATCGTGGATTTTGTCGGTCCGTCCCTTGAGGGGCAGGGTGGGTCGGCAGGTCCATCATCCACCCCTACCCCGGGGTTTGGGAGTCGTCTCCGGGACGTCTCTATCGATGGCGATTCACTGGCATTCACCGGGTGACGACCTCCAGGTGTCGTGCTATGGTCATAACCCCGGTTTAGAGGAAGGGTCATCAATCGTGTATTGCGCTTACTGTGGACACCGCTCTCCGGACGACGCCCTGTTCTGTCAGCACTGCGGCCGACGACTCAAGGCCGCGGACGCAGCCAAAGTCGAAGCTCCTCCGGCTCAGCCTGCCGCTCAAGCCTCCGGTCTGCCTTCAGGTGCACCGGGCGACTCGGATATTCTGCAGCCCGGTGCGGTGGTTTGTAGCGACTACGAGATCGTGCGCCTGGTGGCGGCGGGCGCTGATGGTGAGATCTACGAGACCAAGCATCAGCTGACCGGGCAGCCCGCGATGATCAAGGCGATGCCGGCGCCCTTTGGCGGCGATCCGCAGTCGACCGAACGGATCATGTCCGAAGCCAGAGCCGTCGCCAAGCTGGACCACCCCAACCTGCTGACGCTGTACAACTTTCGCAAGGAGGGGAGCCGATTTCTGGCCGTGCTGCAGATCCCGGGTGGGCAGCCCCTCGAGGGGCTCGTGCAGTCCGAATCACAGCTGGATCTGGACCGGTTTAAGAACATCTTCGAGCAGATCCTCGACGCGCTGTCTTATGCGCACAACGCCGGGCTTCCCCACGGTCGACTGACCGCGCTCAGCGTGGCCGTGGATGCGGGCGACCGCGTCAAGGTCACCGGCTTCGACCGGTTCGTCAGATTGGAGAATGAAGGGGCCAAGGGATTGGCGTCGATCCGGTATCTGGCGCCGGAACAGATCCGGAAGCACCTTGCTGACGAGCGCACGGATCTGTACGCGGTGGGGATCATGGCGTACTTTGCGCTGACCGGCCAGGTGCCCTATGACGGGGACGCTGAGTTCGACGTCATGCGGGCTCACCTCGAGGATCCACCGCGGGACATACGGGAGCTCCGGCCCGACATCCCCGAAGCGCTCTGGGCAGTGATTAAGACGGCGCTCGCCAAGGATCAATCGAAGCGCCATCAGAGCGCACACGTCATGCTCGCGGCGCTGCGTGCCGGCCTCCTGGAAGCGGCCACGGCGCCCGCGATCGACCAGCTGGCTTCAGCGGAAACGACAGTCTCTCCATCCCCCGCTGTGGCGGGGAGCGTGTCGGGTGCGGCGCGGGCCCGGATCGCCGAACCGACACCGGCAGAGCCTGCGCCTCCACCCGCCGAGCGACGTCGCGCGGTCGAAACCCAGGAGTTGTTCCCGACGAAACGGGCGGCACCCGAACCGGCTTTGGCAGCGCCAGAGCCGGAGCCGACCCCGGCGCCTAAGGCAGCGCCCGAGGCGCTGAGGGCAGCACCGGAGGAGCCCGAGGCAGCACCCGCGTCGGACGCGGCGGCGACATTGGTGACGGTTGCGCCCGTGACTCCGTCGGGCACGCTGCTGGGTGCCGTTCAGACGGTGAAGAAGGCGGTCCCGCGCTCCGCGGTGGTTGATGGGGTCGTCCGAGAGGAGACGCCCCAGCCCCCGGCGGCTGCGGCCGAGTCCCGTGTGAGCGTGCCGCCGCTGACCGCCCCCAAGCCGGCCCAGGCGATGCACGAGCCAGCCGTACCGCAGCTCCCCGACGAGCCGAGAGCGCCTGCGCCGCCGGGTCCAATGACAGCGCCGGCCGTGCGGCCGGCTCCTCCCCCCTCGGCACCCAGTCCCCCGCCGGCATCGTCCGGACCGTCGCCCACGGCGCCGAGTCCGCCGCCGTCGGCAGCGAGCTGGCCCTCTTCCGCGCCGCCCACCGAGGTTGACGTGACGGAGCGGATGAACGCCCCCGAGTTCGCGGCGCATGAGGAGGCGCCCAAGGTGGTCGTTACGCCGGCCCCCGAGCCGGCGCCGGCCCTCGAGCCGGCGGCCCCCGAAGCCGCGGCGAAGGAGGCGCGCAAGGCTGACGTTGCACCGGCCCCTGAACCGGCCCAGGACTCTGCGGCCGCCCAGAAGCCCGCACCGGCGGGAGGGCTGGAGCCCTCGGGGCGGATGCGGCAACTCAGCGGCGAGGAGCTGCTGAAGACGACGCCCTACCGGGGCCTCAAGATCCAAGATGGCGGGGAAACGGAGTTTTTCAGCGTCGAACAGGAGTTCGATGATACGCACGACGATTTCTCCGATCTGGATGATTTCCAACCCAAGGCGGCGCGCCGTCGCAAGCTGCTGGTGGGGCTGATCGTGCTCGTTCTCGCTGCTGCGGGCGGTGTCTACTGGGGCGTGGGTAAGTTCAACCCGTACTCCAAAGGAGGGGATACCCAGGGCCAGAAGCGGCCGGAGAATTTCGACCGAGTGCTACTGGCTCAGGTGTACAAGGAAGATCCGGTGCTCTCCGGTGAGCCGCTCAAGGTCGCGGCGCACACGCCGAAGCCCGGGATGCGAGTGGTCGGGATGAGACCGACCGCGATGACGCCGGACGCCATGACCCCGGCCGCGATGACGCCGGCCGCGATGACGCCGGACGCGATGACGCCGGACGCCATGACTCCGGCCGCGATGACGCCGGACGCCATGACCCCGGCCGTGATGACGCCGGACCCCGTGACCCCGGCGGCCGGCGGTGGAGAGGCCTCCCGACTCGCCGCCGAGGCGCAGAAGAACCAGAGGTCGAACGTGGGTAAGGCGGAGACCCTCGCCGAGCAGGCGCTCAAGCTGGATCCGGCCGAGCCGGTGGCCCGCAAGGTCTTGGCCGGGATTCTCGAGGGCAAGGCCAAGCAGGCCTTGCACTCCGGTGCGAACGGCAAGGCCGTTTCCACGGCCTCGCGAGCCACGCAGCTCGATCCGAGTCGGGCCAACCCCTGGTTCTACCTGGGAGTGGCGAGCAACGAGCTGGGCAAGAAAGCCGTCGCCAAAGCCGCCCTGGCTCAGTATCTGAGCCTCTGTGCGAAGTGTGGCTACAACACCAGCTACGCCAAGCAGATCCTCAAGAGCATCAAGTAATACGGTGCCCTGACGCTGTGTGTATCGCGTTCCAGCTCCCCCAGGCGGGAACCCCGCGCTGCGTGCGACGGGTCCTGATTGGAACGTCCGGGGTGCGAGCCCGCTTTTCTCACCAGATTTCGAAGCTAAGGCCCCGCGTCCGGGTCTTTGGGGGATGGTGATGCCCTGGCTCTTGCTGGCGCTCAGCCTCTGGTGCGGCTTGTTCGTGATCAACGCCTTTCGCCCGCGAACCCGGCCCCCGACCCTGGCCGCGATCAGCTTCTTCGCCGGGTGGCTCACCATCGAGGTTGCGCTGCATCACCTGCTGTGGCAGGTCGCGGCCTTCGTGATGCTGGTTTTCCACGGTGCGCTGGAGGGTTGGCCCGGCTGGGTCGGAGCGGCCCTGTTCGGGTCCGGGTGGGCGGGGCTGCTGGTGTGTGCTTGGAGAAGCTACCGCACGCGCGCGACCGTCGAGTCCGCGCTGCAGGCTGGGCTGGGTCGGAGCTACCGTCAGCGGATTGCCCCGAAGCTCGCGGCGAAGCTGTCGGATCGGCCGCGGTTGACCGAGCTCTTGATCCCGTGGCCGCTGCGCCCGCGCGACGTGGAGCGGCTGCGGGACCTGCCCTTCCGCGAGGTCGGCGGGCGCACACTCGCCCTGGACGTGTACCGCTCCCGCGGCTGGGTTCCCGGGAGCCCGGCCCTGCTCGAGGTCCACGGCGGGGGGTGGGTCATTGGCGACAAGCGCGAGCAGGGACTCCCACTGATGTACCACCTGGCGCGGCAGGGGTGGGTGTGTGTGACGGCGAACTATCGACTCAGCCCCGGGGCGACCTTTCCGGAGCCGCTCGAGGATCTCAAGTGGGCGCTGCGGTGGATCCGTGAGGAGGGACCGGCCTATGGCATCGATCCCGGCTTCGTGATCGTCACCGGACAATCGGCGGGAGCGCACCTGGCGAGCCTGCTGGCGCTGACCGCGGGGCAGGCGAAGTACCAGCGCGGCTTCGAGGGCGTCGACACCTCGGTGCAAGGCTGTGTGTCCTTCTATGGAATCTACGATCTCCTGGACCGGGAGGGGGACGTCCCCCACGACGGGATGCGTCGGCTGGTCGAGGCGAAATTCCTGAAGGCACGTCTTCGCGACGCCCCCGAACTGTTCGAGGAGGCGTCGCCACGGTTCCGGATCTCGGCCGCGGCGCCGCCCTTTCTGCTGCTCCATGGAGATCGGGACTCCCTGGCCCCGGTGGCCGGCGCGCGTCGGTTTCACGAGGCGCTGGAGCGCCGGTCGGGGGCTCCCGTCTGCTTTGCCGAGCTCGTCGGCGCGCAGCACGCCTTCGACATCTTTCCGTCCCTTCGGGGCGCCCTCGCGATCCGGGGGGTGGAGCGTTTCCTGGCGGCCCTGTACAGTGACCATCTGGCCGCGGTTGCGCGCGCGGCCGAGATGGAAGACTAATGGGCCTTGGTGAACCGCGGTGAAGCGAGGCGAAACCGGTGACTGAACTGTCCAGCGCGCCCCCCCCCGAGGAGGGCACTGTCGAATTCGGCGACTATCTCATCCACGAGCTGATCGGCGCCGGCGGGATGGCCGAGGTGTTTCGGGCCGATCGCAAGCGCGGTGCCGACGAGGATGCCCAGGAGGCGGCGCCGGTGGTGATCAAGCGCGTCAAGCCGTCGCACGCCGATGATCCGGGGTTCATCCAGATGTTCGTGGACGAGGCCAAGCTCTCGGCACAGCTGAACCACCCCAACATCGTCTCGGTGTACGAGTACGGGGAGGCCCAGGGCCACCACTTCATCGCGATGGAGTACATCGATGGCCTGCACCTGCAGGGGCTGCACGTGCGCCACGTGCAGCGCCTCAAGCAGCCTCTCCCGTGGCAGGCGG
Organism: bacterium; assembly: GCA_043825095.1. Taxonomy (GTDB): domain Bacteria; phylum Myxococcota_A; class Polyangia; order HGW-17; family JAJRWW01; genus JBDRSE01. The sequence continues at coordinate 9,150 of JBDRSE010000093.1, forward strand.
GCGTGATCATCGTGCGGGACGTGCTGCGCGGCCTCGACTACGCGCACCGCAAGGTCGACGAGCAGGGGCGCCCCATGGGGCTCATCCATCGGGACATCAATCTGGTCAACATCATGGTGGGGCGGGACGGGAAGGTGAAGGTCCTCGATTTCGGCATCGTCAAGGCGGCGGATGGCATCCGGTCCGCGGAAACCGTCGGCGCAGTGCTCAAGGGCAAGTTCGGCTACATGTCGCCGGAGCAGGCCGAGGGCCGTCGTTTGGATTCGCGGTCGGATGTGTTTTCGGCCAGCATCGTGCTCCACGAGCTGTTGACCGGACGCCGCCTCTTCTGGGGGAAGGACGATCTCGAGATTCTGCGGAAGGTCCGCCATGGAGACATCCTCGATCCCCGGCAGTTCGCCCCCGAGGTGCCCGAGGATCTCGTCCGGGTGGTGAACCGCGGGCTGGCCCGGGATCTCGCCGGGCGCTACCAGTCGGCCGGAGAGATGGCGGAGGCGCTGGATGGGATCATCGCGGCCCACGACGTCTCCGACTCGGTGCTCTCGGAGCTCATGCTCTCCCTGCTCGGGCCGAAGCCGTCCGCAGCCTCTGACCGCATGAAGCGGCGTCGGAAAAAGCTCACGCTGCTGGCCTGGCAGCAGGGTGTGCGGGAGCGCGAGTCGGTGCGACTTCGACCGGTGTCGGGTGTGCTCGGCGGGGCCGACGTGGAGCAAACCTCTGCGGGGAAGACGGCGTCCCGACTCGACGAGTTGGAGCTGGAGAACGACACCCTGATTACGACCGACATGAGATGGATGGCGCCGGAGCAGGTCGGGGAGGATGTCGAGCCGGTTCTGAGCGAGCAGGATCAGGCTGCGGCGGAGGAGTTCGCAGAGGCGTTGCGGGGGGACAAGACGCAGATCCTCGAGGAGGACGAGCTGCCGCCGGACGTCGCCGCTCCGGCGACGCCTTCGCGCGCCGACGATCAGACCGAGATCCTCGACTCGGAGCGTCACCAGGACATCGCGCTGAGCGATCAAAAGACAGAGCTCCTGGGCGCCGAGGGGCGGGTTGAGGGCGAGACAGCGGCCCCGCGGGTAGAACGCGCCGGCTCGTCGCCGCCCACCGTCGCGGAGCTGAACGAGCGGGCGGACCGGGCGCGCAGGCGACGCCTTCGAATGCTGCTGGCGATCGCCGCCGCGCTGGCCGTGGTCGTTGGGTTTTTCGTGCTCTTGAAAATCACCTGAGACGCGTCCGCTCCGACGCTCGGCTTCGGGCGACGGGTGGCGACGTGCTCCGGGCCGCGACGAGGCTGAGAGTATGCAATCATCCACTGCGCAGAGATCTGGCAACGGCCCGACGCAGGCCGGCCGTGTGTTGCTCCGGCTCGAACGGCAGCCGGAGCTCACGCCCGAATTCACTCCGCTGCAGCTGCCAGCGGCGCTCTCTGTGCTCTGGGAGCGGGTCTCCGGGGACCTCATCGATCATCTGCACTGCGAGCTGATGGCGTCGTTGAACCCGGGGCTGTACGTCTTCCCGGTGACCGACAGCGACCCCTTGGAGCTCGAGGTGCCGGACGGGTGCGTGTGCCAGGCGTGGATTTCGGCCAACCGGGGTCTCGATCTGGAGCAGCGCAAGTCGATGGTGACAGCCGCGGAGCTCGGCTTCGAGCCGGCCGTCACGCTTCGGAATGTGTGGCCGACCCTGGGGCGGCTACACACGCTCTTCGACGATCGCGACCTGGCGGTGCTGCGGGAGCAGGTGGTCAAGCTGGCCCGCAGCGAAGCCGCGGTCAACGCGCAACGGATGGGGCTCGACTGGCTGAGCCGGCTGGAGTTCGGCTTGTCGGTGATGGCGCCTCCTTCCACCTCCTTCGGCCAACGGATCGAGCAGGTGAAGGCCACGGTCACCGAGCGCGCGGGCTGGTTGCTGCGGGAGCTGGGGGACGGAGCGGGGCTGCTCCGGGAGGAGCTGAAGCACACGTCCCAGCGGTTGCCCGTGGTGTCGCTCAGCCACGTGTCGATGCGACCGGTCCGGCGGCGGGGAGGCTGGCAGCTCCAGCTGCGCTTTTCCGGGGAGTTCGGCTACCCGGGAACGATGATGACCCGGTTTTCCGATCTGGCGTTGCCGCGGACCGTGCTCCCGGCGCCGCATGCGGTGCTGGAGCTGTTGCTTTCTGCAAACCCATTGGCGTCGGCCACGCTGCTCAGTGAGCGCCTCCAGGATCGGTCGTTGGCCCGGGCGGCGGCGCATCTCGTACGAGAGGTGGAGGGGCATTTCGAGCTCGAGGGACAGCTCCCGACCTGTGGGGTGGAGCTCCCGACCCCGGACCTCGGCCGGGCAGTCACCGAGGTGAGCATCCCGCGCACGCTGGCCCTCCGGGGGAAGCTCGGCGCCAGCCTTTCGCCCGATTCCATCGTCCTGGGCGTGCACGGCCTGGAGATCGGCCGCGGGGAGCACCTGCTCAAGGCCGAAGCCCAGATTGCCATCCGCGCACGGGAACAGCGGGATGTGGTGCTGTGCTGCGTGGAGGCGGGGTTCGATGGACGCTGGCCCGACGAAGAGCTGGCGGTATCTGCGTCCCTGACGATCCAACCCGGCTCCGTCGTGGAGGAGCTGGGCGTCGCCTTGGAGCTCGGCCACCCGCTGGCCGGCGACACCACGGGGCTCCGCGTGGAGCTGCACCGGATGCAGCTGGAGGGGGAGGTCGCGCTTTCGACGGGAAAACCACCGGGCGAGTCCCTCGTGGACCGATTGGACGTGACCTTTGATGCCAGTGTGGACATTCCGCCCGGAAGTCACCTCGAGGACGGCGTGCTGCAGTTCGCGCCGACCCTGGAGGACGGCCGCCTCCGCGGGCGGGCCCGACGCACCGAGGCGGGAGGGGTGGATGTCGTGCTCGAAGGGCAGACCGGCATCGCTCTGGAGGGCACAACGCAGGTGGAGGCGTTTCCCGAGCTGGACATCGACGACGGGGAGCTCCTAGGCCGCGCCGCCGGGCGGATCAGCCTGATCGGCAGGGCGCGGACCGGACCGCTCCACGGCCCCGTGATCGAGATCGACCTCAGCGGCTCCGAGGGCAAGGTGGTGCTGGACGAGGCGCGGATCGAGCTGGGGGCACGCAGCCTGGAGCTGCCGAAAGGCAGCATCTTCACCGGACGGATTCCCCAGGGGAGGCTTGCCACCACCGGGCTCGGCCAGGCGTTATTCGAGCTACTGTGGGATCTGCGCGGGGAGTCTCCCGTGCTCGCGGCGGGGGGGCAGTCCGTGGAGATCTTCGTCCCGGAGCTGCGGCAGGGGATGTTCACCGTGCAGCTCAGCCCGGTGGGGGGTGTGAGCATCACCGGCAACGAGGGGGGGCTATATGACGCGCGCTTCTTCAATGCGCTGATCAACCCGGGCGCCGAAGCCGAGCGCTGGCTGGAGATCCTCGACGACGACGACGCCATGGACAAGGTGCTCGGCTCGCTGCGGCTGTTCTCCCCCGGAGCCGCCGACCTCCTGGACAAGGTGCGCGAGTTTACCAAGCGTGTGCGCGCGATTTTCGATCGCGAGTCCATTTCCAAGGCGGGCGACTTCATTCCGGCGCGCACCATCGCCCGGGTGTTGTCGCTGGTGATCGTGGACACGGCGGAGCTGGAGGAGCGCGTGTTCCCGCTGGTCAAGCAGGTGACCGACGGGGGCGGGCTCGACGTCTCGGCCACGAAGCGGCTGCTCAGCGAGAACCTCCCGGAGCACGACTACGAGTTCGAGCTGGACCGAGGTCTGCGGCTGCTCGGCCGCATGCTCGCGCCCACCGAGCCGGTTCCGCCCCGGTCGCCGGTGGAGCTGCTGCCCCTCGCCGAGCAGCCCGAACACGTTGAGCGTTTTGCCGGCTATCCAACGGCCGCCCAGCTGAACGACACCGTGCGCGCGGACGCGCCGCTGCCGGACGGCTTTTCGTCGCGCGTGGCCCGGGTCGCGCCGTACCTGACCCTGGCGCAGCTCGATGCGCTTCTGCAGGCGGATCGCGCGGACTGGCAACCGGCCGATCTGAACAAGCTGCGCACGGTCCGCGCGCTCAAGGATCGGGTCCAGCAGATCGCGGAGAGCTACGGGGGCATGGCGTTCGTGCCCCAGGCCTACTCCATCTCCTTTTTCATCGGTGAGGCGGTCCGTGACCGACGCGTGAGGTCCCGCCCCGCAGCGGACGAGGAGGGGTATCAGATCGCCGACGGCCTGCTCGGCCCCGCCGAGGTCGCGGTGTTGTTGCAGTCCGGTCTCGCGTCGATCTGGGACGGCGGCCCGGTGCAGATCACCCAGCGGTTGCTGCTGGACTACGTGCTGCGGCAGCCGTCGTCGTTTCTGCGGGAGGTGCTCGTGGAGATGGCGGGCCGAAGTCCGCGGGCCCTGACCGGAGTCCTGTACGCGCTGCTCCAGATGGAGCAGGGGCGGATGCGGAAGCCCCTGGACCTCGGGGAGCTCATCGAAGAGCGACTGGGCGTGCCGATCCCCCGACTCGCGGACTACATGGCAGGTGGCCGCTGGGCGCGGGAGAGTCACGTCGAGGCCCTGTCCCGCTCGGCGGATCTGATCCTTGCGGAGGCGGAGCCGTATCTGGCGCTGAAGGAGTATCTGCAGGTCGCCCGGCACGACGTGCCGCCTCCCATCCACGAAAAGACCGACCATCGCAAGCTCGCGGCGGCGGCGCGCGAGGCCATCGCGGAGGCGGATCGCGCCGGAGCGGCCTGCACCTTCAAGGGCAACGAACCGGCGCGCCGCCGAACCGCCATCGAGGCCTACGGCAAGGCGTTCGAGGCCTGTCGTGCGCTGCGCGCGGCGGAGCCCCAGGCGTTCCAGCTCGACTGGTTCAAGGCGTTCTGGGCGCGTAACTACGAGGCCCTGGTGGTGCGCTCGGTGGTGCGCAATCACCAGGAGGACATCGACCAGGTGCGCCACTGGCTCGAGGTGCGCCACGGCGCCCTCCCTCCAGCCGGCGAGCAGGGCTTGATCGATGCGGTCATCGGGGCGCTGTACTACTACGAACACGACCGTGAGGCGCTCCGGGCCGATCCCCTGGTGCGACTTCTCATCGATCCGCCCCCCGGGCGGTACGACTTCACCATCATCAGCGCCATGGGCGTCATCACCGAGGGCGCCCGCGGCACGGAGCTCCAGGACGCCTTTCGTCGCATCGACGAGCAGCACGGTGTGGCCTTGATCCGGGCCGACACCCGGACCGCGCGCTCCCTGGAGTTCAACGCCCAGCGCATCGAGGAGGCCGTGCGCCGCTGCACGACCCCGTGGGGCTACATCGGCTATAGCCAGGGCTGTGCGAACGGCTTGAAGGCCGAGAGCATGCTGCTGGGCGGAACCCCGGAGCAGCAGGAGCTGGCGCAGGGGTTGCGCTGCCGGAATCTGCTCTTCAGCGCCGGAAACGGCTCGGCCCACGGCACCTGTGGGGATTGGAAGTTCCTGCGGGCGATGATCGACGGCGACAAGTTCCTCAAGCACTACCAGGCGGTCTTTTCGAGCAAGGCGATCAATCTCGCATTGAACAACATCGGCCTGCTGCTCGACTCGCGCCCCTTTGTGCACTCCCAGGGCGGCGTGGACTCCCTGTCCTACGCCGGCGTCAGGTCCCTGTCCCGGGATGGGCAGTGGAAGGGCGACGTGCCCACCTCGATCGTGCGCGGCATCGTGGAACCGGACATGCTCCCCGAGGCGCTCGAAATGCTCAGCAACGTGCTTACCAAGCAGATCGAGACCACCAACCACGACACCCAGGTGACCATCGAGGAGGCCGTGGGGCACCCGGTCTGGGACATCAGTCCCTTCGGCCGCGTCCTCGAGCGCTGCGACATGGGGTGCCTCGTGCAGCGCACCCACCACTGGTCCCCGCTGTACTACGCCACAGAGTTTGTCACCACAGCCCGGGATCGGGCCCAGGCGATCTACGAGTTCCCCAAGGACCGCCACGTCTTCCCCTGGATCGAGGTGAACGCCCGCTTCGGCGTGATCGACACCGAGGAGCTCTAAACCTCGACAGCTGGGTGGCGGGCGCTGCCATCTTCGGAGTCTGCGAGGGAGCCCCGGCAGCGTGGTGTCAGGCGCGGAGGATCCGCCCCAGGCCGACGGTGCGCGAGCGCTCCACGCCGTCGGAGCCGAGGTAGGTGTTCTTCCCCAAGAGGTTGAGCTTCACGCTGCGGAGCTCTGCCGGGTCGTCGGTCGTGGGGATCACGGCGCGGCTCAGGATCCCGGCCACGGCCATCTGCTCGCCGACCACGACGTAGGGGTCGGTGCTGGCGGGGGTGCGCACGGTGCGCTCCGAGTCGTCCAGGGTCACCTGGTGATCAAAGGGGGGGTGGTACGCCGAGGCGGTCCAGCCCGGAGCGCCCAGGGCCTGGTCGAGCACGGCCTCCCAGACGGCCGGCTCGGTGACGGGCCCGATGTAGACCTGGTCGCCCTTGCCGCCCAGGGGGGCCTTGAGCACCCAGCGCTCCTGCTGGCCCTGCAGGAGCGCGCGTTGAGATTCGGTCACTCGGATCACCTCGGGGAGCAGGCGGGCCACGGCCTCGGCTTCGGTGGCGGTCACGTCCGCCCGGTCGAGCAGGTGTTCCTGCCGCAGCGCCGGCAGCAGCGCCTTGCAGCCGGCGACACGGGAGTGCGGCGGGTTTACCAGGACCGCCGCGCCGCTTTCCCAGGCGCGTCGCACCGGGAGGAACGGCTCGGCGCAGAGCTCGTAGATGTTCACCCGTGGGCTGCGCAGGACGAGATCCACGGGTCGCGCGACGCCTTGGGGGTCGCGCCACAACAGGTGCTCCCCGTCGAATTCACAGCCCTCGCCCTGTTGGCTGACCAGGACGGGGCAGGAGAAAAACCGCGTGAGCGCCTCCTGCAGCCGGGTGAGCAGGTGGTAGCGGTTTCCGAGGAGCAGGACGCCCGTGGGTTGCGAGCGTCCCGTCCGTTGCTGGTAGTGGTGTATTGCCGCGTCCAGGTAGCAGCGGTACGGTGAGGTCGCCGCCAGGGAGCTGTCCGCGGGCAGGGTGAGCCCATCCTCGACCAGGCTGACGTACTCCAGGCCGCCCGGTTGGTCGCCGTTGAGCTCGTAGGCCACGTAGTCGGTGCCGTTCGTGACCACGTCGAGTCGACCGATCACGAGGAGATCCGTGGGCGCGGCCGGGAGCTGCGCGCCCAGCAGCGCGATGTGGGGCGCGGCGAGCCCGAGCTCGGCCAGGGTGGGGAAGCCGCGACGCTGGTGAACGACCTGGTGCGCAACCTTGAGGAGCGCCGCGACGAAGCGGCAGCTCAGGTCACCGAGCGCGTCCAGCAGCGGGCCTGGGAGGGTGAGGCGATAGGTCGGCGGCAGCGTCTGCGGAGCCAACCGAGCCGGAGTGTCCGCGGGTTGTGTGGGGTGTCGGTAGTCCATGGGTCGTTCGCGCAGGTCGTCGTGGGAGTGGGCGGCCTGTGGGCGGCCTAGGAGTGCGCCCGCGCGGTTCCGTGGCTCCGGTGTCCCACGGCCTTCAAGGCCACGGCCGCCACTGTGATGTAGAGCATGGCCGAGAGCACGAAGTTGCCGGACTCGCCCCAGATCTGGGCCAACCCACCGCCCACCAGGAACCCCAGCAGGCTCCCCAGATGCTGAGCCGAGGTGGCCAGGCCCATGAACTGGCCGCGGTCCTGGACGGGCACATGCTGCGTGATCGTGGCGTACTGCAGGGTCGCGGTGCCTCCGAGGCTGGCCCCGATCCCCGCCCGCCCGGCCAGGACCAGCCACCAGGGCGGCCAGAAGGCAAGCAGGAGCATGACCACGGAGATGGACCCGGCGCTGAACGTGGTGAGGTGCGTTACGCCGCGGTCATGTGCCTGGCCCCAACGCGGGAGCATCAGGAAGTTGGCGAGGCCTGCGAGGGTCGCGGCCAGGGCCGTGAAGCCGACGCCCCGGTTCCACCAGGCGGGCGCGATGTTGCCCGCGGTGACCCAGGCGTCGATGACCTTCCCGGCATAGATGGCGAAGACCACCTGCGCGGTTGCGAACGCCAGCTGCCCGGTGAACAGGATGGCGAAGGCGCTGCGCAGGGGCGAGCTGCGGTAGGCCCGCTGGGCGGCCTCCAGCAGCCCGCGGAACGGACGAAACGGCGCGGTTACGCGTACCGCGCCGGAATCGCACACCAGCACCCAGGCGAGCAGCCCGGTGGCCATGACGAAGGCCCCGAGCAGCCAGTAGACCTCGCGGTACCCCAGGGTTGCGGCCAGGAAGCCGCCGATGATGGGGCCGAGGATTTGCCCCGCCGGATTGGCGGTCTGGAGCTGGGCCAGGGCGCGGCCCTGCTGCTCGGCCGGGGCGCTCGCCGACAACAGGGCCATGTTGGCCGCCACCACGCCGGAGACCGCTCCCTGCAGCATCCGGATCGCCACGAGCTGCTCCGGCGTCTGGGCAAAGCCCATCAGGACCTGGCAGACGCCGAGGCCCAGGGTGGCTCGGACGACCTGCTGTCTGCGACCGGTACGGTCCGCCATGAAGCCCCAGAAGGGAGTGGCCAGGATCGTCGTGAAGAAGGGGCCCGCAAAGATCAGGCTGGTGAAGAGCAGCCGATCCGAGGCGCTCTTTACGCCCAGGGTCGGGTCTTCCACCAGGAAGAACGGAACGAAGATCAGCCCCAAGGTCATGGCCAGCCCGGAGAGGAACTGGACCATCCACAGCAGATACAGCGTGCGTTTCCACTGCGGGATTGTCAGCACGGGTCGCCCTCCGCAGCGCGCTCGAGCCGGTCCAGGCGCTCGCCTTCGCTCATGGGAAGCCCGGTCTCGGGGCTCAGACAGTCGATGCCGCCCCCGGCCGTGGGTCCGGTGACGCCTCCGCGCGCGGAGGCGTAGCCCGGGTGGAAGATTCCGGGTGCGGCCATCAGGCCGTGATCCAGCGCCGCGGCCAGGGCCGCGGGGTTCGCCAGCCGGTCCACCAGCTCGCGCAAGGGCGCCTCCGGGGAAGCGGTCGGGCCGCAGAGCGCAGCGATCCGGCGCAGCAGCAGTGTCGCCTCTCCGGTGAGGTGACGACGCCTCGTCACCACCGCGTCGTCCTCCAGGAAACGACGCAGGTCAGGGGCGTGCCGGCGGTAGACCCGCACGCAGCGGCGCACGAGCCGGGAGCTGTCGATGATGTCCTCGGCCGTCGCCGCGTGCAGCGCCTCGCAGTAGCTCACCAGGTGGATCACCTGCGGCTCGAGGAGGAGCTGCAGCAGGGTGGACCGCGCCAGCTGGTAGCGCGCCACGTCCAGGTTCGGGTCAAAGGCGTCGATGCCGGCGCGGGTCTCGCGGTGGATCCGCGGCGGGCCCTCGCTCGCCGCGGCGGGCAAGAGCTCAGCGGCGAGCTCCAACCCTGCCGTCATCTTGGCCAGGTCGGCGTAGTCGCCGGTTTCTCGCGGCTTGTTGACCTGAAGCTGCAGCACCAGGTCCTGCACGCCGGCGTGGAGCATGACGGCCGTGATCAGCGCGTAGTCGGCGCTGATGATCGTGTCGTGCGCCCAGCGGGACGACCACTGGTTCGGGTCGTTCATCTCCACCGGGATCCCGCGCGCGGCGAGCTCCCGGACGGCCGCGATGTGCTCGTGGATGGACTCACGGACAGTCATGGGCCCCCGGCCGTCCAGCTCGTTGAACCAATATAGAGGGACCGCCTGGTGGCCGCCGAGGAGCATCCCGGCCCGGAGGCAGGTGTCGATGAACGGCACGAGGTCCACCACGTGCGCGTAGGGTTTGATGGCCGGGTAGTTCCCGCGCCGCGTGGCGTTCGCCAGTCGCTCCAGGTCCTCGACCGTCCGGTAGGGCACGCCGCCGTCGTTCTTTCGCCCCGTAAATGCCTCCGGGTGACCGAAGTGGCGCTGGGACAGGTCGGAGGATCCGAGCGAAACCTCGTCGATCACCTGTGCCTCGGCCAGCTGCTCAATGCCCTCCACCGTGGGCTCAATGCGCTCGTCGGGGATGCCGAAGTGGGTGCGCAGCAGCGGGAACGGGGACTCCTGCATGCGTCTGACGTAGGACGCCCGCGCCGCGTCGCTCGGCACGGGCAGCGGGGGCTCTTCCCGGTAGGCGTCGGTCGCGGTGATCTCCTGCGCCAGCTCGTCGAGCAGCGCGATGCGGGGTGGGGAGAGCTCGACCCGGAGCTCGGCGAGCAGCGGTCCTGCCCGGCGGTCGTCCACCCCGAAGAAGCGTAGGAGGCGCGCGGCGCCCCGCACCCCGTCGGTGTCCTGGGGGACGGTGACCACCCGGCAGGGCAGGGCGGACTGTCGATCCTCCAGGGCGTGCATGGTTTCGGGGAGGCCGGCGGCGGCAACCTTGCGCGGTCGGCCTGTGTCACGGCAATGCAGGAGGCCGCGCCGGTCCAGCTGGACGAGCAGGCGCTCGATCTCCCGGGCGCCCACCTCGGGGCTGAGCCGGTAGCTCAGCCCGAGGAACGCCGAGTCGAGCGCGTGGAGCCTCGCAAAGACGTCCTCGTCCGTGGACCCGGGGGGGAGCACGTGGGTGGGAATTCCAGCCCTCCGCGCCATCCGCGCCACCCGGAAAAGGCCCTGGGTGTGCGGATCGTCGGCGATGGGGACTAAGAGGCAGCCCGTTGCCATCGGTTCGTCCTGACCCGGGAGTTGCCGTCGAGCAGGTACCAGCGCAGGTACTCGGTGCTGAACCCGTTCAGGTTCCGCCCGGTCTTGCGGGCGTCCACACCGGCCATCTCGTTGTACAGGTCGATCGCGTGGCTGATGTCGCCGTGCTCGATGTCGAGACGCCGGGCCAGGCTCTCCAGGGGCACCAGGCCGGCGGGCACATCCTCGTGCGCGTAGCGCTCCTGCGGGAAGGATTTGGCCTGGTAGTTCGGCGTGCGGCCGATGGCTGAGGCCAGGGATTCGCCCCGGACCCGCCGGACGCCGTAGGTGTAGGCCAACCAGTGCTGGGCCGACACCACCGAGTTGTGGATCGGCTTGAGGTACCGACCCGTCAGCTTGACCTTGTCCCGCGGATCCAGCCCTTCGGTGTTGGACAGCCGCCAGACGCGCTCCATGATCGCCGACCATTCCTCTTCCCGGGGATCCTCGTCCAGCCCGAACACGCTGCAGCCCAGGGCGCGGGCGATGCGCAGTCGCGTCTGGTCGATCCGGCCCACCACTGCCCCCACCTCGGGGTTGTGGGCGATGCCCTCCATGTAGAACGAGAAGTCGCGGCCGGCCGCGCGGGCCGCCTCGATGGCGGGGAGGTTCAGCAGGTAGGCGGCTGGATGAAACACCGCGCCGATGTTGCCCAGGGAGGTCGTGGCCGCGGTCCGACTCATGACGATCTGGGGAAACAGCTGCTTGAGCGTCGAGATGGTGTAGCGCGGCGTGTCCCCTTCGATGGAGGCGAGCCAGGCCCGTTTGCGTTGCTTGACGAACACGGCCCCGGGCCGGAAGGTCTTGCAGGCGTACGGGCAGGTCTGGAAGGCCACCACGGGATAGTCCCTGCCCAGGATCTGCCAGAGATACGGCGTGCCCATGGTCCGGGAGGGAGACAGCACCAGCGGCACTCGTTGACGCTGGGCTCGCAGCAAGGGCTTGAGCTCCCGCGCGGTCGCCTCGTGGTAGACTGACGGGTGCGAGAAGATGATCATGGAAGATTCAGCCAACCGGTCCAGGTCGTGGCCATACTGATCCGGACGGGTCGGGATCAGCTGGCTCGACACGGCGTCCGGCCCCTCGGGCTGCTCCCGGATGATCCCGCCCTGGCGGTGTACGGCATCCACCTCGGCCTGGCCGTGCTTGCTGGGGCGGGCATACCCGTACACGTTCACGTTCATGGCGAGCAGGTCGGCGAAGAACGCCTTGCCCGACTGTCCGCTCGCACCGTAAATCCCAATTTGTCGCATTTCGGATCCTTTCGGCCCCACGGGGCGATTGCACCGCTTGCCTCGAGAGCTTCTCGTAGCAACACGCGTGCCACACCGGAAGGCCATCGAGGGTTTCGGCGGGATCCAGCCTTTGGGGAACGCCTGCCGTGAGGGAATTGAGTTAAAAATATAAATGAGTACAGGATCTTAGGGTTGACAGTGGAAGGCAATGGCGGCGGCGAGCTCGTGACCCACACAAGAAGTGCCACCCTGGCAAACCGAGCGATCGGCTTGATCGCCGCAAGTTGCCGCCCTCACCGTGCCATTCTGCAAGGGTATGGCCCTGGATCTACTTTTTGCCACTGCCCTGGATCCATTGTTTTTGGGAATAACCGGTTTTTGCCAGACCCCGGATCCCCCTGGGATCTACATCGTGGCGCGTGTCCCGGGACCAAGGGGCAGGCCGCTCAGGTACCAGAATACCAGCAGCAGGGTGAGACCCACGAACAAGGCGATGGAATAGCCCACCTGGAGCGAGATGACCGTGCCGATGCCCACGGAGCGCGTGTCGTCCTTTGGGCGGTACTGCTCCAGGAGCCCGATGAGCACTGGAATGCAGGCCTTGAGAGGCGAGAGCCCGTTGGTGACCGAGTCCCCTACACGGAACGAGAGCTGGGTCATGGCTGGTGACAGGTTGGAAGCGGCGAAGATGGGGATGAAGACCTGCGCCAGGATCATCCACTTCGCCGAACCGCTGGACACGAACAGGTTGATGGCCGAGACGGTCACGACGAAGGCCAGGATCAGCGGCAGGCCGCCGAGGCCGAGGTCGCGGATCAGCGCGGCGCCCTTCACCGCCAGGACGGTGTCGATGTTGCTCCGGTCGAAGAAGTAGACGAACATCGCGGCGGGCAGCGCCACCACGAGGAACGCGTTCAGCCCGCGCAGCCCACCTTCCATCAGCATTGGAATTTCCCGATGGGTGTGGATGACCCGGGCGCCGACTCCATACGCGAGTCCAATGGCCGTGAACGTGAAAAAGAGGATGGCGACCATGCCTGAGGTCAGAGGGGACCGGGGTAGGAGCTTCCCGGCGCTGTTTCGGAGCAGCGCCCCGTCGGGCACCGTGGCGACCAGCAGGAGCGCGAGCACGGCCAGCGCCGCCACACCGGCCCAGCGGAGGCCGCGCTTCTCATCGTCGGTCAAGGCGTGGCTCGCGAGGGCCTGCTGATCCTGCCGGAGGGGCTGCCCCTCCTCCAGCAGCCGCGACAGGTGCTTCTCGGTGACCAGCGTGACGGCCAGGGTCACCACGAAGGTGGCGGCGATCATGAAATACCAGTTGATCATGGGGTGGGTCGGCGCCGTCATCTGGGCGCTCCTGACCGCTGCCTGGGTGATTCCGGAAAGCACCACGTCGGTGCCTGCCACCAGGATGTTTGCCGTGAAGCCCCCGGTCGCGGCGGCGTAGCCGGTGGCGACGCCAAGCCAAGGGTTGCGTCCCGCGGCCTTGAACAGCGCGCCGCCGATGGTCGGCGCGAAGATGACCCCTGCGCCGGAGGCCATGTTCGAGTTGGCCCCGATGAACGCGAGCAACGCGGTGATCATGTAGGGCGGCGCGCCGAGGATCGTGCGCCGGAGCAGGGCCGAGATCAGGCCCGTCTGCTCGAAGAGGCCGATGCCGAGCATCATGATCATCGCCAGCGCCAGGGGCGGGAACGTGGCGTAGATCTTGACGAATTTGACGATGAAGGTCCGGAGCTCCGCTGGTGCCAGGAGGTTCTTGACGTACACGGTGGTTTCGGCCGTCGCCTGACCCGCCTGGCCGGCAGTGGTGTAGGTCACCGAGACATCCAAGACAGAAAGCACCGCTGAGAGCAGCAGCACCACGAAGGCCAACCCGGAGAAGAGGGCGAACGGGTGTGGGAGGCGGTTGCCAACGGCTTCTACGCCGCGGATGAAGCGGTTCAGGTACCGGGTCTGGAAGAGCTGCATCGCGGACATGGTCGGGCGCCAGGTTCGTCGTTAGTCCTGAATCCTCGGCCTTTCGCGCAGGCCGTGGAGTCGTCACGTCAGCAAGTTCTGCGCCAGCGGGCGGGGTCCGCCCGGGTACGCCGGCATCGCCAAAGTGTAGGCGTGACCCCAGGGTTCCTTCATGTCCTGATCGTCTTGGGAGGCGAGAGCGGGAGAGGCGAATCGCCCCATTGTGGCGAAACACCCCAACAAGCCAAACAAAGGAAGGAATAAATCTTGAAATCGAGCAGTTGCCCTACGTCGGCGAACGCAGCCCAACGAGCACGGAGGACAATGTGGACAATGAGCCGGCTTGGGCGGGCGATCAGCCGAGCGATACCGGCAGAGCTGCCTGACCATTGCGCACCAAGGCCAGCAAGCGGACATCACCTACCGGCAGGGCCAGCTCAAGCCGGGATATTGCCGTCGCTCCTCGGGCCGACCAGATGGTACAGGGGTACGGCCAGAAGTGCCACACCCAGAAACGCCGCCACCACGATGTGAAACAGGCTTCGGTAGCCGAGGCCGGCGACAATCACCCCGCCCATCACAGGGCCGACGGTCCGCGCGAGGGCATCGACGCTGCTCTCCAGACCGAAGCTCGCCCCCGACGATCCCTCTGGCAGATAGAGGCTGAGCAACGCGCCGATCCCTGGGATGACGCCCACGGAGACGACTCCGGTGAGCACCTGCAGGGTGACCAACTGCCAGGGCGCGGTGACGTAGGGCTGAGGCAGATAGAGCGCCGCCATTCCCAAGGCGGCGATCGACACCACCTTTCCGTGCCCGATGTGATCGCCGAGCCGGCCGACCCAGATGGAAGCCGCGGAGCCGGCCAGCGCGCGCAGCCCAAACAGGAGGCCGGTGGCCGTGGCCACGCCCTTGGTGCCGCCCATCAGGAAGGCCATGAACAGGGGCAGGATGGGCATGATCATGGCGCGCCCCAGGCTGTCGAAAAAACGCATGGTGAAGATCCGGGGCAAACCTACCGTGGTCAAGATGACGCGGTATGCGGCCAGGAATCCGCGATGCTTCTGCTTCTGCTGGGCGACGAAGTTCTCCTGAATGCCGAAGATCACGAGCATCGCCGCGCCGAAAAGCAGGCCGCTGGTGATCCAGAAGGACTGACGGTATCCGAAGATCTCACCGAGCACGCCGCCCAACAGCGGCCCCAGGCCGGTGCCCACCCAGTTTCCGGTGCGCAGGAAGCCGAAGGACTCACCCGCGCGCTCCCGCGGGATCGTCGCTGCCACGAGGGCGTTCGAGGCCGCGATGTAGCCGCTCAGCGCACCCTGCAACGCCCGCAGCAGCACGAGTTGCTGCACGTTCTGGGCAAAGCCCATCAGCGCCAGAATGACCATTCCGGCCACGGTTGAGCGCACGAGCATCAGCTTGCGTCCGTGCCGGTCCGCCAGCCAGCCCCACAGGGGTGAGCTCACCATCATGGTGATCGCCGGCACAGCGAAGATCACGCCGGACCAGAACGCCACCTCGCCGGAGGTCTTGACCCCGAGCTGCCTGACGTAGAAGGGCAAAAAGGGGATGACGAGGCTGAACGCCATGGCCGTCAGCAGGTGGACAACGAACAGGATGCGGACGGTGCGTTTCCAGGGATCGATCATGGACTGCATGCTCACGCGATCACCCACCAGGGCACTCTGGTTGCCGGGCGACCTCTACCCGCTTGGAGTCTATGGAGAATCCTCGGTTCGTGCAATGATCACGGTTGGCCTCGCGACAGACTCCTTAGAGCTGGGCGCGGCAGCGGGGACAGAAGTGGTCGGACTTGAGGTCGATGTCCTCGACGTAGGTGGAGCTGCGCATCACGCACTCAGGCGCCTGGCAGTGCAGCAGCCCAAAGGTGTGTCCCAGCTCGTGGATCGCCTCCTTGATGCTGCGGTCGAGGAGCAGCGCCGGGCTGGCGGGCAGCCCGTAGATCTCGCTGCGGAGCCGAAAGGTGGAGATCATCGCGGCGCGCCCGTCGAGCTGCGCCTCTCCGAAGACATAGGTCAGCACCGGGATGAACAGATCCACCGAGGTCACGCCGAGCACGCGACCGGCGGCTTCGTGGGATTCGTCCAAAAGCTGGGCGAGCAGGATCGTGGAGTTGTACTGCCCTCGTGAGCGATCAAAGGCCAGCTCGGGATCGAAGCCGGGCGCGCGGGTTTCCACGGGGACACCGAAGGTCTCGGACAGCTGCGCCGCCAGCGGGCTCAGGAGCTCCGCGCGGTCTCCGAGGTACAGGGGCACCAGACGCAGGCTCGTTGCGGGGTGCGGTTTCACGCGTCTTCGCTGTCGGCGCGCTTGAGCCCATACTTCTTGATCTTATTGTACAGGGTCACGCGGTCGATCTTGAGCACCGCCGCCGCGCGGGTGATGTTCCAGCCGAGCTGGTCCAGCACCCGCGCGATGTGTTCCTGTTCCATTTCGGCCAGGGAGTCGCCCACGACCAGCGGCTCGCGTCCCGGGTCGGAAATGGGGAGATCGCCCAGCAAGATAGCGGGAGGCGTGCCCACCACCATGGCGCGCTCGATGGCGTTGGCCAGCTCTCGCACGTTGCCCGGCCAGTCGTGGGAGACGAGCCGCGCCATGGCTTCGGGGCTGATCTCGGTGATGTGCTTGTGCATCTGCTGGGCGAACTTCTTCAGGTAGTGGTCCACCAGCTGCGGAATGTCCGTGGAGCGCTCGCGCAGGGGCGGTGCCACGATGGAGAACACGTTGATCCGGTAGAAGAGGTCCTCGCGGAATCCCCCCGTCTTCACCAGGCCCTCCAGGTCGTCGTTGGTCGCGCAGATCACCCGAAAATCAGAGCGGATCGGCTTCTGACCGCCGATGCGCGTGAACTCCTTGGTCTCCAGGACCCGGAGCAGATCCACCTGGGTCTTGGGGCTGATGGTGCCGACCTCGTCCAGCAGCAGGGTTCCCCCATCGGCCATCTCGAGCCGCCCCTTGCGCCGGTACTGGGCCCCGGTGAAGGCGCCTTTCTCGTGGCCGAACAGCTCGCTCTCGATGAGCGTGTCTGGCAGCGCCCCGCAGTTCACCGGGACGATGGGAAAGTAGCGGCGGGCGCTCCCGGCGTGGATGGCCCGCGCGATCAGCTCCTTGCCCGTGCCGCTCTCGCCCCGGATCAGCACCGTGGCATCGGTCTGGGAGACGAGCCGGATGAGCTCCAGGACCTGTTTCATCTGGGGGCTGTCACCCACGATGGTGGCGAAGCTGGAGAGCTCTTCGAGGGTGTCGTGCAGCAGCACGTTTTCCGCCTTGAGCCGCCGCTGCTCCAGGGCGCGGCGCACCAGGTGACTCAGCTCGTCGGGGTCGACGGGTTTGGTGACGTAGTCATATGCGCCCTGCTTGAGGGCCATCACCGCGGTGTCCACCGAGGCAAAGGCGGTGATCATGATCACCACGATGTCTGGGTCCAGCTTGTGGATGTGGTCCTGCAGGGCAATGCCGTCCATGCCGGGCATCCGGATGTCGAGCAGCACGATGTCGAACGCGGTCTCCTGCAGGGCCTTGAGCGCTTCGTTGGCGTTGGCGGCGGCCTGAACCGCGTAGCCGTCCTTGCGAAACCAGTTGAAAAGCGAGTCCCGCACGGCGAACTCGTCGTCCACCACCAGCAGGTTGGCCTGGTCTTTCTTCATCGGTGCTGCCGCTCCTTCGATCCCGCCGGCGCGTCGCGCGATTCGGCCAGGGTCGGGTCGAGACCGGACTCGGGCGGCGGTCGGCGCCGCAGGGTCCAAATGAAGGTGGTCCCCGTTCCCACCTCAGAGTTCACGTCGATCACCCCCCCGTGGCGTTGCACGATGCCGTAGACGACGGCCAGGCCCAGCCCAACGCCGCTCTCTTTCTCCTTGGTGGAGTAGAACGGCTCGAAGATGTGAGGCTGCACCTCGGGGGCGATGCCGTAGCCGTTGTCCGTCATGCGGATCTGTACCGAGTCGTCGAGGTCCTTGAGCCGGATGGTCAGTGTGGCGTTCTCCACGTGCTGCATGGCCTCTGCGGCGTTGACCACCAGGGCCACCAGGGCCTGCTGGATCTGGTCGCCGTCGCAGAGCACCTCGTCGTCGCCGTCGAGCGGTTGGCAGTCCAGCGTCACCTCGGCCATTTCCAGGTGGTGTCGCATCAGCAGCAGGCACCGCTCGACAATGTCGTTCAAGTGGGCGGGCGCAAAGGCCGCGGCGGACTGCCGTGCGAAGAGCAGCAGGTTGCGGACGATCTCTCCGCAGCGGCTGGACTCCTTTTGGATCAGCTTCAGGTATCGATGGAGCTCCTCCTGCTCCTCGGCGCACAGGGGCGCGCACCCCAGGTCCCGCTCCACCAGTTTGGCATAGACCAGGATTCCGGCGAGGGGGTTGTTGAGCTCGTGGGCCACGGTAGCCGACAGCTTCCCCAGGGAGGCCATCTTCTCCATGTGCACCACCTGGCGCTGCATCCGGCCCAGCTCGTCGGTCTTGTTGGCCACCTTCTGCTCCAGGGTCTGCGACCAGTCGGTGAGCTCGGCGCGCGCGCGCTGGAGGTCCTCGGTCATGGTGTTGAACGCCTCCGCGAGGCGGCCCATCTCGTCCCGGGAGGAGACGTCGATCCGGGTCTCCAGGTCTCCGCGGGCGACGCGCTGCGTGCCTTCCTGCAGCCGGCGCACGGGTTTGGTGACCACGCGGTGCACCGACGCGATGGTCACCACCGCCGTCAACAGGATCACCAGCAGGGTGAGCAGGATCACGTTCGCTCGGGCGGTGCTCTGCGCCTGATCGATGCGCTTGAGCGACATCTTCACGTCGAGCACACCCAGGATGGACTGCGCAGACGGAGGGACGTGACAGCCGATCCGGGCACAGCCGGGCTCGTTCTGGATCGGCGTGATCAGCCCGGCGATGCGCTCCCCGTTCGGCGCGCGAAAGATGCGCAGGCGGCTGCTGCGCGGGACCCGTCGCAGGGGCTTGTCCTTGTCGTGACAGATCACGCAGGCCTCGGCCTGTCGATCCACCTTGGTGCCGATCTCGGCCTTGTTGGCCGAGAACATCACCATGCCGTGCTTGTCGTAGATTCGGATCCCGGACACGCCCGGGGTCTTGGCGATCTGCTGGATGGTGTGGTGTAGGACGTCCTTCTCGTTGAGCAGCATGCCGTAGTGGGTGGCGTCCCGGATCAGCTCGCTGGTCTGCTCGGCGTTGCTGTTGATCATCCGGGTCCACTGCGCCGAGTTGGTTCGCAGGGAGATGACCGCATACACTCCGAACACCAGGACGAACAGCACCAGCAACCGAAGGAGCAGCCGCAGGCTGACCGAGTAGAATATCGCTCTGAGTCGGAAACGCACCGCTTCATCCCCGGTGGAGGCGCGAGCCGTCGCTGCATCGGAACCGCCCTACCACCCCTGGTTTCTGCGGAGACTACCGTAACGATCCCGAGAAGACAAACGGGCCGTACATCTCCGGGGGCGGTTTCCACGGTCCGGGCGCGGGACACCCCTAGTACACCGGGTCTGCCGCGAGGCGCTGAACGGTACTCGTGTTACTCCGGGGTTGGGCCGGCGGTGAGCGCCTCTCGGACCAGGTCCAGGAAGCGCGCGGCGCCCAGCATCTGCCGGACGTCGTGGAGGAGCTCTCCACCGTCGGCGCAGGCCTCGCCCACGCGGTCTGCGCCCTGGAGCAGGTGCATGGCCACGCGACGCTGAAAGCGCTGAATGTCCAGGCGGGCCAGCCGACCGCGCTCTTCGGCGGGCAGGAGGTTGGCGAGCTCGTCCCGGTCAAAGGGGGGGGCGAGCTCGAACAGCCAGCCGTCGTCGTACGGGGAGGTCACCAGCAGGTCGGGGCGGGCCGCCAGCGCCTCGTTGTACAGGGCCGGTCGACCGGAAACAGGGGTTTGGATCGCGATCTCGCCACCGAGGAGCTTTACCGAGCACGCGGTCTGCCCCTGCCGAAGCCGGGGCCCTGCGGCCTGTTTCACGACGCCTTCTATCGAGGAGAGCAGCACCGCGGCCAGGGCATCCACACCCACACGCAGCCGATCCCCGAGCTCGCGCACCCAGAGGTGTGCGAGGCTGTAGCGTCGACCCGCGGGAAAGACCCAGGCCGTGCTCGGTGCCGGTGCCCCGGCGCCGTGCCGGAGCGTGGGGCTCCGGGTCAGGGCCGCGTCCAGAGGGCAGGACTCGCAGTCGTGGCCCAGGTCGCAGAGCTTGTACGAGATCACTCCTGCGGCCATCCAGACGCAAGGGACCGGCACTGCACGGTCTTCCGGCTTTTCGGGGGGCTGCACTCTCTCTCCTCCTCAGAGCCTCATACTGCGGCCGAGGCCTTTCTCAGAGCACGTCCGGTGCCAACTCGAGGAGGACTCGGCGAGGATTCTGTGTCGACGTTAATTTACTGATTTATTATAAGGTGTTACAGGTAGCTGCGGTCACTGGGTCCGTACAACGGAGCGTGACCGGTGCCAACAGAATCGTTGTTTTTTTAAACGGCTCGACAGCCGTAGGAGGGAATGACGCGCGCCATTATTCCATTCGAAGGACGTCTGTGGGGGACTAATCGAAGTAATTGAAAGCAGTTATGTCCGGATTGCTTGACCGTTGAAAGTCTCAACGACTCTGTTGTAATTTTCAACGGTAGCCTTCTCTCGATCGGCCGATCATCACCGTCCGCAGATTGGGCCTATTCATCCATGTACGTGAAAACTAACCAACGAGGGCGGTTCCGGACCGTCCGACCGATCTTGGTGCGTCCTTTGCACCCTAGGATTACAGGAAACGTCCGAAGAGCGAAGGGTGAGACCATGACCAACACGATGAAAGCAGCAGACTACCTCAAGCAGGGGCTCGTTGTGTTTGGACTCTTTGCCGCGCTGGTGGTGCTCGTGCCTTTGATGGCGATTCTGGTGTTCGCCTTGCGCCCGCTCCTGCTGGTCGGGATGGCGTTGGCCGCTGTCGCCCTGCTGGTCAGCCCGGGATTCAGGCGGTGGTTGGCGGGTGGCAGCCAGGAGATCGCGTCCCATCGGGGACTCCACCTGCCCTCCGGGACCCTGCTCCACCCGGGGCACAGCTGGGCGCGCCGGCAGGCGCAGGGGGACCTGGAGGTCGGCGTGGACGATCTGCTCCAGCGCGCCCTCGGCCCGGTGGAGAGCGTGGAGCTCCCCGAGCTCGGCACGGTGGTTACCCAGGGTCAACCCCTGTATCGGCTTCGGCGCGGCGACCGCACGGTGGAGGTCAAGGCGCCGGTGGATGGTGAGGTGACCCGCGTCAACAACCAGCTCGTCGTGCAGCCCCACCGCGTCAACGATGCTCCCTATGGCGACGGTTGGGCCGCCTGGCTCAAGCCGACCCGACCCGAAGCCGCGGTGTGGCACCTGCGGCAGGGCCGCGCGGCGTGGGACTGGTTCCGCGCAGAGGTGGATCGGCTGATCGCCGCCCTCTCCACCACGCCCTTACCGACCCGCGTCCTGCAGGACGGCGGCCCCCTGGTGGAGGAGCTGCACCTCCAGATCGACGACGAAACCTGGCAGCGGCTGAACCGCGAGTTCTTTTAGACAGAAACACGCGAATCGTGGATCAAACGGGGTTCCTCGGGTGTGGGATTCCCCCATTGACCGAAACCCAGGGTGATATTTTTTGCGCACCTGGTATGCTGATTCCAGCGCACCATGGAATCGGACTCTATCCACGATACGTTCGGTCCCCGGGCTGAACAGATCTACGTACCCCCCATCTCCAAGGATCTGCAGTCCTTCCTGGAGAAGATCTGGTACGCCTTCGTCAACAAGGTGGTGTCCCTGCGGTTTTTGGACGACCGGTTCGTGTTCAATCACTCGGTCTTCGAGGCCATCCAGGGGGACCAGCTGAAGATCACTGTGTCGTCTTCCAAGTACGCCATGCGGGAGCTGGTGGATAGCGACGAGCCGCCTCGCCAGTTCAAGGCCTTCGTGGCCCGCACCAAACCCATCCCTCTGGACGACGAGCGCAACTACTCCGCCACCCTCATCCGGCGCGCCATCATCGAGGTGGCCCAGGGCCAGCCCCCCCCCATCGAGGAGCTGGATCTCCAGCGGGACGCGCCCTGTCTGCACCCCAAGCTCATCAACTTGCTGACGCCGGCCATGAAGCTCGCCTGGCTGGTGCCGCTCTTCGTGCGGCAGACGCCCATCGGCGTGCTCTGGGGCATCCGCAACGGCCCGATCACCGGGCCCCAGCGACGGCAGGTGGACTGGAAGCTTCGAAACCTCTTCGAGGGCATCTCCAACATCATCACCTACGAGTTGGACCACGATCGGGACTATTACACCGGCCGGCGCTCCATCGAGAAGATCGAGGAGAACTCGCGCATCAACCACATCCTCCACCGGCGGCAGGCTCCGGAGCTGCCCCCGGTCAAGTCGCTGTATGCCTATTCCCACCGCTTCCGACGGGAGTACCGCCTGGACACGAGCTACCTCGTGCCCAGCTCGGGGGGCCATTCCATCAGCATCAAGCAGTACCTGCCCCGGGACTCCAACCGGGCCCCGGTGAATCTGCTGATGATCCCGGGCTTTTTCTGCAACCGCTCCGCCATGGATCGGTTGGCCATGGAGATGGCCCTCAAATACCGCTACAAGGTGCTCTCCCTGGACGTGCGCGGTCGCTCGCGGTTCACCGCACCGAGTGATAAGCGGAACCTGGCCTGGACCGTTGACGACTATATCCATCACGACTTCCCCACGGCCCTCACCTGGATCCGGGAGCGCTTCCCCGGCGAGCGCACGGTGGTCTTCGGTCACTCCATGGGCGGGATGATCCCAATGTTCTACGCCGGCTCCTACCACACCATTGGACGCCTGTACGGGCGGACGGGCCTGCCGGATCCGAACGAGCGCGTGGCCGGCATCGTGAGCCTGAGCTCCCCGAGCCACATCGACCTACAACCCGATCTCGTCCTGGTGGATCTGATCCGCAAAGGCGCCAACCTGCTGCCACGACGCCTCGCCAGCCGGGCGCTGACCAAGGTGCTCTCACAGACGATCCCGCTCTCCTTCCGCACCATTGATCTGAACCGCTTCTTCACGCTGCTGGCCAAGGTGAGCAAAACGCTGCGGGCGCTGTCCTTCAACCTCGGCACCCGGCTGCCCACCATCAAGGACTTCGTGGGCTACGAGCAGATCACCCCCCCCGAGTGGTACTTCTTGATGGAGGATGTGTTCTGCGAGGAGTCTTCCAAGGTGGTCTTCCAGTTCGTCCGCTCTCAGCTCGGCGAGCGGAGCTTCTTCTCTTTCGACGAGGCCATCAACTACACCGAGGAGTTGCGGAACGTCCGGGTGCCCATTTACGCATTCCTGGGCAGCAAGGACACCTTGGCACCGCCCCGCGTCATCCAGCACGGTCTGGACCGCATGACCCGGGCTCCCATCCTGACCACCACCTACGGCCAGGGCCACCTGGGCATCATCATGCACCTCCCCACGGTGAAACGGATCTGCGCCCGGGCCCACGAGTGGATCCAGACGCTCTGAGCATTCAGAGCTGGGGCCCGGAGGGCCGTTGGTCTGGACGCGGTTATAGCAGCGCGGCGGCTTTGATCATGAGGGTTTCGTTGGTGCCGTCCATGACGCGGAGGAGGGGGGCGTCGCGGGTGTACTTTTCGATGGTGTAGTCCCGGGTGAGGCCGTAGCCGCCGAGGACCTGCATCATTTCTGCGGTGTGGTGGGCGGCCAGGTTGGTGGCGTTGATTTTGGCGGTGAGGCTGGTCTTGAGATCGCCGGGGAAGGAGGTGGCGGAAAGCCAGCTGCCGCGCCAGAGCAGGGCGCGCATGGACTCGATGGCGGCGTGGGCCTCGAAGAGTTTTTGGGCGACGAGCTGGTGCTCGGCGATGGGCTTGCCCCACTGCACACGCTCTTTGGCGTAGGCGAGGGCTTCCTCGAAGGCGCCACGGAGGATGCCCAGGGCGAGGTAGCCGGTGCCGAGGTTGCCTACGGTGATGATGGAGTTGTGCAGGAAAGGGTAGGCGTCCCCGGGGGGAAAGAGGAGGTTTTCTTTGGGCACCCGGACGTCGTCGAAATAGACGGCGGCCTGGTTCAGGGTGCGCAGGCCGATGCGATCCACGGCCTTGCCTTGCGTGATGCCCTGGGCGTCGGCCGGCACGATGAAGGCGCCGGAGCCGCAGATCCCCTTTTCGGGCTCCAGACACGCGAACACCACGTAGGACTTGGCGATCCCGCCGTTGGAAATGAAGTTGGACTTGGTCCCCTCAATGACGTAGCAGTCGTCCTTCTCCGTGGCGGTGGTGCGATGACGCACCTTGGGGTCTGAGTAGTTCTTGCCGTCGGAGCCGATGTCGGGCTCGCTGCTGCCCCAGGCGCTGATGTACCGGGGATCGTCGTTCTCGCAGAAGGGGCGCACGTACTCGTTGATCAGCACCTCGTTCATGGGCGCGAGGAAGGTGATGAGTCGCGGCACCACGGCGCCGGCCATGAGGCTCGCGGCGAAGCCGGGGCCGAACCGGCCGAGCTCCTCCCACACCATGCCCATGGTCTGAGGATCGAGCTCGAGCCCGCCGTACTCCTCCTTCATCCCCATCTTGTGAAAGCCGAGGTCAAAGGCCTGGCCCATGACGTCCCAGAAAAGTTTGCTCTCGAAGACCTCGTCCGGGTTGGCGATCCTGTCGAGCTTGTTCTCTGCGGGCTGCAGCACCTCGCGGCCGAAGTCCCGCGCGGTCTTGACGATCTGCTCCTGTGTCTCGGTGGGTGTGAAGTCGATCATTTTGTGCCCTCCTCCGGCTCCCCAGCGGAGAAATCCGTCATGTTGAAGTAGTGTGGAAGAAATGCGTCCGGGTCGACCTCGGTGAGGATTTTCCCCGGCTGCATGGTGTTGTCACTCTCGATCTGGAACGCCATCATGAGCATGGGCTCGCCGAGCTCGGCCCAGGGGTCCGACTCAGAGGGTCTGAGGGTCAGCTCGCCCATGCCGATCTCGAGCTTGCGCAGCTCCACGTCGGTGCGCTGACTGGCCAGAAACACCGGCCCGTCGAACCCGGGCTGGAGGTCGATGCGGGGCATCCCCTTGAACAGGAAGGTGGGGCCGGTGGGCGGGAGCTCGGGCATCGTACCCGAGAGCTCCACCTTGAGCTCCACAAAGCGCACGCCGTTCCGTTCCACCCAGCCGTGCACGGAATCCCCCTTCCGCTCGATGTGGATGTCGGCCATCTTCTTCGGAAAGCCGAAGATGTCGCGGCCGTTGTGCATGCGCGGCTCGTTGGTGATGGGCATGGAGAGGCAGTAGTTGCCGGCTTGCCCTTGATATTGGCAGCGGAGAAACAGCGCCGACTCGCGGTAGCCAGGCCCGAGGTTGGTGGCGGGGTACTCGGCGATGAAGATCAGCCCGCCGGGAAGGTCGGCTTGCTCCAGCGGAGGCGGCAGCAGCGGAGCGGTCACCTCCGGTTCCGCGCCGAACATCACGCCGGTCATCTTCGCGCCGACGAATTTGCGTACGCCGAGGGCGTAGTAGCGCTCGAGCTCTTCTTTGGTCTTTACGAATCCCATTTGTTTGACTCCTCGTTATCGATGTGCGCGCCCGCGGCGCGGGCCGTCGTGTCCTACCGTTATGAGAACTGCTGGAACACCTTCCACTGGCTCGCCTGGGCCTTGAGAATCGCCCACTCCACGAACCTGGGCGCAAAGCGGTGCGCCAGGTACCCGACCCCCCCGATGGGGGTCATGATGAGCTGTTTGCGACGCTGCTCGATCAGCTTGATGATCAGCCCCGCCGCGTAGGCCTGGGTGTGGTGGGCCGGTCGGCCCGGCAGCACCAGGGACCCGTCCGCCGCGAGGATCCGCTTCTCGGGATCGTGCTCGGTGTACCCGAGGTACACGATGCCGCAGTGCACTCCCTTGGGGATCAGCTCCAGGCGCAGCGACTCGCAGAGCCCGGTGAGCGCGCCCTTGCTCGCGCAGTAGGTCGACGCGCCGGGCAGGCCCATGAGCCCGGCGATGCTCGATATCAGGACCACGTGACCGCGGCTCTGGATGAGCAGGTCCATGGCGGCCCGGGTCGGGTAGACGCTGCCGAGCAGGTTCGTGTTGATGGTCTGCGCGCACACCTCCGGCGAGAGGTCGGCGAACTGCCCCCGCATGGAGACGCCCGCGTTGCTCACCAGGATGTCCAGCCGGCCCCAGCGGTCACGGGCGGCGTTCACCATGCGCTGGGCGTCCTCCCAGTTCCCGACGTCCCCGGTGATCGCCTCCACCTCCCCGCCCATGGCGACGAGCTCCTGATGCGCCCGGGTGAGACGCTCCGTTCCCCGGGCGGTGATCACCACCTTGGCCCCGCGCCGGATGAGCTCTGCGGCGGTGGCGAAGCCCACGCCGCGGCTGGCGCCGGTCACCAGCGCCACGCGATCCAGGAAGGGGCTCCGCGCGTCGGCAGGGAGCTGGCCGTGTTCGCGGAGGCCGGCCAGGCAGTCCCGGATGCCGACCTCCACCGGGGTCTGCGCCATGCCCAGCTCCCGGATCGCCTTGGCCGAGCTGTAGTACGCTCCACACAGGGCCAGCCGGGCCATGGTGCGGTCGAATCCTTGCGCCGATCCGGTGATCCCGGAGACGAGGGAGCCGACGGCCCCGGCGCCCCGCAGCGCCGACTCCGGCAGGATACCCCGGGGCGGCGCGACACCGGCCAGCTTGGCCACCCGGCCGAAGAAGTCCCGATAGGTGAGGTTGGCGCCGCCGAGGATGTAGACCTCCCCGGTGCGCCCACGCTCGAAGGCGGCGATGGTGGCCGCGGCCACATCGGCGGCGTAGGCAAAGCTGCGCCCCGCCGGGGGCACGAGCGGAAAGCCGCGCTGCACGTATTGACGGACCAGCTCCCCGGAGCTCGGGCGCCAGTCGTGGGAGCCCAGCATGAACGTGGGAGCGACGATCACGGCGTCCAGACCCTCACGGGCCCGTTCCTGGACGAGCTGCATCGCCTGGTGCTTGGACTCCATGTACGGCACCCCGCGGTAGGCCGCAGGGAAGCCGCCCGTCTCGTCGCCGGGGCGCTCCAGGGGGCCGAACTGGAAGGAGCTGGCCGAGCCCACGAACACCAGACGGCGGACTTTCTGGCGCGCGCAGGTGTCGAGCACCCGGCGTGTGCCCTCGAGGTTCACGCGCCAGGTGAGGTCCGACGACGCAAAGGGGCTCGTGATGGCGGCGCAGTGAAACACGCCGTCGCATCCCCGAGTGGCCTCCTCGAGGCCCGGGCCGTCATCGGTCAGGTCCGCGGCGATCCGTTCGATGGGCAGGCCCGCCAGGGTGGGGGCGTCGCTGCCGGGCTGGACCAGCACGCGCACTTCGAAGGAGCGCTCGATGAGTTGTCTGACGAGGTGGCTGCCGAGCAGGCCGTCTCCTCCGGTGACGAGGACCTTCATGCGTGACTCCTTGCCTGGTTCGTCCCGGCCCACACGGGCGTCTGCCCCAGCCGGGAGAGCTGGTCGTTGATGCGTGCCTGGACCTGGGCGCTCAGCGCGCCCCAGTCGTGGAAGGCGCCGGCGCGCCCGGTTCGTTCGTATTTCCCCGCGGCCCAGCGGTGGTAGGGCAGCAGCGTGACCGTGCCCTTGTATCCGGCGGCGAGCAGCACGGCGCCGAAGCCAGCCATGGCCTCGTCGTCGTCGTTGAAGCCGGGAATCACCGGAATGCGCGGCTCCACCGCCTCGCACCCTGCCCGGGCCACCAGGGCTTGGAAGTTGTCCTGGATGAGCCGGTTGTCCACTCCGGTTCCCCGGCGATGCGCCTCCGGGTCCGGGTGCTTGAGATCGAAGAGGAACAGGTCCGTCACGGCCGCCAGGGGCTCCACGAGCTCCGGGGAAAAGTGCCCGCAGGTCTCGAGGGCCGTGTGCACGCCGGCCGCGCGGAGCGCTGCCAGGAGCTCGAGCAGGAACTCGGACTGCAGGGTGGGCTCCCCGCCGCTCACGGTGACGCCGCCGCCGGAGCGGTCGTAGAAGGGCTTGTCCCGGAGCGCCAGCTCCACGAGCTCCCGAACGGACCGGGAGGTGCCCACGCGCTCCATGGCCCCGGCGGGGCAGACCTGCTCACAACGCCCGCAGGCGGTGCAGCGGTGCTTGGTGCGCAGGACCGGCCCCCCCCGGGACGGCTGGGTGAGCGCCCGCTCGGGACAGTCCGACACACACTGACCGCAACCCCGGCACCGGTTAGCCCAGTAGGTCAGCTCCGGCTCGGCCCGGAGGGACTCCGGGTTGTGGCACCAGCGGCAGCGGAGCGGGCAGCCCTTGAGGAACACGCAGGTGCGAATGCCCGGTCCGTCGTAGAGCGCGTAGCCCTGGATGTCGAAGACGATGCCCATGGCTTATCGACTCGCTCCCATCTGTCGCGACGAGGGCGACGGGTGCGCCGAGTGCTCGGTGCGGGCGATGATCTCGTCCTGGATCTCGCTGCCGAGATCCACGAAGTACGTGGAGTACCCACCCACCTTGACGATCAGATCCCGGTGCTCCTCCGGCCGCTCCCGCGCCTGCTGCAGCACCTCGGCGGACACGGCGGTGGGCTGGAGCTGAGCGCCGCCGAGCTGGAAGTAGGTGCGGATCAGCGCGATCCACTTGGCCCGCGTCTCGGGCGTGTCGCCGATGGCGCTGGGGTGGAACTTCATGTTGACCGCGCAGCCCAGCACGTCCTCGAAGGGCAGGGCCGCGACGGATCGCATGGCAGCGGTGGCCCCGAAGCGCTCCACGTTGTAGGGGTTGCAGCTCGCGGCAAAGGGCGTGGCCGCCGGGCGTCCGTCAGGGGAGGCGATGGAGAGCCGGCCGTCGATGGTGTGGGTGATCATGCTGATCAGGTAGACCACGAAGGGGCCTCCCCGCACGGTCTGGTACTGATAGGTCTGCTCGAACAGCCCCTTCATGATCCGGTGGGCGAGCTGGTCCGTCTCCGGATCGCCGTTGCCCCACTTGCCCGGCAGGTCTCTGAGCCTCCGGTGGAGCTGCTCGTAACCGAGGAAGTTATGATCGAGCGCCTCCAGCAGCTCGCGGACGGTGACGGAGCGCTCCTCGAAGACGAGCTGCTTGATCGCGCACAGGGAGTCCACCACGTTGGCCACGGCGTTGATCATGGAGATCCCGGCCAGGTCATATCGCGAGCCGCCCTGGGTCACATCCCGCCGCCGTTCGAAGCAGCCGTCCAGGAACGCTGAGATGTGCGGGGCCGGGAGATACTCGGCGTAGAGCCGATCCCGCAGGTTGGAGCCCTCCACGATCTTCTCGATGAAGTGCCGGCCCTGACGGTGAAACGCCGCCAGCAGCTCGTCGAAGCTCTGGAAGTCGTCCGGATCTCCGGTGCGCAGCCCCTCGCCGCGAATCCGTCCCGCCATGAGCGCGGAGTCGCCGTTGCGCAGGGTGATGTCCAGCAGCCGGTTGAGCAGCAGGGCGGTGGCGCTCAGCCCGCTGGACTTGCCGGGGCAGATCGCTTCCACGCAGCCCGAGATGGCGTAGTTTCGCGCATCCTGCTCGGCAAAGCCCCGCCGCCTCATGGCCTCGATGGTCAGCTCGTCGTTGAACAGCGAGTAGCTGGAGGTGCCCTCGGCGAGGCACTGGGCCAGCTCGTGGAACACCGCGTCCGGCGTCTCCTCGCTCACGCGGATCGAGAGGTTGGTCACCGCCCGGCTGCGGTGCGCCGCCCGGATGAAGAGCGAGGTGAGCTCGTTGGTGCCGTCCCGGCCGTCGGGGCGCAGGCCGCCCACGGTCACCGGAGAGGAGCCGAGGAAGCGATGGTAGTAGTCGGTCAGCAGGTTCGACTCCAGCCGGACGTTCTGCGTCATGATCTTGAGCAGCAGCTCCTCCAGCAGAACGCGGGCGTCCTCTTCGGTGGTTCGGCCCGCCGCCAGGTCGCGCCGGTAGTAGGCGATCAGGCACTGATCGAGGCGACCGAAGCAGTGGAGGTTCATGGGGTGCGCGAGCTCCACCGCGGTCTTCACGGTCCAGAGGGCCTGCACCGCCTCGGCAAATGTCCGGGGCGGCTCCAGCGGAGCGTTTCGGCAGCGCTCCAGGAGCTGGGCCAGCACCTGTCGCCGGTGCGGATCCACGGTGTCCGCGAGGGTGCGCTCGATCCGCTCCGCCAGGCGCCGCGCAAAGAGCATCACCCCGTCCAGGGCGAGCTCCACCGACTTGAGAAACTCCCACTCCGGTCCGTGCTGCGACGGGAGCGCTTCCCGCGCCTGACGCACTTCCTCGTGCATCGCCCGGAGGCCGCGCTCGAGCACGGTCTCGTAGTCCAGGATGACGTGTCCCTGAATGGTGGCGATGGTGGCGCAGGTGGCCAGCATGGACACCTGCCGGGAGGTGTTGCCCGGCAGCGCCACGGCAAAGTCGTGCATGTCATCCGACAGCAGGTCGGAGTCACTCAAGGCGGCCTCGAGCCGGTCCGCGATGGTGCGCCCCCGCCACCAGGGCAGCAGCTCACCGAGCAGCTCCCGCCGCTCCTCCTCCGCGATCACGAAGGGGTTGATCTTGCGCTGGGACATGGTTTGCAGGCCCATGTTCAGCGGCGGGGTGCCGCTGGCCCGGGCGATGCGCTGGTTGCGCATGAAGTCCCCCAGGGCGCGCTTGCGGATCATGTATCGAACGCCCTTGGCGATGGCGCGTCCGCGGTGCAGGACCATCGAGGTCCGGGTCAGCTCCGCCTCCAGCACCAGGTTGAACACGCCGCGCTCGATGTCCAGCGGCACGCCCAGGAAGTGCTCGGTCCAGGCGCCGGCGATACGGTCATCGGGATCGAGGTAGTGCGTCATGTTCGCATAAACGTGGCGCATGGCCTTTGCCACGCGAAGGGCGCGCGGCTCACCGACGGTCGATTTCCAGCTCTGGGTGTAGTACCGCGCCCGCTCCACACTGATGTGGGAGTCGCCGGTCTGGTAGCGGCGTCGGATCCGGTCGATCCGCTCCCGCTCGGGATCCGACACGGCGCGGGTTGGGCTCGTCGCGGCGCTCATTGCGCACCTCCTGACTCCCGAGCCTCGATGGCGTCTAGCGTGATGTTCACCATCTGCCGCAGATGGACCTTGCGCGCCTCGAACTGCACCGGCGACATGGGATCCGTGCCGAACAGATCCTCGAGCAGGTCGGCATAAGTGAAGTAGCCGACGACCATGCCGTAGAAGCTGGTCAAGACCTGGGCTGCGGCGAGGTCCCCCTCCCGGGTGGAGGGATAGATGCTCTCCACCAGCTGCGTGCCCAGGGCGAACAGCGGCCTCATGTGCGCGCGGATCTGGTCCATGTGCTTGCCGCCCGAGGCCTCCCGCTGCACGATCCGACCGAAGTTGCGATTCGCCCCCAAAAAATCTACGTAGGTGTCCACCAGCCGGAGCATGCGCTCCCGCAGGCTGCCTTCCCCTGCGAGCGAGCCCTGTACCGTGCGACCCAGCTCCTCGTAGTAGCGATCCAGGAGGCTGCCGAGCAGCCCCTCCTTGCTCTTGAAGTGGTAGTGAATCAGCGCCTTGTTCACCTCCGACACCTCGGCAATCTCTCGGGTCGTCGTGGCATCAAACCCATTTGCGCCGAAGAGTTCGTCGGCCGCTTCAAGGATGCGTTCTCTAGGTTTCACGGTTACTTACCTCTTAACCGGACGGTTTAACCGGCCGCCCAGTTAAGGATGTACTTTTTTTTCCGATTGCTGTCAAGCAGGAAAGGGGACGGAGTTTAGTTTTTTAGTTTTCTTGTTGCGACAGCCGCCGAGCTCCTGCTGTCTTCCCAGCAGCTACGGCGAGAGCGTGACTTGGACGACGCGCTTCTGGCTGGCTTCGATGGAGCTGGTGTCCGGATCCACGGCCGGGTCGATCACCCCGTCTTGGGAGCGGTAGGCCTGGATCGTGACGTCGCAGCTCTCGCCTTCGTAGCCCTCCGCGGCGTCGAAGGGCCCGGCGGGGAAGTCGTACAGGGTTCCCAGGGTCCAGCTGACGCGTTGCCAGTCTTCGATGCACTCTCCCCAGATGTACACATAGGTGAGCTCCCGGGAGACCTCCATCTGGAAGCCCTCCTGCCGGGAGAAGGTCGAACCCTCTGCCGGGGAGAGAATCTCGAAGGGCTCGGGGAAGTCGGCCGTGAACTCGACGGGGCCAGTGGCGCGCTCCAGCACGACGCGGACCGAGGTCGCATCGGTGCTGCTCGGCGTCTCCGCTTCGTAGACCAGGCGGATGCCGTCTTCCACCACGGGCTCGAAGGACACCGTGACCGTGCCGGACACCAGGCTCAGCCGGTCAGGCTCCACGAGCTCCAGAAACGGCGTGTCGAGGAGACAGCCGCTCCCCTCGGGACACTCCCAGGTAATCCGCAGCCGTGAGGTGGCCTCGAGATGGCCGTCCCCGAGCCGATAGATCCAGTGCTTCGCCGAGATCTGGTCGGTGGCGACCTCCGTTGACACCACAGACTTGAGCCCCTCGTCACTACAGGACGTGCCGCCGGTCAGGATCGGAATCAGGATCAGCGCCATCAGCCATCGGCACCGACGCCGGGTGGTCGGTCGCAAGCTGTCCCTAGGTCCACTTTTGTTCATCGGCGGTGCTTCCTTTATACTCGCTGAGATGCTTGTCCGGAGGTGTGCGGCTCCGCCCCAGAATAGCATGGATGCGGACGGAGGGTGCCTGGGGGCCTCCGAAAGTCAGACTGCCGAACACCGCGTATGTGGACAACCACTGGCCCGAACCGTTGGCAGCTCGTCTCGATGGGGGACAATCGTCTTGGACTGCGATATCATCAGCCGCGGTTCACCAAACGGGGAGGTCGGAGCATGTACAATCTGCGACGCGTTTACCTGAGCGCGGCTTTTTTGGCCTGGTTCGGATTGACTGCGCCGTCCTGCGGCGATGACTCCGGTCCGGGGGATGGTAACGACGCCGGGGTCAACGCTGGCGATGGGCAATCCCAGAGCTGCGGCAACGGCACCGTCGAGGGTATCGAGGAGTGCGACGAGGGGACGGCGAACTCAGACACCCAGCCTGACGCCTGCCGTAGCAATTGCACGCTCGCCCGCTGCGGGGACGGCGTCACCGACACCGGCGAGCAGTGCGACGACGGACCGGCGAACTCCGACACCGTGCCGAACGTGTGCCGCGCCTCCTGTGTGCTGCCCACCTGTGGTGACGGCACGGTGGACTTTTCCCTGGGCGAGCTCTGCGACGACGGCAACAACCTGCCGGGGGACGGCTGCACTGCCGGCTGCAACGTCGAGTACTGCGGCAATGGCGAGGTGGATGACGACGAGGTCTGCGACGACGGGAACCTGGTCGCCGGGGACGGCTGCAGCCCGGACTGCCGGTCGGACGAAACCTGCGGAAACGGTTATGTGGATGGCGCGATCGGAGAGGCCTGCGACGAGGGCAGCGCCAACTCCGACGCGCCGAACGCCCTGTGCCGCACCACTTGCCAGCCCGCCGGCTGCGGCGACGACATCCTCGACGACCTGGCCGGGGAGGAGTGCGAGAGCGGCCAGCTCGGCGGGCTCGACTGCGCTGACTTCGACTTCTACGGCGGGACCCTGGGCTGCTCCGGCTTCTGCCGCTACGACACCTCCGGCTGCACCGGCTACTGCGGTGACGGGATCAAGGACGCCACCGAGGCCTGTGACGGGACCGACCTGGGCGCGCTCACCGATTGCACTTCGTTGGCGTCTCCCTACTACGGAGGCAACCTGTCGTGCTTGAGCAACTGCCAGCTCAACCTGTCGGAGTGCTCCGGGCTCTGCGGCGACGGCGCGCGCAACGGCTCCGAGGTGTGCGACGGGAACGACTACGGCACGGCCAGCTGCACCACCGAGGGCTTCTACACCGGCACCCTCGGCTGCTCTGGCACCTGCGACGGGCTGATCACCACCGGCTGCTCCGGCCTCTGCGGAGACAACACGAAGAACGGCCCCGAGCAGTGCGACGGCGTGGATCTCGGCGGCTACAGCTGCCAGACCCTCGGGTACTATTTCGGCGCTCTGGGCTGCAACGCCGGGTGCGCCTCCTTCGACGAGACGGGCTGCTCCGGCTTCTGCGGCAACAACACCATCGAGGGTCCCGAGCAGTGCGACGGCAGCGCCGACTCCGGCCTGTTCTGCCTCAACCTCGGCTACAGCGCCGGCGCCCTGGGGTGCGACGAGTGGTGCTACCGCACCCTGTCCCGCTGCTGGGAGCCCTGGGAGCGGATCGCCGCCCCGTCGACGGGTTACAACGAGGTCGTCTGGGGAACCTCGTCCTCGGACGTGTGGGTCATGGGCCAGTACAATGAGGCCTACCACTACGACGGCACGGCCTGGAGCGTCGTGCCGCTCGGAGCGATGTACGTCCTCTATGGCATCTGGGGCTCGTCGAGCTCAGACGTCTTTGCCGCGGGGGGCGCTGGCAAGATCCTCCACTACGACGGTGTGAGCTGGACCCCCATGAGCACCGGCACCACGACCGGCTTGGTTGCGATCTGGGGCGCCTCGGGCTCCGACGTCTTCGCGGGAGGCAGCGTTGGCGAGATCATCCACTACGACGGGACCGGCTGGACCCAGATGACCACGCCCAGCACCCGCACGGTTCGCGGCCTGTGGGGCACTTCGGGCTCGGATGTCTATGCGGTGTGCTCAAATGGGGAGATCTGGCACTACGACGGCAGCGCCTGGTC
>JBDRSE010000094.1:0-28642 GCA_043825095.1 bacterium
CCTGCCGCTCGAGCGCGGCCGCGAGCCGGGCCGCGAGCCGGGCCGGTCGCAGCCGAACGCGACCATCGACGCGGCAATCGCGAGTGTTCCTGCTCGGGTCATAGCTCGGGTCATGGCTCGCCTTCCACCGCACCATAGCACCAGTGAACGGACAAGATCCACCGGGGGTCCAAGGGACCACGGCGCCCATCTGTCGGGAGACAGGAGGGCTCGCATGGTGCATACTCGGGTGCAGCCAAAGGGGATTGAGTGCAGCTGCGATGACAGACGAACAGGAACAGCAGATCCGGCTCGGGAGGTACACGATCCAGGAGCTGCTCGGCGCCGGCGGCATGGCCGAGATCTATCGGGCCAGCGTGGAGGGTCCGGAGGGCTTCGCCAAGCCCATCGTGATCAAGCGCGTCAAGCGGAAGTTTGCCGAGCAGGAGGTGTTCGTCCGGATGTTCATCGACGAGGCGCGGATCAACGCGGCGCTGGACCACGCCAACATCGTCTCGGTGTTCGATTTCGGCGAAACCGACGGCCACTACTTCATGGCCATGGAGTACATCGACGGGATCGACCTGCAGGTCGCGCATGTCCGCCATCGGGAGCGGCACGACGGGGCGTTGCCCTGGGAGGTGGCGGTTCTCATCCTCCGCGACGTGCTGCGGGGCCTCGACTACGCCCATCGGATGGCCGGCCCGGACGGGCAGCCCCTCGGCATCATCCACCGGGACGTGAACCTGGTGAACGTGATGCTCCGTCGGGACGGGGCGGTCAAGCTCCTCGACTTCGGGTGCGCCAAGGCCAGCTCCGCCATTCGGACCACGGAGACGCTGGTGGGCGTGATCAAGGGCAAGCTGGGGTACATGTCCCCGGAGCAAACCGAGGACGAGGTGCTGGATCCGCGCACCGACGTCTTTTCGGCGTCCATCGTGTTTCACGAGCTCCTGACCGGCCGGCGGCTCTTCTACGCCGACAATGACGTGGACATGCTCCGGGCGGTTCAGGAGCGCCCCATCCCCGACCCGCGGAAGTACACACCGGAGCTGCCCGCGAGCGTGGTCGACATCTCGCTGAAGGGGCTCGCCCGGGATCGCGACCAGCGGTACGGCTCCGCGGCGGAGATGGCGGACGCCCTGGAGGCGATCATCCTGGAGCGCCGCATCCCCGTCGCGCGGCTGCGTGACCTCGTGGACGACCTCATGGCCAGGGACGCGCTCCCGGCGCAGCGGGCCGTGCCGCCGCAGGAGCGCAAGAAGACGATTCGGACCTGGCTCAACCTGCCGGTCTACGACGTGGACGCCGCCTCGCGGCCCCGACTCGTCTCCGGCGAGCTCAACAGCGCCGGGGGGGAGCCCTCCCTCGAGCAGTCACCGGCCATCGTCACCGACCATCGCTGGGTGGTGGGCACCGCCCCCCCCGACAAGCCCGTCAAGGCGGCCCTGGCCGCCGGGGAGAGGCCCGCGCAAAGGGACGCGCGCTCGCCGGGGGGCGCCTGGTCCGACGTCGACGCCGGCGGGTTGGCGCCTCCCGGGCCCGAGCCCACAGCGCACCTACCGGACCGCGGCGCGGGTGACGCATCGAGCGGCCCCGCCCGGATCCCCGCCTTCGATCGCACGGATCCGGCGCTCTTTGCCGCACCCGGCGCCGACCCCACGGAGATCCAGGCCACCTCCAAGGCGTTCCTGGTCATCATCGCCGTCTTCGTCGTCGCCGCCGTGATCGCCGGCATCTGGGTCTTTACCACCCAGTGATCAGCTCTCGACGGGGCTCAGTCTTCTGAGACGGCCACAGTGTCCACCGAGGCGGACGTGACCAGGGCCGCGCCGTCGAGGGTGACATGGGTGCCGCGGGAGAGCACGGCGAAGGGGCTCGGCCCGCTCAGACGGATCACCACGAACAGGCCGTCCGTTTCGAGGAGCTGCCCCCCAGGCAGGGAGAAAGACTGCGCCGCCTGGGGAGAGCGCAGCAGGGCGAGATCAACGGTATCCACGTGCTCCACGGTCCACGCGGTGACACCGGAGCCGAGGTCGAGCTTCGTGGCCGGGAGCGGCTGCTCCGAGGGCGTGGCCTCACCCCCGACGCGGTAGGGGAGCAAAAGGGAGAGGAACCCCGGCTCCCGGGCCAGCACCGAGGCGTCCAGCACGGCGTGGTGCTCCTGGTTGCGGCTCCAATCGAACTGGTGCACGTGCGGGGCCTGCCATTCGAC
The DNA here is from genome assembly GCA_043825095.1 of bacterium. Taxonomy (GTDB): domain Bacteria; phylum Myxococcota_A; class Polyangia; order HGW-17; family JAJRWW01; genus JBDRSE01. The sequence goes on from JBDRSE010000094.1 coordinate 2,195, forward strand.
AAAGGGCGGCTCGGCCGCGCTCAGGCCCGTGGCGGTGGACGAGACGTAGACGTCCACGCCGGCCAGGGCGCGTTCCCAGCGGGCGCCGTCCTGCCGGAGGGTGAAGGTGCCGCCCACGTCGTATCCGGCATAGCCGTGCATCCGATAGGTGTGGACCCGGGGCTCGGTGACGTCCGTGTCAACGCGGTCGCCGACCACGAAGTAGCGTCCCTCCACGAAGACGACGGCGCGCACCACCGTGGCGTCCTGGTAGCCCTGGTGCGCCTCGGCGTACTCGATGCGCTCGCCGTCCCACGTGTTCAGGAGCCACGCGTCGGCGTCCCGGAAATTGTTGAGCAGCCCCTTGTCCGGCGCGGCGATGCCGTCGATGAGCACCACGTTGTGCGAGGGCGAGTTGCAGGTCACGGCGTTGTCGCCGGCGTCAGGCTTGTAGTAGCCGGTGTCGATCAGCAGATATTCACCGTACGCGGCCAGCGTGAAGGACGTGCCGTCCACGTGATCGTGCACGGTCTTGCGCACGTCGCCGTGCTCCGCCACCAGCAGCCCCCAGCGGGCGTCGTCGCTCCAGTCGGAGCGGAAGACGGCGTTGCCCGCCTGGGGCAGGAACCGGCTCGTCCAAGGGGGTTCCACCGCCTCCACGGCGTCGTCGAAATACGCGAGGTGGTGGGGCGTGAGCTCGGCGCCCCAGGTGGTGGCGTAGGGGTCGTCCCGGTTGCCCTCCCAGTCCCAGCGATAGCGGCCGTCGGCCCCGAAGCCCGACAGCAGCGCGCTGCCGTTGAAGGCGATGTAGTTGGCGTCCCCCAGGGGCGGCCGCGGGCCGAAGGGCAGGCGCAGCGACAGGTTCCAGTCCACGGCTGACAGGAAGCGGGGGGCGTACAGCGGGTTCTCGAGCTGGAATTCTTCGCCCTCCACGCAGTCGTGGTCGTTCCACGGCGGCATGATCACCCGGTTGCGGCAGTCCCGCCGGAAAACGGGCGATTCGGCGTAGTGGTTGTCAAAGGCGATGAAGAACGCGGCGCTCACGCCCCAGGCGAAGGAGTAGTAGAAGGGCCCCTCGGACACGCCGCCGTCGGGCTGGATGTAGTGTCCCGTCGGTCCCCAGAGATAGTCGAGCTCGGAGACCGCCCAGTCGGCCCACGCCGGGGCGTCCGGGTGGTCGGGGAACGCCATGGCCACGTATCCGATGGCCGCGGCCGTGCGGATGGGATGGTTGTTCTGCGTGGTGCCGAGCAGCAGGGTACGCATGGCGTCGTCCTCGACGTACCGGTCGTAGAACTTGCCGGTGATCTCGCAGAGCTTGCTGGCCGCCCGGGTGGCCTCGTCCTCGGGGAACCAAGGCGTGGCCAGCAGCAGGTCCCACGCGTCGGTGTACGTCATCAGCACGTGCGGCATGCGGATGTTCACGTCCAGGACCGCGTTCGTTTCGAAGTGGGTCAGCAGCCGCGAGAAGAAGTCCCGGGCCTTTACCGCCGCGGCCTCGTCGTCAAACAGCCAGGCAAGGAACGCGTTGGCCTGGGCGGCCTTGCCGTTTTCCCCGTTGGGACCCGAGCTCCAGTGCTCAGGGTCGTCCTCCTGGTATTCCCGCTCCGCGTTCCCTTGCACCCGGGCCAGCAGGGTCAGGTAGGGCTCCCGGTCCAGCCGCGCCAGGATCACCGCCTTGTGCTCCGGCCGCACCATCAGGCTCGGGTGCACCGGCGGCTCGGGCACGTGCTCTGTGGGCGGCACATCGCAGGCGACCGCGGCCAGGAGCAGCGCCGTGACGAGCGTGGGCACGATCGCGCCGTAATTCAGGAAGGCCGAGCTCCCGCCGTACCCGTCCTCCCCGCGGAGGCGGTGGTCCGGGACGCTCCGGTTCTGTTTCAGGTTCTGGATCCTCGCGGTCATTTCGATTTGGTCCTGACGGTGAACGCTAGGTCGTTGACAGCGTATCACAAGCGAAGCCGGAGAAGCGACCGGACGCAAGTGAAGTGGCCGACTGCTCCGCTGAGACCGTTTTGAGGTTCACCCGGGAATGACGGTACGAAAGAGTGATGGAAGGCCATGTCGACGCTGGTTCACAACAGTTCGGGACCGTCACCGCGGGCGGTGTGCCATACGGCGTGGATACAGACCACGTCATCCTCGGCAGCGAACCGGTAGTAGACGTGGTAGCGTGAACGTTGGAGCAGCAGTCTGAGGTATCGTCCAGCTTCTCCAGCTTCGTAGACGTGACCGGAGAGAGGGGAGAGCGCGAGCCTGTCGATTGCGGCAGCCAGCTCTTCGGCCAAGAGGTCTGGTGCTGCCAGGCGGTTGGTGCGCCACCAGGCGCCGATGGTCTCGACGTGCGTCTGGGCGGTCGGAGAAAACGTTACAGAGGCGCTCACGTTTGACGTCACCGACGGAGGCGAGAGAGGACCGCGGAGGCAGGGATTGACTCCCCGCGAGCGAGCTCATTGGCGGAGCGTTCCAGGGCGGCGTGAAGGCGGCGCCGATCCGAGTCGTCCAACGCATCGCCGTGATCCGCGAGTACGAGCTCCACCTCGGTGCCTTCTGGCAGGTTGACCGGCTCGTCCAGGAGCAGCCGTCCATCGCGAACCCGAGCTCTCAGAGTGAACGTCATGGGGAGAGTATAGCACACGGCTTCGTGTGCGGAGCTGCCCCGGCGGCCTCGTTAGAACTTGACGACTTCCCCCGCGTCCGTGGGTTGAAGTCGGCGGGGAAGGTTGTTGTTTTGTCGAAGCGGGCATTGTGAAAATGGGTGTCGTTGAGTTTGGCGTCCATGAGGTTCGCGCCCGTCAGCCAGGTTCAGCAGCACCGAGAGAAGGAGCCGGCACCACACTTCAAGCAGCGAAGGGGAACGTGGTATGCTGGCGTCGAGCGACGGAGCCCGACACGATGATCTCACGGCAGACGAACCCACGCCCCCGTGTGCGCACCTTCTCCAACCTCTGGCTGCCTCTGCTCGTCGGCCTGTGCACGATCTCCCTGCTGTGCCCAGCCTGTGGGGACGACGACCCGACGGAGGACTGGAGCTTCTACGACGCGTGTGAGACAGGCCCGCCGGACGAAGTCTGCTACGTGTCGAAGCGGGACCCCGCCTCGGCGCGGGTGGCGCTGGCGCTGGACGTGGCCCTGCGCTATATCGACCACCACCCACCCACGGAGCAGCCTTGGGACTGGGGGCCGTCGGCGCTGATGTTCTCGCTCACCGAGCTGTACCGCCTCACCGGGGACGCGCGCCTGCGCGACTACTACCAGGCCTGGATGGACCACCACATCGCCGCCGGGCACGACCTGTACTGGAGCGACCACTGCCCCGCGGTGCTGACCGCCCTGGCGCTGCTGGAGGACGTCGGCGGCGCGCAGTACGAGGCGGAGATCCAGGCGGTCCTCACCTATCTGTTCGAGGAGGCGCCGCGCATCGACGGCGGCATCAGCCACATGGGCACCATGGACATCCTCGGCGACACCCTGTGGCTGGACTCGCTGTTCATGTTCGGCATGGTGCTGACCCGCTGGGCGGAGCACACCGGCGACGAGCTGTACCTGGACGAGATCGGCGGGCAGTTCGTGATCTTCCGCGACCTTCTTCAAGAAGATCCCGGCTTCCTGGTGCACGCCTACAACTGGCCCCAGCCCCAGGACCCGGACGTCTACTGGGCAAGGGGAAACGGGTGGGTCACGGCGTCCGGCTACGAGTACCTGCGCGTGCGGCGCAACCGGGGGGAGCTCGGAGACCCCGCGGTGGAGAGCCTGCTCTCACGGCAGGTGGAGGCGATCCTCGACACCCAGGACGCCGACACCGGCCTGTGGTGGACCGTGCTGAACCGCCCCGGGGAAACCTATCTCGAGACGAGCGCCGCCGCCCTGTTCGCCCTCGGCATGGCCCGCGGCTACCGGTACGGGTTCCTCGGCGACGAGGTGCTGCCCTCCATCGCGTCGGCCGTTGACGGGGTCGAAGCCCGCATCACTGACGACGCCTCCGGGATGCCCCTGGTGACGGGCATCTCCGGACCCACCACCGCCGGTGACTTCCAAAACTACGCCGACATCGAGCAGGGAGTCGACATCCACTACGGCGTGGGCGCAGTGATCCTGATGCTCATCGAAACCTCGGGCTTGTTCGACTGACGAGCGCTACGTCTCCCGCAGCAGCGCGTCGATCTCTTCGAGCTCTTCTACGCCGTCTCCCAGGAGGGTGATTTCGTCCGGGCCGGACACGCCGATGCCCACGCGCACGGCCTCGGCGAGCTGCACCTGGTTCCAGACCGGCTGGGACTCGATGTCGGGCTCGGTGCCGACGTGGCGGAGGATGGCGAGGCCCACGGCGTCCATGGCCACCCGGTCCCGACCGAAGAGCACCAGGTTGGTGTCCGCGGTGTCTCCCGGCGGCATGGGGCCGCCGGTGGTGCGGCTGATGATGGCGTCCATGACGTTCACCACGGGGTCGAAGGCGAGGTTCATCTGGGCGAACATACGCTTCTCGCGGTCCGGGTCGGTGTCGTTGCGCGGGTCGTCGTGGACCTGCTGCTGCCGGGTGTCGGGGTGCACGCACCCGAAGAAATTCTTGAGGGTCATGGTGAAGCCGGCGATGTAGTGGGTCTTGAGGGCCGGCACGTTGATGAGGTGATCAACTTCGGACAGGAGCCCAGGGATGAGGAGCGGCTGGTCGAAGTCCACGGCGCCGGGGGGGTGGACTTCGACCCAGGGCTCGTCGTCAAAGGGGCGGAAGGTGGCCCCCACCTCCTCGATGCAGTCGAGCATGGAAGAGCCGCCGCCTTCGTAGAGCTGGATGGAGAAGGTGTCCACCGTGGTCATGCCCACGAAGGTGCGCTCGGCCACGATGACCTCGCCCGCCCCGGCGGCCCAGCACTGGCGGATCAGCTCCTTGAGCACGGCCGGGCTGGTGATGTCCGGGGGGATGAGCGGCCCGGTCATGTTGGGCTTGAGCAGCACGGTCTGGCCCGGCTGGATGAAGGAGAAGTTGCCCATGTGCGCGATGCCCCGGGCCACGGCCTCCTCCGGCGTCTCGGCGCGGACGAGCACGACCTGCCCCTGGGGTACGTCGTCGAACCGGAGGGGCTGCTCCTTTCCGCAGGAGCCCAGGGCCAGGGCCGCTCCGGTCGCCGCGGTGGTCTTCATGAAGGCTCGGCGGGTGAATCTTGTCGACATGGGCTGTGGTGGCTTTCGTGTTGAGAGATTATTTCAGCGTGATTGTTGCAGGTGGAACGGTCGGTGTCCATAATCTGGTTCTTGACTGCAGAACATCATTCTACTGAGAAGCGAAGACATGACGACAGCACTACCGAAAAAACACAGCCCCAGGCCTGGCCTCAGGCCTGGCCCCGGGCCTGGTCTCGGGCTCCTGGGACTCCTGCTCGCAGCCCCTCTGCTCGCTCTTGCGTGCGATGCGGGCGACGAGAGCCTCTATTCCGAGCAGCGCGAGCCCTGCGCCGAGCACAACCCGCTGCGCAATGCCTACTTCGGGGAGCTCCACTCGCACACCGGCTTCTCCTTCGACGCGCACGTGTACGGCAATCACTTCACGCCCGACGATGTCTACCGGTTTGCCCTGGGGGAGCCCCTCGCGCTGGAGCCCTTCGACGCCAACGGGCAGGGGACCCGGGTGGTGCAGCTCGCGCGTCCCCTCGACTTTGCCATGGTCACCGATCACGCGGAGTTCCTCGGCGAGGTGGGCCTCTGCACCACGCCGGGCTCGGCGGGCTACGACAACGGGGTCTGCACGTCGTTCCGCGCGGGAGGGGATTCGGGCGTGACGTTCTTCGGCACGCAGACCTCCATCCTGGGGAACGACCGCTTCGACTTGTGCGACGACGCTGATCCCGAGTGCTTCGACGACATGCTCGCCCAGCGGTGGCAGGCGATCCAGGCCTCGGCCGAGGCCTTCTACGATCGCAGCTCGGAGTGCTCCTTCGTGACCTTCGTAGGCTACGAGTACACCAACTCCACCGACGTGGTGAACCTGCACCGCAACGTGATGTTCCGCAACGCGAACGTGATCCCACGCCCCGTCACCTACTACGAGGCGCCGACCATCACCGAGCTGTGGGAGGGGCTGAGGGATGGCTGCTTGGAGGCGGACACCGGCTGTGACGTGATGTCCCTCGGGCACAACTCCAACCTCAGCAACGGCCAGTACTTCCAGCTCTACTACGACGGCGTCTCCGACCCGGTGAAGCAGCGTGAGGTCGCCGAGCTGCGCGCGCGCCTGGAGCCCCTGGTGGAGGTGTTCCAGCACAAGGGCGACTCGGAGTGCCGGAACGGCTTCACCGGAACCGGCGGCGACGAGGACCCGCTGTGCGACAACGAGAAGCAGTGGCCCGAGGACGCCGAGGACTGCGGCGACGACGTCGGGACCGGCGGGATGCGGCTCTGGGGCTGCGTTTCACGGCTGGATTTCATCCGGAACGCCCTGAAGGCGGGCCTGGCCGAGGAGCAGCGCATCGGCGTGAACCCTTACAAGTTCGGCCTGATCGCCTCCACGGACACCCACAACTCCATTGCCGGCAAGGTCAGCGAGCACGACTTCCCGGGGCACGTGGGCGAGGTGGACGACACCCCGGAGAAGCGGCTGGGGGAGGGCACGCTCACCCACGACACGGTGATCAACAATCCGGGCGGCCTCACGGGCGTCTGGGCCGAGGAGCGCTCCCGGGACTCGATCTTCGACGCCCTGCGGCGGCGGGAGGTGTTCGCCACCAGTGGGCCGCGGATCAAGGTGCGGCTCTTCGGCGGCTGGGGCCTCGCGGACACGCTGTGCGGCGACCCGGAGTGGGTCGCCACGGCCTACGACACGGGCGTTCCCATGGGCCAGGATCTGCCGGAGCGCCCCGCCTCGGCTTCGGCGCCGAGCTTCGTGATCTGGGCCGAAGCGGATCCCGGCGTGCCCGACCAACTGGGCGTGCCGCTGCAGCGGATGCAGATCATCAAGGGCTGGGTGGACGCCGAGGGCGAGCCCCACGAGCAGGTGTACGACGTGGCCGGAAACCCGGACAACGACGCCGACGTGGATCTCCTCACCTGCGAGCCCACCGGCACGGGGGACGACACGCTGTGCACCGTGTGGACCGATCCCGACTTCGATCTGGCCGAGCACGCCTTCTACTACGTCCGCGTGGTGCAGAACCCCACCTGCCGCTGGTCCACCTACGACTGCCTCGGCATCCCGGAGGCCGACCGCCCGGCCGCGTGCACGGATCCCGGCGTGCCGCAGACCGTTCAGGATCGCGCCTGGAGCTCCCCCATCTGGTACACGCCACAGTGATGGGAAACCGCCTTCGATGAGCCTTCGGTGAGCCCTATCCCTCCGAGGTGATGTGCTCGATGAGCTCCTCGAGGGTGCGTTCTGCCTGCGCGGTGGGGACCTGGCACGTGCCCACCTTTTCGTGCCCGCCGCCGCCGTACATCAGCATGAGCGAGCCCACGTTCGTTTGACAGGTGCGATTGGTGATGGAGTGGCCCACGGTGAACACCACGTTCTGGCGCTCACGTCCCCAGATGACGCGCATGGAGATGTTCTGATCCGGGAAGATGGTGTACAGCACAAACCGGTTGCCGGACAGGATCTCGTCCACCTCGCGCAAATCCAGGACGACGAGGTTGTCGTGAATTTGTGTGTTGGCCTTGAGCATCTCGACGTAGGGGCCCTGCTGCTCATGGTAGCGCTTCACCCGCTCCTGCACGTCCGGGAGCGCGAGGATCTCCTCCGCCGTCTTGGTGCGGCAGTACTGGATCATGTCCTCCATCAGCTGGTAGTTGCTGATGCGGTAGTCGCGGTAGCGCCCCAGCCCGGTGCGGGCGTCCATGACAAAGGAGAGCAGCACCCAGCCGGCGGGGTTCGCGATCTCGTCGATGGTGAAGTCTGCCGAGTCACTCTTGTCCACCGCCGCCATGAGCCCGGTGTCGTCGAGCTTGCCGAACTTCTCGGCGCCGCCGTAGTAGTCGTAGATCACCCGCGCGCAGCTCGGCGCGAGCCGGCTCTCCCCCTCGTAGCTGACGTCCTTCATCAGCTCCAGCCGCTCGTGCTCGCTGTAGTGATGGTCGAACCAGAGCCCGCACCCGGGGAGGTACGGGATGTTGGCAAGGACATCGTTTTTCGTGGCCTCCACCTTGCCGTCCTGGACGTCCTTGGGATGCACGAAACTGTACTCGTCGACGATGCCGGCCTCGACGAGCAGCACCGCGCAGGCGAGACCATCGAAATCGGACCGCGTAAGCAGACGCATCTGTCTGTCCTTTCGTCAATGAAAACAAGTTGTTACTGATATCAAAGGCGAACAGGCGGTATTCTAGCGATTCCGCGGGGCCAGGTCAATCGGTCATGACAACGTGGAGATCGGTCCACGAATGCTCGCGCGCATCGCCCGGCGTACCGGGCTCACGCCTCAGGATCTGTAGGTCCCCCCGACTTTGCCAACTGCCTCGCGCTCGTCGTCCTCATGGCTGATGGGTCCCGGGGACGTGGGGTCGCGCTCGAGCTGGTGTGGCAGGGCGGCGGCGCCTACCCAGGCGGTGTTTGGGAGCGAGCTGCTGGGTTGCCGCGCGGTGCGGCAGCGCGCGTTTGGAGCTCGTTTCAGGGATGCCATGACGAATAGCCACATGGTTCGCTCCTTGCTACTTGTCCTGCTCGGCGGCGGGCGGTTTGGGTGACGGGGATGGGGACGGGTCGGGGCCGTCGTTCGAGGCCGGCGCCTGGGACTGCTGTTCTCCGAGGATGCGGTCGAAGGCGGTGAGGCCGCCCATGGCGCCGAGGCCCATGGTCTCCACAGCCGTGCTGGGCACGATGATCATCGAGCCCTTCTGCTTGAGGCCCTCGAAGACCATGTTCATGGCCCGGAGGTGGAGTGCGGCGGGGTTGTGCTGGTAGTGGCGGGAGGCGTCGGCGAACTTCTCGGCGATCTCGGTTTCGGCGGTGGAGAGGATGATCCGGGACTGGCGCTCCCGCTCCGCCTGGGCCTGGCGGCTCATGGCGTCCTCGAGGGCCTTGGGGATGATGATGTCCCGGATCTCCACGGACTGGACCGTGATGCCCCAGGCGTTGGTCTTGGCGTCGAGGACCTGCTGGATCTCGGTGCCCAGCTTGTCCCGGTGCGACAGCATGTCGCCCAGCTCGTGCTTGCCGATGGCGTCCCGGAGCCCGGTCTGGGCCGAGAGGATCACCGCGTCGATGAAGTCCTCCACCTCGAGCACGGCCTTCTCCGCGTCCCACACCATCCAGAAGGCGATGGCGTCCACGTTCACGGGCACCGTGTCCCGGGTCAGGGTGGTCTCGGCCGTGAAGTCGGACACCCGGATGCGCTGGTCCACGTAGTTGGACACCTTGTCCACGACCGGCAGCACGAAGAAGACGCCCGAGCCCTTGATGCCGCGGAACCCCCCGAAGCGCAGCAGGACCGCCTTCTCCCACTGGTAGGCCATCTGGACACAGGGCGCGAGCAGGCCGGCCACCACCACCGCGATCACCAGGATCCAGCTGTCCGGGCGGCTCTGCAGGTAGATGAATAGTCCGGCCATGGGGGTGAGCAGGAGCGACGCCTCCCAGACCTGGCAGACCCGCAGGCACGCCGCCAGGGTCAGGGCCGTGGCGAACAGCATGATCACGACCTTCAGCTCGAAGGGCTGGATCGCCAGGTGCGCCGCCAGCCCGCCCAGGCAGAGCAGCAGCAGGATCATGATGTTGAACGGCCCGAAACGGAAGTCGGCGCGGAAGCTCGTGGCGAACCTCTCCAGCGCGCCGAGCCCAAGCTGATTGCCATGCCTGCTCATTGCCCCTTAACCCTTTCTCAGCGGTCCTTCCGCTGTTTCAGGCTGTTCATCACGTCCTCGAGGCTGAAGCCGTGCGTGGACGCCCGCGCCAGCACCTCCTGGCAGATCTGGTCCAGGATCCGTCGACGCTCCACGTCGTCCTGCTCCACCTTCTTCTGTCCCACGAAGGTCCCTGATCCCATCTGGGTCTCCACCAGGCCGGTGAGCTCGAGCTCGGTGTAGGCCCGGCTCACCGTGTTCGGATTGATCGAGAGGTCCACCGCGAGCTGGCGCACCGTGGGCAGTCGGTCCCCGGGCTCGAGCCGCCCCATGGCGATGGAGCTCTTCACCTGATCGATGATCTGTCGGTAGAAGGGCACGCCGCTCTTGACGTCGATCTGGATCGTGATCGTCACCGGATCCCCCCGCTCGTGCGGCCCTGCTCCAGAAGGGCACTGTATTGGTGTACCAGTGTCATAGTGTCTTAGTACAATTTCAACCCGGGAGTGTCAATGGAAAATTTGTTACCTTTGGAAATCAAAGCAGTTGTAAGGAACAAAGGGGGAATGGGGTCAATCCGGGTCGGGCGCCAGTATCGCGCGGACGTGGTCGAGGATGAGGGACACCTCGGCCGAGGAGATGGCGAAGTGGGGGGTGAAGCGCAGGCCGTTCCGACCGCCGTGGATCATGGCGATGCCGCTGCGGCGGAGCGACTCTTCGAGGCCGCCGGGCCCGCACACGGCGAACGCGGCGGGATCGATCTCGGCGCACACCATGAGGCCCGTGCCGTGGACGGCGGTGATGATGCCGGGGAGCTCGTCGGCCAGGTCCTCGAGCCCTGCTTTGAGCTCGGCGCCCCGCGCGCGGACGTTGTGACGCAGCTCGTCGTCCACGGCGTCGAGCACGGCGCAGCCGACCTCCAGGGCGCGGGGATTGGTGGTCATGGTGTTGCCGTACACCCCGGTGACATAGAGCTCTGCTGTCGCGGCGGTGAGGGCCAGCACCGACAGCGGGTACTGTCCGGCGTTGAGCGCCTTGGAAAAGGTCTCGATGTCGGGCGCGGGGAGCTCCTCGAACCCTGGGTAGTCCACGACGCTGAGGTAGCCCGTGGCCCGGAGACCGGCCTGGATCGAATCCACCACGAGCAGCGTGTCTGCCTGCGCGGTCAGCTCCCGCGCGGTCGCGTAGAACTCGGGAGAGAGGGCGAGCCCCGGCTGGCCCTCGCCGAGCACGGGCTCGAGGAACAGCGCCTCATAGAATATCCCCTGTCGAGCGGCTGTGGTGAAGGCGTCGCGGAGCCCTTGCACGTCGTTGACCGCCACCGCGTCCAGGCGGTCCCGATCCCGGAAGGAGGCGAGATTCTCCCGGTAGGTTCTGCGCGTGGAGTCCGAAGCCCGGGCCGCGCGGGCGGTGCGGCCGTGAAAGCTCCCGGAGAGGCTCAGCACGCGAATGGGCTTGCCCACGTGGCGGCCCCCGGGTCCGGTCTGACGAAAGGCGTTGAGGTCGGCGAAGCGCGCCGCCAGGGACACCGACTCGGACCCGCTGTTGAGGCAGACGAAGCGGCTGTACGGGCAGCCGCCGGGGCGCGTCAGGCCGATGGCGCGCTTCAGCCGAGACGTGAACCGTTGCTGGCTGAAGCTGGGGGTCATCACGTTCGCCATCACCGCGGGTGCCTGCAGGGCCTGCTCCACCACCTCCGGGGCGTGGCCGAGGCCGAGCATGCCGTAGCCGGCCGAGTCGTGCAGCACGGCGCCGTGGGACGTGACGATCCACGGACCCACCGCCGCCAGGGGTACGTAGGGACTGGCCGCGTCGCTGCCGTAGAAGCTGAGCACGTCCTGCTGCAGCAGCGCGCACAGCTCGCGCTCGTCGCGACGGAGCAGCTCTTTTTGGCCGGCGCTCAGCTCGTCGAGCTGCTCCGCGGCCGCCTGGAGCGCTCCGGCCAAGGCGGGATCGTTCTGCCAGAAGGGGGCGAGCTCTGCGTCGGAGAGGCCGCTGGTGGCCCTGGGGCCGGCGAAGGCGCGCAGGCGGAGCAGCGACGGCGGCGGAAAGGCGTCCTCGGCCTTAAAGGTCGAGGGGACTGGCTGCTGGTACGCGTAGTGTTTTTGCTGAGTCATGGGTCTGTTCCGTCGCTGTTTTTGTACCGGGACCATAGGACCCCGGTGTCCTGTTGAAAAATTCATAAAAATGAGTTACTGATGAATTCAAATGAGTTTAATCCATCCCGGTGTGGAGGCCTTCGTCGCGGTGGTCAGGTGCTCCACGGTGCACGGCGCCGCGCAGGAGCTGGGGCTCACCCAGACCGCTGTCACCCAGCGCATCCGGGGCCTCGAGCGGCGCCTGGAAACCACGCTCTTCACCCGCTCCCGGCGGGGCATGCGGCTCACGCCCGAGGGCGAAGCCCTGAACCGGTACTGCCAGAGTGTGATTGATCTGGAGGGGGAGCTCCTCTCCCAGCTGGGCGCCGCACTGGGGCCGGCCACGCTCCGGCTCTGCATCGTCGGCCCCTCGTCCATGATGCGTTCCCGGATCATCCCCGCCGCGTCCGCCATCCTCGCCGACCACGAGAATGTCGTCTTCACGTTTCATCTCGACGACGACCTCTCCGGGCTCCCGGCCCTCAAGAACGGCGCGGCCCAGCTCGCGGTCCTGCCCCGGGCCGAGGTGGTCAACGAGCTCGACTCCAAGCTCCTCCGCCCGGCCCGGTACATCCTCGTCGGCCCCGTCGCCTGGTCGGGCCGCGAGCTCCGCGACGTGGTCCGCCAGGAGCGCATCGTGGACTTCAACGAGGCCGACGACGCCACCCACCGGTACCTCGAGCGTCATCGCCTGCTCCGCCACGCCCGCCGGGATCGCCACCTCGCCAACAACACCGACGCCCTCGCGGCCCTCGTGGCGGCAGGCCACGGCTACTCCGTGCTGTCCGAGGACTTCGCCCAGCCCTTGCTCGCCGGCGGTCAGCTCATCGACCTCAACCCGGGCAAGCACCTCCGCATCGATTTCGCTCTCGCCTGGTATCCTCGCCACGCCATGCCCGCGTACTTCGCGTCACTGATCGAGGAGATTCAGTAGGCGCCGTCGCCGCGCGGGGGAGGACCGGCGAACAGCAGGAAGGCGAGGAGCAGCAGTCTGGGTGTCATTCGCGGCAATCGCACCTGGTTGCTATCGGTGACTGCTACAGAAATCCCGCCGGGGCGTCGGGTCTTGCGACGCTGGACAGTCCTGTATCTGGTCGCTGGGGGGGGGGCGATGCCTTCGGCCGGAGCCCGGCGGGAGGGGTGAGGGCTACTGGTAGTTCATCTCCATGGAGTTGATGGGCCCGGTGCCGTCGTTGCCGCCGAAGACGAAGATGCGGCCGGCGAGGCGGACCCAGGCGAAGTAGCCGCGCGCGGTCACGAGGCTGCCGTTGGCGGACTGGTAGTTGCCGAGGAACCAGTTCGGATCCGCGGCCTCATTGTCGTAGTCGTAGCGGGAGGCGGTGGAGAGCAGCGTGATGGGCTCGTTGCCGGGCTGCCCGTCCCGGAAGGTGCCGCCGAGCAGGTAGACGTAGTCGAAATAGAGCAGCCCGGCGTGGCCCCGGCGGTTGTGGGGGTCGACGGCCGTGGCCTGCAGCGCCCAGGTGTCGCCTGTGTCAGGGTCACAGTCCCCGAGGGAGCCGTCCGAGAGGTTGATCACGCAGACGTCGAAGTCGTCGCTGCCGTTGGCGAAGCCGAAGGCGCTGTCGCCCAGCCCGGCGATGAGGTGGAAGGGGGCGTCGGGCTCCTGGTTGGCGAGGGTTTTGACCTCACCGATGTCCAGGAACCGGCCCCGGAGCAGCTCGGGGCGCACGCTCAGCCGGGTGAGGTCGATAGCGGACGACATGGGGACCGCCGAGGGCGCGAAGGGGACGATGCACTGGTCCACGCCGTCGCAGTTCTGGTCGATGCCGTCGCAGTTGATTTCGGGCGCGCCGGGGTAGACGTTGGGATCGGTGTCGTCGCAGTCATCGCCGTCACAGCCGAGACGGTCGTGTCCGTCGCCGTCGGCGTCGGGGGTGGCGCAGTCGCAGTCGGCGTCCGCGCCGTCGCAGTCCTGGTCGATACCGTCGTCACAGATCTCCGTGGCGCCGGGGTGGATGGTCGGGTCGGTGTCGTCGCAGTCCGGACCGCCGCAGGGGATGGAGTCATAGCCGTCCCCGTCCCCGTCCGGGGTCACGCATCCGCACGGCGTGTCGGAGCCGTCGCAGTCCTGGTCGATGCCGTCCCCGCAGATCTCCGTGGCGCCGGGGTAGATGGACGGGTCGGTGTCGTCGCAGTCGGGGCCTCCGCAGTCGCTGGCCTCGTAGCCGTCCCCGTCGTTGTCCACGCAGGGCGGCTGCTCCGGGTCGTCGCCGAAGGGCGTGTCGTACTGCCCCTGATCGGTCATCAGCGGGAAGAAGGCCCGGGCGTGGGAGAGCTGCTGGGCATCGGTCTGCCAGGCGCCCAGGGTGCCGTTTGCCAGCACCTCGGCGCGCTCTACCGTGGCGTGATAGCCGGTGCCGGAGTTGTCCGGACGCCCGCCCACGGCGTAGAGGTAGACGGGCTCGTCCGTGGTGGCGGGATCGCCGTCGTAGAGCTTGATCGCGACGGCGTCGAGCCCCTCCCGGGGCACGTTCATGTGCTGCGACGCGGGGAGCTCCTCCCAGTAGGTGAGGGACCCCGGTGGGAGCGGCCGCGAGCCGTCGGGGGGCGGGACGGACGGGTCTTGCATGGCCGTCGTGCCGTCATCGAGGAACTCGTTAGCGGTCAGGCCGGAGACGAGGAGGCCCATCTCCTCAGGCTGTCCGTCCACGGTTTCGACCCGATAGAGGCTGTAGGTCGCGTTGGGGATGGGATCCCAGATGACGCGGATCGTCGCCTCCTGGGCGTCGGTGAGCTGCACCTCCGAAACGTACCCGGCCACGGTTTCGTGTCCGTCCCGGGTCGCAGTCACCCGGTATCTCCAGAAGCCGAGCGCCAGGCTGCCGCCGGGTTGCACCACGCCGCGCAGCCGGCCCGGGGCCGGTGTGAGGTACCAGCTCTCGGCCTGGTGGGTCTGGCCGTCGTCGATGAAGCAATTGACCCCGGCCGTGGCCGGGATGTCCGTGGCGAGGAGCCGCGTCGTGCCCGCCCGACCGTCGGCGGCCAGGCTGCGGTACAGGTTGTAGCTCGTGGCGTTGGTCACCGCACCCCAGCACACCCGGAGCCGGCCCCACGCGTTGGTGTGGACGACCTCGTGGCTGGCCAGGCTCTCGCCCTCGGGCCCCACGGCGGACACCCGGTAGTACCAGGATCCCAAGGGCAGGCCGTTGCCGCCCAGGGCCTGGGGGTGGAAGGTGAACGGCATCGTCTCGTAGCCCAGAATCCGGGCGCGCTCAACTGAGGCCAGCGCGGGGACCGCGGTGGAGACGTTGGTGTCCTGGGCCGCGCCGCCGATGGCGTACAGCGTCCGCCCGACGCGGACGAGGGCCAGGCCGGTGCGCGGCGACGCCATGGTGTTGAGCCCCCGGGGCTCGGTCGGGCCGAAGTACTGCTGGCTCAGCGACCAGGAGCCCGGCGTGCCGAAGATGTCCACCGGGCACGTCTCCACGGTGTCCTGCACGATGTTGGACGCGTCCGTGCCCCCCGCGGTGAAGATGTAGCCGTTGCCGAAGGGGTCGAAGCCATAGGTGGCGTCGTGTCGCTCCCGGGCGATCACGAGGGTGGGCGGGATGGCGATGAAGGGGTCGTTTAAGTGCCCCAGGGAGGAGTCGCGGAACTCCAGCGCCCACCAGGTGTCGTGCTGCCCGTCCGGGTTCGTCACCCGCACCGGATACAGGCCGTTCGGCGCGCAGAGCGTCGGCTGAACGAGCAGCTCCGTGTCGGAGACATAGGTCGTCGGCTGCGGGCAGGTGTTGCCCGCTCCGGGCTGCGAGTTGTCCGGGCATGTGGACCCGGCCGGGACGACGATGGCCACCACCGCCCCGGACTGGAAGTGCGTTCCGGTGACGGTGTAGGGCGTGGTGCAGGCGTTCACCGGGATCCGGGAGGGATCCACGTTGTCGATGGTCGGCGGCGGCACGCTGGTCACTTCGAACAGAGAGCTCCACTCTCCGCTGAGGCCGCTGGGATTGATCACGACGACCCGGTACAGGCCCACCGGCATGCTCTTCGACTCGGACGGCGCCACGGCCGTCAGCTCGGTGTCGTCGATGAACCCCACGTAGGGCGCGTCGAAGGTTACGTTCGGGTTCGAGTCGAGCACGAAGCGCACGGACGGGGTCGGGTGGAAACCGGTTCCGACGATGGACAGGAGCTGGTCGCTGAGTACGCCGTCGGTCGGATCGCCCTCCCAGGCGAAGGGGGGCACCACGTCCACCACGGTGGGGGGATCGCTGGCGATGATGAACAGCTCGCACTGGGAGAGCGCGCTTTCCTGGTCCGGGTTGGTGACCCGCACGCGGTAGAGCCCCTGGGCAAGCGCCGGGTTCGCGGTGGCATCGATCGTCGCTGACGTGCCGCTGGCATCCACCGTGGCCACGCCGAGCATCGTGGAGTCCTGGGTGTCGCAGTTGATCAGCTCGATGGTAGCGCCGACGTCGATGTTCTCTCCGGTCACGGTGATGGTGCCGCCCGTGTTCCGGGACAGGGCGTCCGGCTCGACGCTCACGAGGACGAGGGGGGTGCAGCAGGGATCGCCGCTCAGCCAGCAGGTGGGGTCGGAGTCGAGGCAGTCCAGACCGAGGCACTGGGGGCCCGTGCCGTAGCCGTCGCCGTCGGTGTCGGTGCAGTCCGTGCAGCACGCGTCACCGGCCAGCCAGCAGCTGGCGCTGCTGTCGTTGCAGTCCAGCCCCAGGCAGTCGGTGCCCATACCGTAGCCGTCGCCGTCCAGGTCGACACAGTCTGTGCAGCAGGTGTCGCCGGCCTGCCAGCAGGCAACGTCGTTGTCGTTGCAGTCTGCGCCCAGACAGCCGGCGCCGAGGCCGTAGCCGTCGCCGTCGATGTCGATGCAGCTGGCGCAGCACACGTCTCCCAGCTGGTAGCACTGCGCGTCGTTGTCGTTGCAGTCGGTGCCCAGGCAGCCCACGCCGACGCCGTATCCGTCCCCGTCGTTGTCGGTGCAGGCGCCGCAGCAGGCGTCGCCGACCTGCCAGCAGGTGTCGTCGTCGTCCCGGCAGTCGGTGCCCCGGCAGCCCACGCCGACGCCGTACCCGTCCCCGTCGTCGTCGACGCAGTCTGTGCAGCAGGCGTCACCGACCTGCCAGCAGGAGTCGTCGTCGTCCCGGCAGTCGGTGCCCAAACAGCCCTCTCCCTCTCCGTAGCCGTCTCCGTCGTCGTCCACGCACTCTCCGGTGCCGCTGTCACCGCATCCGGCGGCGAGCGTCAGGAGCGCCGACGTGACCAGCGCGAGTAGCGACCCTCCCCACCGACTGTTGGTTTCCATGGCGTTTGACCTCATGCCGACCTTCCTCCTTTTGCTTTTTTTCAGATTCAACGACTGGAAGACGAGGCGAGTCGTCCGATTGTTCCCGCTGCAATGGGCACTCCCCGACAAAGGTCGAGCTAGGCTCGGGGCGGAGGCGCAAAGCTTGAAGTCCTGGCCTGACCCTCCTACACTGGGACCGAACCAAGTAGCTGGCGATCACGGCGCCGTCAGCGCGTCGAAAGAAGGTGAGCTTTGCTTAGATTCCGTGTGCTTCGAGGGATTGGAGTCGTAACGCTGGTGGTCGGATTGGGGCTTATGGTGTCCGGAGACGTGTCGGCGCAGTGGCCGCCGCCGGACGACGACCAGCTCGATCTGAGCAACACCCAGTACTGGCCCGACGACCCGGGCTACGAGTCGCGCTGGAACTACTGGAGCTGGATCCACCCGGACGCCTACGACGCCGTACAGGCCTTCAGCCCCTATGAGATCGGTATCGGATCCGGAGTGCACGCGGATCGGGCCTGGCAGAAGACCATCGGGGACCGCCGGGTGATCATCGCCGTGCTGGACGGCGGGATCCGCTGGAACCAGCGGGATCTGGTGAATCAGACCTTCCTGAACGAGGGGGAGCTCCCGCCGCCGGACGCGGGGTGCGGAGGTGACGGCTCGACCTACGACGTGAACGGGGACGGCTGGTTCAACGTCCAGGACTACACCACCAACACGGGGCCGCAGCAGCCGACGGATCCCTGTGACACGCGGATTCTGGCCCACCCCGGCGGGTGGGACGTGAATCAGTCGAACTTCCTCGACCCCGGTGATCTCATCGCCATCTTCTCCGACGGGGTAGATGACGACAACAACGGGTACATCGACGACATCTCCGGTTGGGACGTGTACAACGACAACAACGATCCCGACACGGACACCGACTTCTATCACGGCAAGAACTCCGCGAGTCAGGCGGCCGGGGAGGGCAACAACGGGATCGACGACCTGGGCACCTGCCCGGGTTGCGCCGTGATCAACGTCCGGGTGGGCGAGTCCTTCGTGGTGGACGCCAACGATTTCGCCATGGGCGTAATTTTCGCCGTGGACAGCGGCGCCTCGGTGATCCTCGAGGCGCTGGGAGCCATCAACAACACCAAGCTGTCCCAGGACGCCATCGACTATGCCTGGGCCAACGACGTGGTGATCATCGCCAGCGCGGCGGACGAGGACAGCTTCCACCACAACTTCCCCGGGACCAACAACCACACGATCTACACCCACGCGATCCAGTTCAACGGCTCCAACTTCCGGAACGCCGAAACCTATCTGAACTTCGCGAACTGCACCAACTACGGCGCGCAGCTCGTGCTGTCCACGCCCGGCACGTCCTGCTCCTCCGAGGCCACCGGGCGCACGGGCGGGCTGGCCGGGCTGGTCTATTCCATGGCGCTGAAGGCGGACGTGCCGTTCCCGGACGGGGCGCCCAAGGCGACGGACAAGTACGGCGCCAGGCGGCTGCGGGCCGACGAGGTCAAGCAACTGCTCACCCTGACGGTGGACGACATCTACGATCCGGCCACGGCCACGGACCCCAAGCGGTACCCCACGCGGGTGGGTTGGGAGCGGCGGTTCGGCTACGGCCGCACGAACGTGGGCAACGCCGTGCGGCAGGTGGAGGCCGGGCGCATTCCCCCGGTGGTGGACATCGTGACCCCGTACTGGTTCCAGCCCATCTACCCGGATCGGACCGCGAGCGTGGACATCGTGGGGGAGATCTCATTCCGCACCCTGGCCGCCAGCGGTTACGACAGTATCGATTACGTGGTGGAGTGGGCGCCGGGCATCGAGCCGGACGACGGGGATTTCACGACGCTGGCCGAGGCCACGGGCGTGACGCAGCCCGTGAACGGCGTGCTGGCGAGCTGGGACGTGTCGGGGCTCGACATCGACAACGGCGACGAGGGGCGGCCGGACCGCGTGTCCAACCGGTACATGGTCACCCTGCGGGTGCGCGTGACCACCAACTCCTCCGTGGCCGAGCTGGACGGGGTGCGGGGGGAGATGCGCAAGGCCGTGAACGTGCTGCGCGACCCGGACCTGCTGCCGGGCTTTCCGATCTTCATCGGCGCCGGGGGGCTGGCCGCGCCCAAGACCGCGGACATCGATGGGGACGGCGTGCGCGAAATCGTGTACGCCGACAACGACGGGTACCTCAACGTGTTCCGGGGCGACGGGAGCTATCTGGCGGGGTTCCCGGCGGCCACGAACCCGCTGCCCCACCTCGATCCGGCCAACGCGGCGAACCACCTCGGGAGCGCGGCGTTCACCGGCGGCGCCGTGGAGGGCCAGGTGTACTCCTCCATCGTGGCCACCCCGGCCGTGGCGGACCTCGAGGGCGACGGCTCAGGGCTGGAGATCGTGGTGGCGACCCTGGACGGGTGGGTCTATGTGTTCGATTCGGCGGGCAACCAGAAGCCGGGCTTCCCGGTGGAGCTGGATCGCTCCCTGGCCCTCAACCCCTCGGAGCACAACAACATCGACAGCGGCATCTTCGCCGCGCCCGCGGTGGAGGACATGGACGGCGACGGGGACTACGAGATCGTGGTGGGGGCCTATGACGGTCACGTGTACATGTGGCACCACAACGGGGACCTGGACCCGGGCTTCCCAGTGAAGCTGTTCCTCGCCGGAGACGAGGACTTTGGCCGGATCCTGTCCTCCCCGGCCCTGGGCGACATCGACGGCGACGGCTCGCCGGACATCGTGGTTGGCTCGAACCAGGTGGACAACGGCATGGCCACTTTCTGGGCGGTGCACGCGGACGGCAACGACCATCCCGGCAGCCCGTTCCTGGAGGGGTTCCCGGGCCGCGTCGTGGCGCCGGAGATGCTGCCGCTGATCGGGGTGGGGGTGTTTGCCTCTCCGGCCATAGCGGACATCGACGGCGACGGCATCTCCGAGTTCGCGCTGGCCGGCAACATCGGGCCGCCCAAGGTGTACGACGGCGAGGGGATGCTGTTCCGCGCCATGGAGTCGGGGTTGGTCGGAGATCCGGTGCGCTCCTACGGCCCCGGGTCCCCCTCCACCGACGCGCCGCTGCAGGTGATCTTCACGAACCCCAGCTTCGGCGATTTGAACAACGACGGCCGGATCGACCTGCTGCAGGGGGCGGCCGGCCTGCTGGTGGCGGCGACCTTCGTACAGGGCGGGGAGCGCATCGAGTTCGACCACCTGGTGGGCGCCTGGGACGCCGACAGCG
Source organism: bacterium (assembly GCA_043825095.1). Lineage (GTDB taxonomy): Bacteria > Myxococcota_A > Polyangia > HGW-17 > JAJRWW01 > JBDRSE01. The sequence continues at coordinate 22,590 of JBDRSE010000094.1, forward strand.
GCCGGTTCCTGTACCACTTCCCGCAGATCATCGACGACTGGCAGTTCTTCCTGCAGCCCATCACCGCCGATATCGACGGCGACGACCTGCCCGAGATGATCAACGCGTCGGCGGGCTACTACGTGCACGCGTACAACCGCTACGGCGTCGAGCCGGCGGGCTGGCCCAAGTTCACCGGCGGTTGGATCGGGGCCACCCCCTGCGTGGGCGACGTCACGGGCGACGGCAACCTCGAGGTGATTGCGTCCACGCGAAACGGGTATCTGTTCGCCTGGCGCACCTCGGGCTCGGTGGACGGGCGGATCGATTGGGAGAGCTTCAAGCACGACAACCGCAACACAGGGAACTATGACACCCCGCTGGAGCAGGGCACGCGGGAGCCCCCGTGCAACCCGGACATTGACGGGGACGGGATCCCGAACCAGGACGACCCGGACATTGACGGGGACGGGATCCCGAACCAAGACGACGACGACGTGGACGGCGACGGGATCCCGAACGACTGGGACTTCGACGACGACGGCGACTGCCTGCACGACGGCATCGACGACGAGCCCCAGGGGCCGGACGGTACGGAGGACGGGACCGACACCGGCGGAGGCGACGGCTGTGGTTGCAGCTCCGGTCGCGGCACGGATCCGGGCCTGCCCCTCGCGCTGATCCTCGGATTCCTGGTGCTCGGCGTCCGGCGCCGAAGGTGGAGCTGAGATGACCGCGACCACGACCGACGGTCACGGGGTCATCCTCATCGTGGGGGAGCCGGATCTGGTGTCCGACTTCCAGCAGCACTTTGCCGGCCGGGGCGTCACCGTCCGACTCGTGGAGGACACCACCGCGGCGCGGGCGGCCTGCGAGGGGGACCGGCCCCGGTTGATCGTCATTCCGAACGAGGGGGCCTTTGCCGAGCTGCTGAAGGCCTGGAGCCAGGGGAGCGCTCCGGCGGACATCATCATTGCGTTGGTGGAGACGCTCTCAGAGGCCGGAGACTCACCGGCCTGTGTCACCCGGACGGCGCGGCGGGGGCAGAGCCAGGAGATCGTCTCCCTGGCGGAGCTGTTGCTGCGGTCCGAGCCCGCGGCCTCTCCGCCGGGGCAGGGCGAAGAGGCGGGCGAGTCGGAGTCGGAGTCGGAGTCGATCTGGAACAAGCCCGGGGGCATCCTGGCCAACAGGAAGTCGGTGGATGACGGAGACTGGGGGGAGGAGGCGGACATCGATCCGAGCCGCGTGAGCGACATTCGAAACCTTGGCGTGGCGGTGCGCATGGCGAAAACCATGGGCGCGGCGTCCAAGGCCGCAGCGGATCCGAGCGGGAGCATCAAGCTCCGCCACGCCGATGGGGGAGGGCTGACCGAGACGCCGGCGGAGGGATCCAAGGTGGCGGATGCCCTGGCGAGCCTCCCCGAGGCGCGAGCGGCCAAGACCTTCGAGGAGCAGCTGCCTCCGATGCCCTCGGCCCCGACCGAGGCCGCCGCCCGGAAACCGCGGGATCCGACCAAGCCCAGGGTCGCGCTGGAACCGTCCGTGGCGCGGCCGAGGTCGCGCCGTAGGCTGGTGATGCTGATCCTCCTGGTGGTGGTGCTGGGCGGCGGCGGCGCGGCGGCGTGGCTGCTTCTGCGCGGGAGGGGAAAGGGCAAGGCCGATCCCGGGACGGGCAAGCAGGCGACCGCCATGCGGCCGGCCCCCATGCGCGCCGGGCCCCAGCGCGGCGTCTACGTGGACGAGTTCGCCGGGGTCATTGCGCAGCTTCCCAAGGCGATCCAGTCGGTGGACGTCGACGCCACAGACGAGTTCCTGAACCGCAGCGTGCCCGAGCTGAACCCGTTCCTGGAACAGCAGCTCAGGCGCATGTCGAGAAAAAAGCAGCGGGCGGCGCTGATCGAGCGCGGCCGGAAGCTCCTGGGATGGGAGCGCTATCCGGAGGCGCGGCGATACCTGAAACGGGCGCTGGAGCTCAAGGACACCGCGGAGGTGCGATCGCTGCTCGCCACGGCCCACGCGAAGCTGGGTCGGCGCTGGACGGCGGTGCGCCACTTGAAAGCGGCGCTCGACAAGGACGCGGGGAATCCGGACTACCTGTTCCGACTCGGGTTGCTCTACGTGGAGGCCGGAAAGAAGAGGAAGAAGAAGGGGTGCCGGTTCCTCCGGGACGCCGCCAAGCGCAAGGAGCGCTACGCCGGCCAGGTGGAGCAACTCTGCGGCAAGGGAAACAGGAGGCGACCATGAGGCGCGCTCTGCTGACGGTCGTGTCGTCTCTGACCTTGGTCACGGTGAGCGGCGCGTGTCGAACCCCGGACCGGGATGCGCGTCTGTTCGAGCCGTGCTCGAACACCAAGCCGTGTGAGGAGGGGCTCGTCTGCCTGTCGACCGCGGAGGAAGGCAAGGAGGGCCAGTGCGTCAGGCTCTGCAAAGCGGGCGGCGCGTGTCCCCAGGGGCTGCGGTGCTCCGGGCGGTATCAGCGCCCCGCCGGGACGGTGGAGACCTTCTGCCGCCGACCGGCCGGGGAGGAGGACGCGGATTGTGTGAAGCTCGCCAGCGGCTGCAAGCCCGGCCTGCGGTGCTTCCGCGAAAAGTGCACCCGGACGTGTCGAAAGGACAGCGAGTGCCCGGATCGGGCCAAGCGGTGCGTTCCCGTGGTGGTGGATACGGTGGTTGGCACCGGACAGGCCCGGATCTTCAGCGCCTGTCTGCCCGCGGGCGTCAAAGCCGGCGGAAAGTGCAAGGATACCGGTCCGTTCTGTGCCCGTGATCACCACTGCTACAAGGAGACGTGCCTGCAGGGGTGCGCAGTGGACAAAGACTGCGGAAAGGGCCACGTGTGTGACGGCAGCCTGTACCTCGGCCTCGCCGCCGCCAAGCACGCCAAGGAAAAATCCAAGCCCGACACCCAGTACTGCCGCAAGGCGGCCCGCCGCAATCGACCCTGCCACCACAACCTCAACCTGAGCTGTGAGCGAGGGCTCACCTGCGTGAAGTTCCACTGCCTCAAGGTGCGCACAGTCAGTGTCGGACAGGCGTGCGATCCGGACCGCGCCATTTTTTGTCGCAAGGGCGGGATCTGCTTTGCGGGCGAGTGCAACCAGGCCTGTCTGAGTGATGAAGACTGTCCCCGCCGCCGCAAGGAGAAGCTCACCTGCAAGGTGCAGGTCATCCGCAACAAAGCCGTCAAGCTCTGTATGTAGGGCCCGATCGGTCGCTCAGTCGCAGACGGGGAGCTCGGCGGTCGTGATGTCACCGTAGTTGCCGTACACCCACCGGTAGAACGCCTGGGCGATCTCCGGATCCTCGGTCGGGCAGTACAGATGCCGCTCGATCTCCTCCGTGGTGACGACGTCCAGCACGTGCTGGTCGAAGAAGTCGGCCATGGCGCCGCGCAGCTCGTCGAGGCCCATCAGGAAGGCCAGATGACTGAAGAAGAGCCGTCCGCCGCTGTAGGAGTCCCCCGGTGTGTAGCGGCTCCAGGGACTGGCCAGCGACAGCAGGAGCGGGGACGCCGTGTCCGGCAGCTCCATCACGGTGAAGGCCTCTCCCTCGCGCGTGTTGAAGACGTCCCACGCTTCATCCAACCAGCCATCGCGGCCGAGGGCCGGCTTCACGCCGCGGCCGTACCACAGATGGAAGAGCTCGTGCTCCAGGGACTCCGGCCGGGTGGTGGTGCCCGCGTCGTACTCCATGGCGCGGTCCGCGACGTCCCACACGAAGACGGTCAGTCGGTCGCCGTGCGGATACTCCCCCGTGGAGGCGCTGAACTCCTCCAGCGCCGCGGCGCTGCGGGCCAGGAGCGACGCCATGGTGTCGCTCACGGCGTTGTCCCGGTGGAGCTCGATGTCGATGGTCTGTCCGTTCGAAAGCTGCTCGGTGACGGTCTGGGAGGTCAGCTCCGCGCTCGGCCAGAGCACCAGCATCGGCGACAGCGCGGTGTAGGACGGCGGGAACTCGAGCTGCCAGTGGCGGGGGGCGAGCTCGAACGCCTCGGCGTTGGTGATCAGGGTGTGCTCGGAGTCGGACTGCAGCACCAGCTCTAGGCTGAGCGTGAAGCGGTCGAAGATCAGGTTCGCAGGCAGCCACTGCTCGAGGTAGCGGCCGGGGTAGATGTCGGTGAACCAGAAGTCCCAGCGGACCGCCGCTGTGCCGGCGTCCCAGTCCACGGGGAGGGACTCCGGAGTGCTGGGTTGGTGTAGGTTGTATCCGAGGGTCAGCGTGTGCGTGCTGCAGGGGACCAGCTCCCGCTCGAGCACGCGCAGCTCGGCGTCTTGCCCCCCGCCGAAGTCGTGGTGCGCGAGCTGGGCCGGGGCAACGCTCAGCCCATCGAGCTCCGCGGTGACGATGTCCTGGCGCAGATCGAAGATGGGCATGCCCCCCTGCTCACCGATGCGGAAGCCCACCGCGACCACCACATCGGCGCTCTGGGAGTAGCCGTCCAGGGTCACGGTCGCGTCGATGGTTTCGATGTCGATGGGCACTGCCGAGAGGCCGCCTACCACCACCGCCGGTGGAGCGTGGGCGAGATCCTCCAGCGGACAGTCCGGGATCACTTCACTGTCCGCCGCGTCCGGTGACGCGTCGCAGGACCCGTCGACACCGCCATCCACTGCCGCGTCGTGCCCGGCGGTCCCGTCCGAGTCGCAGCCGAAGGTCGTCAAAGCGAGTCCCAGCAGCAGCGCGACCACATTCCCAGCCGTCGTTTTCATGGCACGAGCACAGTAGCGGCATCTGCCCCGACTGTGAAGGACGTATCGGCGGCCCAAGGCAAAAGATTACTAAAATAGTATGTGAATAGAGTATAGTAAGGGAATGGGATTCGCCGCGCGACAGACCAGTGTGGCCTACGCGGTCGTCTTGGCCACCCTGTTGTTGGCCGCGTGTCCGGTCGGCGGGCCGGACACGAACGGCAACGACTCCGGGCTGCCGCAGAACGACGTCGCCGTAGACGCCGATGACGGTGGTCCGGATCCCTGTGGCAACGGCGTGTGCGACGAGGCGCTCGGTGAGGACTGTGAAAGCTGTCTGCAGGACTGTCGCGGCGTCAGCTGCTCGGCCGTGCTGCCGCTGACGATCCAGGAGTACCGGGACGTGTACATGCACCTGGTGCTGGGACAGACCGTGGTGGACCTGCGGGATCATGCAGTGTGTATGATGGGTCGCATCCCCGGCGACACCTTCTGCACCGAGCTCGAGTTCTGGTGGGACGGTGCCCAAATCACCGACAACGGCGGCTATCTCGATGCGGTGACCAACTCGCTCGGCAATCCACTCATCTTCTATGGCTGGGAAGCGGACGCGGCGCTGGTGCTGGCCGTGGCGGAGGCCTCCGTGGCGCTCGGCTACAGCGACGTCCTGACCATCTGGGGCGGCATCGACGCCTGGGAGCTCGAGGGCTGGTACAAGGACATCACCCAGGAGGGGCTCAACGCTCACTACTACCCACCCACCGCGGGCGTGCTGCTCATCGACACCATGGAGGACACCGACTTCGAGCTGTGCCATGTGGCCGACGCCACGCACCTGGCCGTCGTGGATATCGTGCTCTACGGAGAGATAGTCGACGGCGGCCAGGCCCTGCTGGACCTGTCGGATCCGGCCGACGACGACGTGCTGATCTTTTTCTGCGTCAACTCGGCATGCGAGTCCTCGGAGCAGGCCTCAGAGGTCGCAGAGTGGCTCGGCTACGCAAACATCCTCCACTACAAGGAGGGCACCCACTACTGGGTGTGCGATCAATCCCTGCCCGCCGAGGGCGCCGACTGCACCGGCTACTGCAGCACCGCTCCGTAGCGCCGCATCGGCGCCGCCCTACCGCAGCTTGTCCCTCCAAGAGCGTGGAGTGGCGTCGTTGACGATGCGGAAGTGCCTCCCCGGCACTGCCGTGCCGCGCGGATGCACTCGGCAGCCCACGCGGTGATACACCGCTGCCCGGGCGCAGACCCGTTATGGTGCCCCCGCGGCGGCTGCCCTGACGGGATTCCACGGTAATTCGGCGGCAGCGGTGTCTGTGCGGCGGAATTCGTCATCCCAGCCCCCTGAGGCCCAGAGGCAGCGCAGCCTCAGCATGGCGT
>JBDRSE010000095.1:0-5867 GCA_043825095.1 bacterium
CACCAGGCCCTGCTGGTACGCCTCGAACAGCTGCTTGTGCACCCAGAACCGGCTTCGGCCGACGCGCAGGCAGAGCTCTCCCAGGGAGATCATCTCTCCGTGGTGCCGCATGGCGCGCCAGACCGGGTTGTCCGACGCGCCCTCCAGCGCGTGGAGGATGACGAAGCTGTTGGGGAGCACCGCATGCATGCGCTGCCACTCGTCGAGCTGGCGGATCGCGTCCAGGAGCAGCCGCTGCGTGGAGATGGGCTGCCGCAGCAGGGTCTCCTCCGGGAGCTGCGTGGGCATCAGCAGGCTCTGGGTGGATCCCGCGCTGGAGAAGTGGAAGCTGCCCTCGTCGTGGAGAAAGAGGTCCAGCACGAGCTCGAAGACGTGCTCCACCTGGTAGCGACTCAGCGCGGCGTCGCTCATGATGCCGGTCTCCACCAGGGTGTCCATCACGGACTTTTGGGCGTCGACGCGACTCAGCACTGCCAAGAGCTGTTCCTCGGTGATCGCCCGGCGCGCCAGCAACGCGTGCGCGAGGTCCAGCCGCAGCGGATCCGCCGAGCCCACCGCCACGACCTCGCCCTCCTCAAAGACCAGGTAGGTGTCATCGAGCTCCACGGAGACGGTGAGGGTGCCGGACCGGGACGCGTTGTGAATCCACTGGATCACGTCCGTGAGCGGCATGGAGTCAAAGGTGCCCGACAGCGGCATGGGGTCCTCCGTCGACGCAGGATAGCGAAGATCCGGCGGGAAAGACAGCCTCACTCAGAGTAGTCCCCAGGGGAAAGCCCGCGCTACGCGCGGGGGCGTCTGGGCGTTCATCACGAAGAGGGCCGGATCACACCCTCAGAGCAGGTGATCGTCGAGGCCTCCCCAGTCGCTGCCGGGCTCGATCCTCTCTGGCTCGTCCACCGGGGCCGGGGAGGGCCGAGCCCGGTGTGCTCGCGGCTGCTGCTTTACCGGGGGCTTGGGCTTCTGGTGGGTGAAGGATCGAGGTCGCACCTCCGCCTCCAACCTGGCTCCGAGGCGCTCGGCCGCCTGGGCGAGGTCCCAGCGGGACTGAAGCTCGAGCCAGTAGAGGGGCTCGTTGCCGAAGTAGAGCGCCAGGCGCAGGGCGGTATCTGCCGTAATGGCCCGTTTTTCTAGCACTATTTCGTTGATGCGCCTCGGCGGGACCCCGATGTCGACCGCCACCCGATACTGGCTGATTCCGTGGGGCTCGAGGAACCCGGCCCTCAGCGCTGCGCCTGGATGGGGAACCGTGCTTCGACCCGGCATGAGCACCTCCTCGAAGAACGATAACGCCATACGTTATTAACGTCAAGCGTTAAGCTTGACCTGTTTTTTTCCCGGCCGTCTGCGGTGGGTTGCTTTCCGGAACGTGGTTGATAATCTCTGGGGCGGGGGACGAACCGATGAGCGACAATCAAACCAAGGGCTCTGGCGGCGGCGGAATCTTCGCGGAGATCGACGCGGAGAGCCCCCCGGTGATGAATCCGTCCGTGGGTGACACACTCGGGGAGATCCGGTTGGTGGAGAAGCTGGGGGAGGGGGCCATGGCCACGGTCTTTCGCGCGACCCATCTGCCCAGCGGCGATCCGATCGCGGTGAAGGTCCTCAAGGCGGAGCTGTGCCACAACCTGGACGCCATGCGGCGGTTCGACAAGGAGGCGTTGGTGGCACAGAAGGTCCGGCACCCGAACCTCATCGAGATCACCGACGTGCTCCACCCTGAAGGCTATCCCCCCGTGCTGGTCATGGAGCTCCTCGAAGGGGGGGACCTGAGCGACGCGGTGTCCAAGGCCGGAGCAATGTCTGCCGAGCAGGCCATCGGCATCGCCACCCAGATCTGCAGCGCGTTGCAGGCGCTTCATAGGCAGTCCATCGTGCACCGCGACGTCAAGCCCGAGAACGTCTTCCTCGTGGGCGGCGCGGACGGCTTCCCCATCGTCAAGCTCCTCGATTTCGGCCTGGTGAAGGATCTCTACGGCGGAGACCCTTTCCTGCTCACGCGCCCGGACGCCACCATCGGCACCCCCGCCTTCATGGCCCCGGAGCAGTTCGACAGCCCGGCGGTGGACAGCCTCGCCGACATCTATGCCGTCGGCGCGATTCTGTACGAGCTGCTGACCGGGCGGCCGCCCTTTCTGGCCGACACCATGGCCGAGGGGTACCGAGCGGTGCTCAATGACGAGGTGGTGCCGATCTCCGAGCGCCTCGACGATCCCGCGGCGGCGGGTGTTACCCCAGCGTTGGACGCCATCGTGCTGCGGTGCCTGGCCAAGAAGCCCGAGCACCGGATCCAGGACGCCGGCGAGCTGCGCGCGCTGCTCGAGGCGTGTCTCGACGGGGACGCGGCCGTGGCCCTGCCGCCCCTCACGACGAGCGCTCACGGGCCGGGCCTGAAGATCGCCCTCGGCGTCGCCATCGGACTTGCGGCCCTCGGGGGATTGGCGTATTTAGTCTGGACTTCGTAGCAAAGCGCAGGAGGCACTCCGTGGAATCCATCACTTTGGCGCAGGCCATCCGCAACTGCATCCAGCTGAGCGAGGCGGTCCAGCTCGCCCTGGAGGCGGAGAACAGCGCGGCGCTGTACTACGATGCGATGTCCGACATGACCGAGGGGCACGTGAAGGCGTTCTTCGCCAAGCTGACCAAGATCGAAGAGCAGCACGTCACTTCGTTGCTGGCCTTTCAGAAGGAGCGACTGGGCGCGTAGTCAGCCCTCCTCTTTCACCGACCGGGCGACGACAGGGCTCCCCGGTGTCTCCACAGCCGTCACCTCCTCGTCGGGCGTCTTCTTCCGGTACACCAGGGTCTGCGCGAGATTCTCCTCGCCGGAGGGGGACTCGATGGATCCAGACGCCAGGATCTGGCCCGAGGTCACCGCGGTATGGCGCGAGGAGCCTGCATGGGCGTCGGCGAACCACGCCTCCCGGGTCACCCGCTGTTTTTCCCTGACCACGTCCGGGGGGTCGATGTCGGCCGCCAGGGCCAGGATTTGCATCACCTCCGCGAGCAGCGTCGAGCGGACGCGGTGCTCGTAGATGATCTCCTCCAAGGCGTCGGCCATGGCCCCGGCCGAGGAGTACCGCGCCTCGAGGTCACGGCTGAGCCCTTTGCGCACCACGCGCGACAGCTCCGGGGGGAGCTCCTGCACCACGTCGGTCAGCTCGGGGATGACCAGGGATTTGACCAGGTGCAGGGACTCCAGATCGTCTTTACCGTGGAAGAGCCTCTTTCCGGTGAGGAGCTCGTGCTGGATGATGGCGGCGGCGAACACGTCCGACCGCCCATCCAGCGACTCCCCGTCCGCCTGCTCCGGAGACAGGTACGGTATTTTGCCTTTCACAACGCCGGCGGCGGTCTGGGTCCCGCGAAAGCGGCTGTCGGCTTTGGCGATGCCGAAATCCACTAGCTTGACCGTGCCGTCCTGCCGGATGAGGACGTTCACCGGGCTCACGTCCCGGTGGATCAGCCCGAGGGGCTCGCCGTGGGGGTCGGTCTGGTGGTGCGCATAGTCCAGGCCCCGGAGCATGTCTCGGCCGATGAGCGCCACGGCCTGCCAGGGCACGGGCTTGTCGTGCAGCTTCCAGTGCCGGCGGTCCACCTCGTAGAGGTTGAGCCCGTCGATGTACTCCATGGCGAGGTAGTGACGTCCGTCGGTCTCGCCGAAGTCGAACACCGAGACGATGTTCGGGTGGTCCAAGGTCGCCGACAGCTTGGCTTCATCGATGAACATCTGGATGAAGCTGTGGTCCGCCTGGTAGTCGGACTTCACCCGCTTGATGACGACCTGTTTCTCGAAGTCTTCGGGGCCGACCACGCTCGCGCGGTACACCTGGGCCATGCCCCCCACACCGATCAGCTCATGGATCACGTAGTGTCCAAAAGTGAGCAGGTCCGCTGCCCCCTCGTGGTCGCCTGGGGCGGCTGGGTTGCGCGTGGTGATGGCCTCTCCTCCTGCGCCTTCCGGGCTCAGTAGGCGCGCCTCAGGATCGCCAGCGCGTCCGCCGCGGTGACGTCCTCGGGGTTGCAGGTGACGGCGCCGTCGTTGATGGCGGCGCGGCTGATCTGTTCGAGCTTGTCCTCGGGCACGCCCGCCTCCCGGAGGGTGGTGGGCAGCCCGCAGCTCGCGTTCAGGCGTGTGGTGAGCCCCCGGACGGCCTGGATCGCGGCCGTGGCCTGACCGGTCTTGGACACCGGGAGCGGGGTGACGCCCAGCAGGGGCGCCAGCTCGGCGATCACGTCCCCGACCTTTTCGAGGTTGCTCTCCATGCCCCACGGCAGGAAGATCGAGTTGGCGACCCCGTGGGGCACGTGGCAGAGGGCGCCGGTGGCGTGGGCCAGGGAGTGAACCACTCCCACCATGGAGTTGGAGAAGGCGATGCCGGCCAGCATGGCGCCGTTCGCCATGGCCAGACGTCGCTCCTCGCTGCCTCCGTTTTCGACGCAGGGGAGCAGGTTGTCCCAGATCAGCCGGATGGCGGCGGTGGCGAAGGCGTCGGACACGGGGTTCTTGCCGAGGCAGTAGTACGCCTCGATGGCGTGGGTGAGCGCGTCCATGCCCGTGGCGGCCGTGATCCGCGGCGGCAGGGTGACGGTCATCACCGGGTCCAGCAGCGCCACGTGGGGAGAGAGGCGGTTGTCCATGAAGGGCATCTTGACGCCGGTGTCGGCGTTGGTGATCACCGCGGCGGAGGTGACCTCGGAGCCGGTGCCGGAGGTCGTAGGGACCACGATCAGCGGCCGCGCCGGGCGGGTCAGGCGGTCGATGCCTTCGAACCGGATGAGATCCTCCGCGTCCTGGGAAACCAGGATGTTCACGCCCTTGGCGGTGTCGATGGGGCTGCCCCCGCCCACGGCGACGATGCTGTCGCACCTCTCGCGTCGGTACAGCGCGGCGAGCTCGTTGACGACGCGGTGGCTCGAGTCGGCCGGGGTCTGGTCGTACACCGCGCCCACCTCGCACCGCGAGCCCGCGAAGACATCGGTCACGCGGCCGAGGAGCCCCGCCTCGGCCACGCCGGCGTCGGTGACGATGAGCGCCCGGCGCGCGCCGAGCTGCTCCAGCTCGTGGGGCAGGTTTTGCAGGGCCTTGTGTCCGCACACGATCTTCACCGGGCAGTGGAACTCGTAGAAGCTCGGAAACATCAGGTCCTCCTAGCGGGCCAGGGTCTTGATCAGCAGCGGCCCGAGGCCGGCCATCACCCGGGCCTTGATCAGCAGCTCCGCACCGCTGAGCCGCACGGGGTTCTTGCTCGTTCGGTTCAGCAGGAGCGTTGGAAGCAGGAACTTCTGCACGATGGACAGGGCGCGCATGCCCTGCATGGCCGCGGTGATGTTCCCGTGCACGATGACGCGCCTCTGGATGGACGCGGTGTGGGCGCCGATCTGGCCGGTGAAGGTCATCACGGCCGAGGCCATGTTCTTGAACAGCATCGCCACCGTGGGCTCCCGCAAGCCCATGCCCAGGAAGCGAACCCTCCCTCCGGTCTTCTCGATCGACATCGCCGGTCCATCCGGCAGCACGCCCATGGAAAGGACGCGTCCCTCCTCCCAGTCGGCGAGCTCGGAACGCAGCTCCGGGCTGTAGCGAGACACCAGCTCGAAGGTCACGCCCAAGGCGCGCAGGGAGGTCGCCACCAGGGCGCGGTTGGCGTTGTGGGCGGCGACGGCCGGGTCCACGCCGACTTGTTTCAGCAGCTTCTGCATGCGTCTCCTGTGGATGCGCAGGGACCGGCACCAACTTTTGACCCGGGACACTAGCACGAGCGCCCGGGCCGGACAATCGTGCGGCCCCGGCGTCGGCGCCTCGGAGGCCGAACCCCTGGACCTGCGTGCCGAGCGGCGTATAGTGGATCGACGCTCAAGCTCGA
>JBDRSE010000096.1:0-18960 GCA_043825095.1 bacterium
ACGACGTTCGGCATCTGCCAGATGGTACCGCCTCCGCCATCCAGGGCGGACAGGAAGTGCAACTCCGTGACGCCGATGCCCCAGGTGTTCACGCCGACCGCCGAGTAGAACGTGCCGCCGCAGTCGAAAGTGTAGCCGTACTGCGCCGGATCGAGGAAGATCGTGCCGTCGCAGACCTCGCTGCCGTCCGCGAAGATCACCGGGCCGGGATTCGGATCGGCCCAGCCCTCGGGGCAGGGATCCTGGCCGCAGCATGGGCTGCCGTACTCCTGCTTCAGCGTGCCCGGCGGGTGTGCCACGTTGGGGGGGTCGGAGATGCCGTAGAGCTTCAGCGTGGCCTCGGCAGCGCCGAGGGCGCACCGCGTGTCTCGGACCTGCCCGATGGAGCCCTTGCCGTTCCAGTAGTCCGCCGGGTTGACGTTCGCCACGTCGAAGGTGAACGTCATCGTCGTCGTATACGTGGCGTTGCTCGCCATGTACGCGTTGAACTCGTCCACGCCCATGCAGAGCGTCTCGGCCCGAGCCGCGGTGCAGCCGAGCACCGCCACAGCCAGCACCGCAGCGACCAGCCACGAACGCAGTGAAAAGATCCTCGACATGGCGCACCCCCAGGGTCGCGAAGCGACGGCCCTATTATCCCGGAGAACGCTTCGATTACCTAGTCATATTGGTTGGGCCTGCCTCTGGTAGATGGCGCTGCGCCATGTGGTTGACGCTCATGAACGCAGCCCACGTTTTGCGCGAGCGCAGGTCCAACCGTGTTGACGAGGATCCGAAGTACGCCATTTGTACTTGCGCTTCCGGTCCATCCGCGAAACAGTCGGATGCAGAACGTCGATCCGACAGGTACCCGTCAATGACTCTGAACCCCGAGGAGACCATCCGCAGGCTGCAGGAAGAGCTTGCGCAGCTCCGTGCCGAGCTGGACGACTGCCGCCGGCGTCAGACGCGTGAGCGACACGCGCTGGAGGACGATCGGCAGCAGGTCGGCGAGGCGCTCGCCCAACAGGCGCTCCGCCAGAGCGAGCAGCGCTTTCGTGCCATCGTGGAGTCGTCTCCCATGGGCATGCACATGTATCGCCTGGAGGACGGACGGCTCCTGTTTGACGGCGCCAACCCAGCCGCCGACCGGATTCTGGGCCTGGACCACCGGCAGCTCGTGGGGAAGACCATCGAGGAGGCGTTCCCGGCCCTGAAGGGCACGCCGATTCCGGCGCTGTATCGCGACGCGTGCGAGACGGGCGCCATCTTCGAGGACGAGCAGGTGTCCTACCGCTATGGGCAAATCGCCGGCACATTCCAGGTGCACGCCTTCCAGACCGAGCCCGGTCGGATGGCGGCGATTTTCCAGGACGTCACCGACCGGCTGCGTGTCGAGTCTGAGCGCCTGCGCCTCCTGGCCATCCTCGAATCGACGAGCGACCTCGTGGCAACCGTGACCCCCGATGCCCGGTTCACCTACATGAACCAGGCAGGGATGGATCTGCTCGGGTGGAAGCGGGATCAGGTGCCCAACAAATCCCTGATAGACGCACACCCCCCCGCCTCAGTGCGAATCCTCACCAGGGAGGGAATCCCCGCGGCCGTGACCCATGGCCTGTGGTCCGGGAACACCGTGCTGCTCACCGGCGACGGCCGGGATCTCGAGGTGTCCCAGGTCATCATGGCGCATCATTCCTCCAGTGGTGCGCTCGAGTTCCTTTCCACGATCGTTCGGGACGTCTCTCATATTCGCCGGGCGGAGCACGTGCTCCGCATCCAGCGCGACCTCGGCGTGAATCTCGGCTCCTGCGATGACCTCGACGCGGTCCTCCGGGTCTGCCTCGACGCCTCCATCGAGCTGGCCGGGATGGACTGCGGCTGCGTGTACCTCGTAGACGACAACACGGGCGCCCTGGTCTTGGGCGCCCACCGCGGCTTCAGCGACAGCTACGTCGAGAGCATCCGCAGGATCGAGGCCGGCTCCCAGCGCTCGCGGCTCGTGATGGAAGGAAGACCGGTCTTCTCCCACAACGATCTGATCGGCGTCTCTGCGGACGATACCGCCGATCAGCGCCTCCGGGCCCTGGCCGTCATCCCCATCTCTCATGACGCCCGGGTCGTGGCGTGCCTGACGCTGGCCTCGCATCATCGGGATGACACACCCGAGATGCGCCAGCGGGCGGCCACGGCGATCACCTCCCTCATCGGCGAAGCCATCGCGCGGAAGCGCGCCGAGTCCGCGCTCCGCAAGAGCGAGATGACGTACCGAACCCTGGTGAACACGCTGCCGGACGCCGTGACCATGAGCGACCTCCTGGGATCGGTCACCTATGCCTCGGACCAGTCCTTGGCCCTGCACGGATACGGCAACGCGTCCGAGGTCATCGGCAAGGACGGGTTCTCGCTCATCGCGCCGGAGGATCGTGCCCGCGCCGCGGAGACGATCCAAGACACCCTGGAACGCGGGGTGACCCGGGACATCGAGCTGCGACTCCTTCGGCGGGACGGCACCGGCTTCGACGGAGAGGTGAGCACCTCGGTGATCCGCGACCGGCGTGGGCAACCCGAGGCCTTCGTCACCATCGCCCGAAACATCGATGAGCGCAAGCGCGCGGCCGCAGAGCTGCTGGAGCTCGAGCAGCAGCTCCACCAGTCCCAGAAGATGGAGGCCATCGGCCGCCTCGCAGGGGGCGTCGCGCACGACTTCAACAACCTGCTGGCCGCCATTCTCGTGACCTGTGAGCTGATGGAAGACGAGGTGGCAGCGGGAAGCCAGCTCCGGGACGACCTCGATCAGATTGTCGCCACCGCCAACAAGGGCGCCGCCCTGGTCCGCCAGCTGCTCGCGTTCAGCGGGCGCAAGGCGGCGCACAAGGCCCTGCTGAACCTCAACGAGACGGTGGAGGGCATGCACAAGCTGCTTCGCCGGCTCATAGGAGAGAACGTCTCGCTAGACCTCGAGCTAGCGCTGAATCTGGGTGCCGTCGAAGCCGACCAGGGTCAGCTCGAGCACGTGCTTATAAACCTCGTCGTCAACGCCATGGAAGCCATGCCGAAGGGCGGATCCCTGAAAATCACCACCTGTGACCTCTCACCGGACGAGTCGGGCGATTTTGCCCCGGAGCGCCAGGTGGGTACGGCGTACGTCGTCCTCACCGTGCGGGACACCGGGATCGGCATGGATGTGGAGACTCAATCACGCGTGTTCGAGCCATTCTTCACGACGAAGGAGGGGGTGAAGGGCACCGGGCTCGGGCTGTCCATTGTCTACAGCGTGGCCCGACAATGCGGGGGGTTCGTCCAGGTCCGCTCCGCTCCCGGGGAAGGCTCGACGTTCCAGTTCTGCCTCCCGCGGCGCGACCCGGCCGAGCTGTCCGCCGCCCGCGCGAGGAAATCGGCGGCCGGGAAAACGGCCGGGGGAACGGAAACCATTTTGGTCGTGGAGGACGACCCGGTACTTCTGCGCCAGACAGCCCGGGTGCTGAAGCAGTACGGGTTCGACGTGCTCGAGGCGAGTGACGGACGGAGCGCCCTTCGCCTCGTGGAATCCTACCCCGACCCGATCCACCTGCTGCTCACCGACGTGATCATGCCGGACCTGAGCGGCATGGAGATCGCTGAGCGCCTGTGCCACGCGCAACGTTCGCTCAAGGTGCTGTTCATGTCGGGTCACATCGATCCGACGCTGCTGCGGTATGCAGCGCCCGATTCGCACACCTCCTTCCTGCCGAAGCCATTCGATGCCGAGGAGCTCGTCAATAAGGTGCGGCAGGTGCTGGATTCGATGTCCGCCGATTCGAATCCGTGAGCACGCGCGTGGGCGATTCATCCTCACATTAGATACTGCGGCATTTTGATGCTGTTTTACGCGCCCCGTGAAAACATACGCTGTAGTCTTTCGCAGCACCCGGGCGCGCATCGCATTCTATCGGCTCGTGATTGATTGGTTTTTATTGTATCATGCGATCGTACGTCGTGCCCGCGTCCTCCTTCTGATGCAGAGCGCGACCCCTAAGCTCAGGTGGCGGCAACGTCCCGATTCCCGGGCCGGTCGGGGCCTGAGGCAGTGGCACGAGTATTGATTGCCTTGCCTGTGTAACCATAGGATTCCGGGAGCCTCATGTCACCGCGCGTACTGATTGTCGACGACGAGCAGCACCTCTGCGATCACCTCGGCCGTTACTTCGAGAAGCTGGACTACCGGGTCACCACTGCCTACGACGGGAGATCCGGAGTCCAGCAAGCGCTTTCCGTTCGGCAGGATCTCGTGCTGCTGGACCTGCGTCTCCCGGACATGAGCGGCATGGAGGTGCTCCGTCAGATCAAGGAGCACTGCCCGGACACGGGCGTCGTGATGATCACCGCCTACGGAGACGTCGACACAGCGGTGCAGGCAATCCAGCACAAGGCCGACCACTTTCTCCTCAAGCCCGTGGACCTACCGGCCCTCGCCGAGGTGGCCAAGCGAGTCCTCAACAAGTACCGCGGCGAAGACGAGCTGAAGTATCTGAAGCAGCGCGTCTCCGACCTCCGGGGCGGCACAAGGCTCCGGAAGCTCATCCTCCCTCCTGAGGTGGCACAGGCCATTAGGCTCCTGGCCGACAACCCGGCGTCGAACGTGCTCATTCTCGGAGAAACCGGCACCGGCAAGGGCGTGGTGGCGAGCGCGATCCACGAGCTGAGCGAGCGCCGCAGCAAGCAGTTCGTGGATATCAACTGCGCCGGCCTGAGCGGCCCACTCCTCGAGTCCGAGCTCTTCGGCCACGAGAAGGGGGCGTTCACCGACGCCAAGAGCTTCAAGCGCGGGCTCATGGAGGTCGCTGACGGCGGTAGCCTGTTCTTGGACGAGGTGGTCGAGCTGACGCTCCCGGTGCAGGGCAAGATCTTGAAGGTGATCGAAGACAAACAGTTTCGCCGGGTCGGCGGCACGGCCAACATCCGCGTCGATACCCGCATCATGGCGGCCACCAACACCGACCTGGAGAGAGCGTCTCAGTCCGGCGCCTTCCGCCGGGACCTGTTCTTCAGGCTGAGCGTGATTCCTCTACACCTACCGCCGCTGCGGGAGCGTCGGGCGGACATCTCCCCCCTGTTCGACCGGTTCGTGGAGGAGTTCTCGCAGGCGTTCCGACGCGAACTGACAGGTTGCGCTCAGGCCGCGCGGTCAATGCTCCTGTCCTATTCCTGGCCCGGCAACATCCGGGAGCTGCGCAACGTGGCGGAGCGAGCCGTGCTGCTCTGCCAGGAAGGCGAAATTCAGGAGACGCACCTGCCGGAGAACCTGCAGACCCGCGGCCAGCCGTCCATGCTCATCGAAGGCGAGGACTGCTCCCTGGAAACCGTGGAAAGAGACCACATCCGTCAGATTCTGTCCGCCTGCAACGGAAACCGCTCCCGCTGCGCGACGTTGCTCGGAATCCACCGCACCACGCTGCTCAAGAAAATCAAGAGATACGGGCTGTAGACTACCAGGGGGCGCCCGCCCAGGCGTCGGCTTCCATCATCATCAGCCCCACCAGCGCGCTCCACACGTAGTTCGGCATGGAGCGGTTCTCGGCAGCGAGGTCGTCTGGATCGTACAGCTCCCGAAACTGGTGGACCGACGCGAGCTGGGATCTCACCCCCGCCAGGGTGCGCCGGGTCAGCTCCACTGCCAGCTCGTGCTCCCCCAGGTCGAGCAGAGCCCGCATGAGCAGGAACTGCCACTGGACCCATACCGGGCCGTTCCAGCGGCAGCACTGGGATGCCGTGGGTGAGTAGTACGGGTCCGTGGCGGCCAGGCCCGGGATCCCGCCCGGCCGCCAGAACAGCTCTGGGTCCGTGAGCTTGTCGAGCAGGATCTCACGTCGATCCGCGGGCACGAAGCCGGCCCACAGAGGGAGAAGCCCGGCGATCTCCATCCGCTTGAGATCACTGGCATCTGCATAATCGAAGGTGTGGCTGTCCCGGTCGACGTGGTAGTAAAATCCCGTCACGTCGTCCCACATCAGGCTATTGATCAGCGTGGCCCGCTCCTGAGCCATCCCGCGCCAGTCGGAGGCGTCGGCCGTGCGCCCCAGGGCGTCGGCCATCTGCGCCAGGACGGACGCATCCTTGACGAGCATGGTGTTCAAGCCGATGGCCTCCAGCTCCTCCGGAGCGGCGACGTTTTCCCAGATGACGTTCTCCAGGTCGCGAACAGACTCGGTGATGCCGTAGCCGCCCCACTCGGCCAGGCCGTCCCCGTCCGCGTCTCGCTGCTCGACCCAGAACCGGTGAATCCGAGAGCCGGCGTCGTAGGCGTCGGCCAGGAAGGTGGCGTCGCCCGTGATCTGGGCGAGCTCCCAGGCAATGTAGGAGAACAGAGGCGCCGATGCGGTCCCCATGGTGGTCTGCTCCACCACCGGCCCGATGTTGTACGGCAGGTAGCCGTCCTCCTCCACCCGATCAATGAACACGCGGTGCGAGGCAAGCGCCGCCGCAGGGTCGAAGTGCGCGAGCTGGATCATTGCCAGGCTCTCGTGTACGTGCTGTCCGAGCCGGGCAAACCACCAGGTGGGCTCTCGCGAAAACAGGTAGTAGTCGTGCGCGAGCTGGCCCTCCGCCGGCATCATGAGCTGCTGGAGCAGGATAAAGCTCGAGCGAAACACGAGCGCCGCTTCGGAAGAAAGGTTCTCCAAGGACGGCAAGGCTTGCAGCCGCGCCTGCCCCTCGTGCAGCAGCGCCGCGGGGGTGGCCGCCTGGGCCTCGGCGAGCTCGTCCACCAGCTGATCCTGGCGCTCCGAGGCGACCGTCGCCCGATACACTCTCACGGGCAGCGCCCCCCCCGCCGGGACCGTCAAGGGAATCCGAAGTCCGACCATCGCCACGCGGAGGGCCGCGGGCATCACCGTCCCTCCGAGGTCGTGCACGTCCTCCCGGACGGTGGCGCCGCAGGACGGCAGCGTGACCCATTCCTGTTCCTGCCCGGGAGCCACGAGCGCATCCGTGAGCTCCTCGACGTACGTGCCTGGGCCGACCACCTGGAGCAGCAGATCGAACTCTACGTTGTGTGTGCCACGCACGCCCACTGGCAACGGCGCGGGATCCGAGTAGAGGCCGGCGCTGCAGCGGCGGAGCCACGGCAGGAAGGTCAACTCCTGGTCCGTGCCGAGCTCTGAGCGGAAGACCAGCTCCACCGCGGCCACGCGGGAGGTGGCGACCACGAACCGCACCTGGCAACGCAGGCCAGAAACCAGCTCGAAATCGTACACGACGCCGTCGCTCGTGGTGTGACGAATGGTGACCGGCTCGCTGAAGTCCTCATCCCCCGCCAACCACTGGCCGTTCACGCGGAAGCCGAAACCGAGGTCGCCCGCAGTGTCGGTGACGAACCGCGCAACGCCCGCCTCGTCCCGGGCCAGCGTGTAGCCCTCGTCCTCAAGGTAGCTCGTACGCTCACGTGGGGCAGCAAAGGTCAGGAGGATGGGATCGCCGAAGGTCACGTCTAGCGACGGTCCGAGGTCCAGCTCCTCCACGACCACCTCCGAGGTTCGCTCCGGCTCGCAGCCCGATCCCCCCAACGGAATCGCCAAGAGTACCAGCAGCGTGGCGATTGTTCTGTAGGTAGCGGCTTGTACTGACATGGGACGACCTGGTTCCAGTGTAGGGGAGTGCGCACCAGGGTTCAAGCCGCGAAAGGGACCGGTTTGGAAGCAGCCTACACCGCTGCTGAAATATCGTAATTTCGCCAACATCCCTGGAGATCAACAAAGTTTGCGAACCGACAAATCATTTTAGATTCAATTATTTAGTGTCCTCCCCCATTTGGGGGATGGTCGAATCTCAAATAGTACTGATGATAAGGAAGCGATGAAGGTTTGCCAGAACTGCTCCGGGTGTGCCATTGGGCAGCCCCTCAAGTGCGCAGAGTGCGGCTCCAGCCTGGCCGAGTCTCCGTCTGTGTCCGGCGACGAGCTCAGCGGATCGGTCATCGAGCGCAAGTACCGGCTGCTGGAGTGCATCGGCGAAGGGGCGATGGGGTGGGTGTACCGTGGGGTGCATCTGGCGTTGGACAGCTCGGTGGCTGTCAAGCTGATGAAGCCGTCCCAGGACCAGAGCGACATCAACGACAAACGTTTCGCGCGCGAGGCCCGAGCCGCCAGCCGGCTCAACAACCCGCACATCATCTCGATCACGGATTTCGGGCGGACACCGGGAGGCGTCTTGTTCATCGTGAGCGAGTACCTGCGCGGTGTCACCCTCACCGACCTCCTGGAGAAGCACGGACCACTCCCCATTCCCCGGACCCTGCAGATCGCCGACCAGCTGCTCTCCGGCTTGGAGGAGGCCCACAGCGCCAAGCTCGTTCATCGTGATCTCAAGCCCGACAACCTGATGATCACGCCCCTGCGCTCCGGCGAGGATTTCGTCAAGATCCTGGACTTCGGAATCGCCAAGCTGGGCGGCGGCGGCGCGGCGCGCCTGACGCACCAGGGCGAGGTCATCGGCACCCCCACCTACATGTCCCCGGAGCAGATCCGCGGCAAGGAAGTCGTTGCCCAAACGGACCTGTACGCCTGCGGCGCGATGTTGTACGAGATGCTCTCCGGACGGCCGCCATTCGATTCGGAATCGGTCATGGAGGTGCTCGGGCTGCACCTGTCGGCAGAGCCGGTGCCGCTGCGGGAGGCGGCACCGGAGCGCGACATCCCGGAGGCCTTGGATGCGGCGATTCTGCGCGCGCTGTCAAAGCAGGCGTCGGATCGATTCGCGTCGGCCGCCGAGTTTCGTCAGGCCCTGACCAACGTCGCCACGGTGGAGGCGGCCATCAAGCAGGAGTGCCCTGTCTGCGGCCACCCTCGCTCCGGATACGCCAAGTTCTGCGAAGAGTGCGGCTCTCCCCTCCGTGGGGAGTCAGCCCTGAAGATCCCGACCGCCTCCTATCCGCGGCCGCACGAGGTCAAACCCACGGCAGACACCCTCTACGCCAAGAGCCCCCCCACCGAAGCGGTCGAGGCGGCGGAAAAGACAAGGGAGGACAGGGTCCAGCTGGAGCAGGCCGCCGTCCAGGACACGCTGAACCGCCGACTCCGGGCCGAGCAGACCTTCCAGTTCTCCCTGCTGGGTCGCGAACGCGAAACCGAGCAGCTGGAGTCCTTCCTGGAGTCCGACGCGCAGCTCGCCGAGATCATCGCCCCCGAGGGGACCGGGCGGTCCCGCCTGCTCCGGGAGGCGGGCGTGCTCGCCTTGCGGCTCGGGATCAATCCCATCTGGGTCACGCCGGATCCGACCCTCGCGCGGACCCCCTGGTACACGGTCCGTAAGCTGGTCGCCACCATCTTGGAGCTCGATGAAGAGCCCACCCTGGAATCCATCCGGCAGCGAATCAGCTCCCACCACCTGGCGCCGGGTGACAGCCGGGGCCTGCTGGAGCTGTTCGGCCTCGGCGCGCCGGAAGGATATGTCGAGCACGCGGTCCGTGTGCGGGAAACCCGCACCGCGGCGTTGAGATCGCTGTTTCACAGCAACACCGGCCCGGTGACGATGTGCATCCTGATCGACGACGCCGACGAGCTGGACGGCGCCTCCGCGGCGTTCTTCCAAGACCTGGCCGGGTTGGTGGAGCGTTCTGCCCTCAAGCTGATTTTCGCCGGCGAGAGCTCCATTATGACCCCGGAGCAGGTGCAGCTCCGGCTCGAGCCGAAGCCTTTCGACGAGGCCCAGGTCGTGGCGCTCATGGATTCGGTGCCCCGGAAGCGGGAGTCCTGGCCCGGGCTCGCCCAGACCATCCATAAGCTCTCCAACGGCAACCCGCTCTGGGTCACCCAGGCGATTCGGCTGCTGGTCGAGGGCGGGACAGAGGTCGAGGCCTCCCTCGCCGACATCGTCACCACCCGGGTGAATCGCCTCCCGGCCGAGGCGATGAAGGTGCTCCAGGTCGTGAGCGTCGTCGGTCTGGCAGCCCGGATGGAGCAGGTGCGAACGCTGGCGGGGCTGGACGAAGGTCGTCTTCGAAGCGCCGTGAAGCTGCTGGTGCGCCGGCAGCTATTGCTGAACAAGCCCTCGCAAACGCTGACCGTGGTCCACTCCCTCATCGCCCGCTCCGTGCGCGAGCTGATGCCGGCCGATGTGCGGCAGTCCATCCACCGCCAGATCCTGGAAGACCTGATCTCCCGCGGTGCGCTGCCCATTGCCTTGGCCCGCCACGCCGCGGCCGCCGCTCTGGGGGATCGGGCCGTGGAGCTGCTGCGGGAGGCCGGTCGCGCCGCGGAAACCATGCTCGATGACGTAGGCGCGGCGAATCACTATCGGCACGCCCTGCAGATCGCGCGCTGGCAGATGCTGCTGGAGGAGTCGGATCCGATCTGTCTGGACCTCGCCCTACGGCTCGGAGACTCCCTCCGGTACTGCGGAGATTTCGTGGCTGCGGACATGGTGCTCAAGGAGGCCGTGCTCACCGCGGTGGACGAGCCGGCGTGGCACGCCAGGCTCCTGCACAGCCTCGCTCTGCTCGAGCTCGCCCAGGGCAACCACTCCACCGCGGTCGAGACGATGCAGTACGCGGTGCGCCAGGCGTTCTTCTCGGCGAAACCGGCCCTGCTGAACCAGATGTACATCGACCTCGGTCGAGTGCTCGACCAGGCCGGCCAGGCCCTCCGGGCGGCGGCGGAGCTGGAGGAAGGCGTGCTCGTCGTGACCAGCGGGGACGGCCCGGCCGCCGAGGCGGCCCCCGACTCCTTCTGGCGGCTGCTGGCCCAGCTCGCCGAGCTCCAGTTCCGGCAGGGCTCCGCATCAAACGCCTTGAGCTCGGCTCAGGCGGCCCTCCGACAGGCTGAGGCGCACGGCTCCCAGATCGGTCAGGCGCGTTGTCACTACCGGTTGGCGCGGTGCTATGACCGCCTGGAGCGGCCCGAGGAGGCGGACGAGCACCACGTGACCGCCCTGGCGGCATTCCAGCTCCTCGGCGACCGCCGCAGCGCGGTGGAGGTTCTTCTGTCCAGGGCCTCCACGTCGGCCACGGGCCGAGGTGAGCTCACACGCATGGCGCTCGATCTGTCGCAACAGATCGCCTGGGAGCCCGGCATCCGGGCCGCCACGGCTCTGTCCGCTGACGGTCCCTCCTGACCCCCCCTCCCGTCCCCTCAAGGGGTAGCCCGCGCTGCGCGGGAGCGCTGCGCCGTCGACCACGCGAACGGTTACGGGAACGGTTACTCATGAAGAAAGTGCGTGCGTCCTTCCTGTCCGGCGTCGTACAAAGGTCAATGCACGCGAACTGACATGTAAGGAAGACAAGTGATCCCAATCATTGAAGTCGAGGGCATTCTCGTCGTTCCGGTTCAGGAGACGCTGCACGATCGTCTGGCGCTGGACCTGCAGCATCGGCTGGGGGATGAGATTGCCCACAGCAACCCCAGGGGCGTAATCATCGACATCAGCACGGTCGAGGTCCTAGACAGCTTCATCGCCCGGGTATTGGACCAAATCGGCCAGAAGTGCCTCCTGATGGGATTACAGACCGTGGTCGTCGGCATGCAGCCCGCCGTGGCGATGACGCTCGTGGAGATGGGGATGGACCTGGCCTTTGTCCACACCGCGCTGAACATCAACAGCGCCATGAGGCTCTTTTACACCCTGGATTATACGGGCGAGGCAGAGGAGGCGCCGGAGAGGGAGGTCGATCAGCAGGGATTGATGGAGGAGAATGGCTAGCGCCCTCGGACAGCTCACTCGGCTGAGCTCAGCGAGCTACGAGCTCAGTGGGTTTAGTCGTCCCATGCCCGGTGAGCGGGCCTGCGGCGATGCTCTGGCCCTGTATCCCCACGAGGAGCGAGTCACCATCCTTGTGGTGGACGGCCTCGGACATGGGAGCAAAGCCCACGAGGCCTCCTGTGCAGCCGTAGCGCAGGTGACCGAGCGCCTCGCAGGGGATCCCGCCACGGGCCTCGAGGAGCTCATGCAGAGCTGCCACCGCGCCCTGGCCGGACCCCGCGGGGCTGCCATCGGGATCTGCCGCCTGGACCCACGGGCCAAGCGCCTCAGCTTCTGCGGCGTCGGCAATATCTCGCTGGTGTCCCTGCCCGCCCGTCGCGGCCTCGGTGTGTCCCTCGCCGGTGTGGTGGGCTACCGGATGCGGCGGGTCAAGGAGTTCGTCTCGCCCCTTTCCCAGGGGGATCTGATCGCGCTGTACAGCGACGGCATTTCGTCCAAGTTCTCGCTCCAGGGATTTCGCGGCAAGCCGCTGGATCCGGAGGTCGAGGCGGCGGCCCGGCTCGCCGATGACAGCGACGACGCCACCCTCGTATTGGCCCGGATCAAGTTCCAGCAGCAGACCTCGTCCCCTCCTGACAGGAGCTCCCCATGACCGCCGCGCCGATGCTCCTCGGCTTTCTCTGCCACTGGTTTTCCTACTCCGCGTCGGACGCGGCGCCCGCCGCGCGGCTGGTGGTGGTGCCGAACCTCCGAACCATGCGCGTCATGTGTACAGGTCGCGTGGATCCCGAGCTCATTGTGAAGGCCTTCCGGCAAGGCGCCGACGGTGTCCTGATTTGCGGTTGCCACCCCGGCGACTGCCACTACCTGAGCGGCAACCACAAGGCGCTCGGGCGTTTCCTGCTGCTCAAACGCACCCTGACCGCGTTGGGACTGGAACCGGAGCGGTTGCGGTTGGAGTGGGTGGGAGCCACCCAGAGCGAGCGGTACGTCGAGGTGGCCGCCGAAATGACCGAGACGCTCCGCCGGCTCGGCCCCCTGCACTGGCCTGAGCTGGCCGATCGAACCGGTGACCCACTGCGCGATGACGACACAGAGGCTGCTGATGGCTAAGCTCAAGATCGCGGTGTACTGGGCCGCGAGCTGCGGCGGGTGTGAGATCTCGGTCCTGGAGATCCACCACCACCTCCTGGCTGTGGCCGACGTCGCTGACCTCGTCTTCTGTCCGTGCCTGGTGGACACCAAGTATTCGGACGTGGAGGCGATGGAGGACGGCGCCATCGATCTCTGCCTGTTCAACGGCGCCATCCGAACCGAGGAGAACGTCGAGCTCGCGCGGCTGCTGCGCCGCAAGTCCAAAACCCTCGTGGCCTTCGGCGCCTGTGCGAGCACGGGCGGGATTCCGGGAATGGCCAACGCCTTTACGCTCACGGAGCTGCTCGAGGCGGCCTACCTATCCAGCCCGTCAACGCCGAACCCGGAGGGTGTCCTGCCCCAGCCGCGGACGCGGCTCCGCGAGGGGATCGAGCTGACGCTCCCGCCACTCCTCCCGGCGGTGCGGGCGCTCCACCATGTGGTTGCCGTGGACTATGTCGTCCCCGGGTGTCCACCCGAGGGGAAACAGGTCTGGGCGGTACTCCAGGCCGTGGTGTCGGGTGAGCTGCCACCCACCGGCGCCGTGCTCGGCGCTGGAAATCGCACGGTGTGTGAGGAGTGCCCATTGGAGAAGCGGGACCGCCGCATCCGTACGTTCAAGCGCCCCCACGAGCTCATCCCCGACGGGGTGAGCTGCCTGCTCGAGCAGGGCGTGGTCTGCATGGGGCCCGCGACCCGCTCCGGGTGCGAGGCGCGTTGCCCCACCGTGGACATGCCCTGCCGCGGGTGTTACGGAGCGGCCGGCTCTGCCGTGGACGCCGGTCTCAAGATGATCGGGGCCCTGGGCGCGCTTCTGGACGCCGACGACGAAGACTCGATCCGAGCGCTCGTCGACGAGGTGGTCGATCCCGTGGGCACCTTCTACCGCTTTGGGCTCCCGGCCTCGCACCTGGGCCTGGCAAAGTCTGCCCTGCCGACGGAGGAGGGTGAGGCATGAAGCGCATCAGCATCGACCCCATCACCCGCCTCGAGGGACACGGCCGCATCGACCTGTTCCTGGACGACGACGGCCGGCTCGAGGACTGCGTCCTCATCATTCCAGAGCTTCGCGGCTTCGAGAAGTTCATGGAAGGGCGTCCGGTGGAGGAGCTCCCGCGGATCACGTCCCGCATCTGCGGCGTCTGCCCTGAAGCGCACTCCACGGCCAGCGCCAAGGCGGTCGACGCGGTCTACCAGGTCGCGATCCCGGAAACCGCCGAGCTGATCCGAAGACTGCAGTACAACGCCTTCTCGGCAGGGGATCACGCCACCCACTTCTACGCCCTCGGGGGGCCGGACTTCATCCTCGGCCCGGACGCCCCCCCGGCGGAGCGGAACCTGCTCGGGGTCATCAAGAAGGTGGGGGTGGAGCTGGCGGGCAAGGTCATCGACATGCGCAAGAACGCGCACGAGGTGGCCGAAATGCTCGGCGGTCGGCGGGTGCACCCCGTGGGCATGGTGGCCGGCGGCCAGTCCAAGGCCGTCACGGCGGAGATGCAGCAGCGGCTGGTCGAGATCGGCGAGTACCTGGTGGCCTTCAGCCGCCAGACCCAGGACATCTTCGCCGAGATCGTGCTCGGGAACCCCACCTACGTGGAGCTGATCCGCAGCGACGCGTACCGCAACGACACCTACTACATGGCCCTGGTGAACGAGGACAACAAGGTTGACGTCTACGACGGTCACCTCCGGGTCGTGGGCCCGACCGGGGCGGAGCACTGCCGCTTCCACCCGCGGGACTACTTAGAGCACCTGGCCGAGCACGTGGAGCCGTGGAGCTATCTGAAGTTCCCGTTCCTCAAGCAGGTGGGCTGGCATGGGCTCACCGACGGCGCGACATCGGGGGTCTACCGGGTCGGCCCGCTGGGCATGCTCAACGCCTCCGAAGGCATGCAGACGCCACTGGCCCAGGCAGAGTACGACAAGCTCTTCGAAACCCTGGGCGGCCGACCCGCACACGCCACCCTCGCCTACCACTGGGCGCGCATCATCGAGATGCTGCAGTGCTCTGAGCTGATGCTGGAGCACGCCCGCGATCCTCGCCTGACGGATCCGAAGGTACGCGAGATCCCGACCGCCACGCCGCGGGAAGGCGTCGGCTGCGTGGAGGCGCCCCGCGGCATCCTGATCCACCACTACCAGACCGATTCCCAGGGGCTGATCCGGCGCGCGAATCTCATCGTGGGCACGAACCACAACCACGCGGCGATACAGCTCTCGGTGAAGAAAGCGGCCCAGGCGCTCATCGACGGCAATCCCGCGCCGGCGGAGCCGCTGCTGAATCAGATCGAGATGGCGTTCCGTGCCTACGATCCGTGCTTCGCCTGCGCCACGCACGCGCTGCCGGGGCGACTGCCCCTCACAGTGAACCTCTACGGCCCCACGCGGAAGCTGTGTCAGACAATCACGCGCCTGCCCGACGGCACCGCCGAGAGCACAGCTGCGGGAGGTCTGCCATGAGCGCCGCGCCCATTCGTGTCTATCTCTGCGAATGCGGGCCGATCCTCAAGGGCGCCATGGATCTCGACCTGCTCGCCGAGCGTCTGATCGGTCTCCCGGAGGTCGAGGAGGTTGTGCGCCACGCGACGCTGTGCTCGCCGGACGGCCGGGAGTGGCTCACCGGGGATCTGGCGAAGCGCGGGGACCGTCCGACCGTCATCGCCGCGTGCTCGCCACGGGAGCACGGGGACACCTTCCTCGCCGCGGCCCGTGCGGCCGGTGT
Source organism: bacterium (assembly GCA_043825095.1). GTDB lineage: Bacteria > Myxococcota_A > Polyangia > HGW-17 > JAJRWW01 > JBDRSE01. Next base: position 15,509 of record JBDRSE010000096.1, read on the forward strand.
CAACCCGTACCTCTTGGCGCTGGCGTCCATCCGCGAGCAGGTTGCGTGGGTCACCCCGGACCGGGAGGCCGCGCTCCGGAAGGCGGAGCTGCTCGTCCGCGCGGCCGTTCGTCGGGCCGCCGTGCAGCAACCGCTGGAGGAGCAAGACATCGACTGCAACACCGACGTGTTGGTCGTCGGCGGCGGCGTGGCAGGGCTCACGGCTGCCCGGCTCTTGGCCCAGGCGGATCGGAACGTCATCCTGGTGGAACAGACAGCGGCCGTCGGCGGTCGCGCGGCGCTGCTGTCGGATCTGTACCCGGGCCTCGAGTGCGCCTCCTGCGTGCTGGAGCCGCTCATGGACGACGTGCTGCACCACGAGAAAGTAAAGGTCCTCACCTGCAGCGAGCTCACCGGCGTCCTGGGCTTTCACGGCAACTTCACCGCCCAGATTCGCAGGGGGGCGCGGCCGGTGAACCCGGAGCTCTGCTACGGCTGCTACACGTGTCACGGGGTCTGCCCGGTGACGGTGCCCAACCCCAACGACGGCGGGTTGTCGGAGCGCAAGGCGATCCATGTGCCGTACACCGGCGCGCTCCCCAACGTCTCGGTGGTCGACGAGCACTGCCTCAGGCTCCGCGGCGAGGAGTGTGACGCGTGCGTGACCGCGTGCCCCTTCGGCGCCATCGACTTCTCGGCCATGCCGCAGGACGTCGAATTTCAGGTCGGCGCCGTCATCGTCGCCTCGGGAGCCGAGTGCCGGCTTCCCGCGCAGTGGTGCGGCCAGACGAGCGTGATCGATACGGCCACCCTGGAGCGCATGCTCAGCTCCGCCGGCCCGACGGGGGGGGAGCCGCAGCTGCCGGGGCAGCCGCCCCCCCGCTCCGTGGCGCTGATCCACGACCCGGGCGCCCAGGACCAGAACGCCGCCGCGGACGCCCAGCTCCGGGCCATGACGGTGCAAAAACTCGCCGGGCTCCTTCGAAAGAAGCTCCCCGACGTGGAGCTGCACGAGCTGCTCACGGCGGGAACCCCCTACGCGGCGCCCGCGCCCGGCGCAGGGGAGCGCCCGACCCGTCACTGGCTCTCGCCCACGGATCGCGTCGCGGTCGTCGAAGACACCCCCGAGGGAGCCCGCATCGAATTCACGCGACTCGGCAAGCCCGAGTCGCTCACCGTGGATCTGGCCGTGGTCGCGCCCCCCATGCGCGGCACGGAGGCAAACCCGGAGCTCGGCGCGCTGCTCGGCGCCGTGACCACCGAGTCGCGCTTCTTCCGCGCCGAGGACCCGCTGCTCTCCCCGTTCCGGGCGGGACCGGACGGCGTCTTCGTGGCCGGCTGCGCGGGGCGCCCCATGGGCATTGGAGAGTCCGCCGCCACCGCGGCCGCTGCGGCCGGGGGCGTGCTCTCGGCCCTGATTCCGGGGCGGCGCTTGTCCCTCACTCCCACGAGCGCCCGCGTGGATGCCGAGCGCTGTGGGAGCTGTCGAACCTGCCTGTCGGTCTGCCAGTTCCATGCGGTGCAGGTGGACGCCGAGACGAATCAGGCCGCGGTCAATGAGCTCATCTGCCGCGGCTGTGGCTGCTGCGCCGCCGCGTGCCCGAGCAACGCCATCACGGCCCTGCACTACACGGACGATCAGCTGAACGCGGAAATGAACGCTCTCCTCGAAAGTGATTTCGGCGAGTAAAAGAGGTATACAGGGACATCTAACTCGTGATGTGACGACGCAAGGAGATTGGTATGGCTACGGTCCAACTTAATGCGACCGGCCTGCGGTGTCCGCAGCCGGTGTTGAGAGTCGCGGCAAAACTGCCGGAGATGCAGCAGGGCGACATTCTCGAGGTGTCGGGCGACTGCCCCACATTCGAGGAGGACATCCGAAAGTGGTGTGATCGGATGAGAAAGACGTTGTTGGCCGTCAACACCGATGGAACCACGAAGACAGCCACGATACAGTTCTGAGAGGCAACCCGACGATGAACGCCAGATACGAGCCTGCGTCTGGCCGGTCCTGGAACCAGGGGAGAGAGGAACATGAGCGAGTCTGAATCCGGCACCGGGAGTGCCAACGGAAACCAACCCGACCTGATCGGCGCCGCGGTCGAGGTGCTGAAAGCCGCCGCAGAAGGCGATCTGGCGGCGCGCCTGGAGGGGACCTTCGACGACCCACAGGCCGCGGCCTTTCAGCAGCAGCTCAACGAGATCATCTCGCACTTCGAGGAGCGCACGGAGGACTATCACAACAGCAGCATGGAGCTGGCGATGGGGCTCTCCGAGTGCTTCCAGGTCATGGCCGAAGTCCGAGCCGGCAACCTCGACGCGTCGGTCAGCGAGGCGACGACCGCCTCCAGTGAGGAGCTCATCGCGAGCCTGGGCGTGACGCTCAACGAAACCGTTGCGGTGATTCGCGAGCAGATCGACACCATCGAGCGGCAGCGCTACGCCATCCGTGAGCTTTCGACGCCTATCCTGCAGCTCTGGGACAATGTCCTGGCGCTGCCGGTCATCGGGCTGGTGGACACGCGCCGCAGCGCCGACATCATGGAACGGATGCTCGCCGAGATTGTCACCAAGCAGTCGAAGTACGTCATTCTCGACATCACGGGTGTGGACGTGGTCGACACCCGCACGGCCGACTACTTCATCAAGGTGATCCGCGCCGCCGAGCTGCTCGGGGCCCACTGCTTCCTCACCGGGATCCAGCCGGCGGTGGCCCAAACCCTGGTCGAGATCGGAGTCGACCTGAGCTCCTTGAGAACCCTCCGAAATCTGCAAGAAGGACTCCGCGAAGCCCTTCGGCAGATGGCCACCGAGGGCCAGAAGCCGGTGTCTCTCTTCGCACGGCACTCCTCCGGCCCCCGACCTGAGTAAAGCGCTCACCCCGTGACGGCCGGCGCCCCCCCCGAGAGCCAGACCTACGACGTGCACCGAGACGAGGACTCGCTCTGGTGCGCCGGTCGGGGAAGGCGGCTCGCCGAGCAGCTCGGCTTTGACGAGCAAGGCGGCGGTGCCATCGCGATCGCCATCAGCGAGCTCGTCAGCAACGCCATCAAGTTCGCCGGCCGCGGAACCCTGACCCTCCGCCCCCTCCACGCGCCCCGTCCGGGGCTCGAGGTGACGGTGCAGGACGACGGTCCGGGCATCGAGGACTTCGCGAAGGCGCTGCAGGACGGCTTCTCCGAGGGACGGATGATCTCCGACGACGCGCCGAAGGCCGCTCGACCCCGACGGGGCCTCGGCGCCGGACTCGGCGCTGTCATGCGGCTCATGGACGAGCTCGAGACCGAGGTTCCCTTCGGCGGCGGGCTCATCATCAAAGCCCGAAAGTACCTCCCAGGCGACTGACCCTCCCCTCTCCCCTCTCCCCGCTCCCCTTTCCGATTTCCGCTTTCCGCTCTCCGTATACCCCTCTCCGCTTTCCGCTCTCCGATTTGCGCTGTCCGATTTCCCCTCTCCGGTGTGCGAACAGC
>JBDRSE010000097.1:0-40148 GCA_043825095.1 bacterium
AAACATCATGACTCTCGGAAGAAAGAACCTCGTCGCCCTCAGCGTCATCGCCGCCATTGGGCTCGCGTTTGCCAGTTGCTTCCTGGAGCCCCACCCTGGGGGGGCCCACTCTGCCGGGCCAGCACCGGCCGTCACCGTGTCCGCTGACACCGGCGCTGACACCGACTACTACCAACCGCTCTATTACGACGGCTACCCGATTTTCTTCAGCGACGCCGGACTGCCTTACTATTACGTGAATGGCGCAGTGTTCTGGATTCCGTCCACCTACGGCTACTACGGTTATTACAGGCAGCACTGGTATTCACACCGGGGCCATTACAACCGTTGGTACGGTGCGCGGGGACACCGCTATCGCACCTACCGACGCAGCGCCGGCTACCATCGTCACCCGGGCGCCGTGCGCCGCCACCCGGGCGCCACGCGCCGCAACCCGGGCGCTACGCGCCGCAACCCGGGCGCCGTGCGTCACCACCCGGGCGCTACGCGCCGCCACCCGGGCGCTACGCGCCGCAACCCGGGCGCCGTGCGTCACCACCCGGGCGCTACGCGCCGTCACCCGGGCGCCGTGCGTCACCACCCGGGCGCTACGCGTCGCCACCCGGGCGCTACGCGCCGCAACCCGGGCGCCATGCGGCACAATCGGAGCGCCGCGCGTCGCCGCCCGATGCATCCTGGAATGGAAGTACGCAGACCGGCCGGCCGCGGGGGACGCGGCGGAATGTCTGGAGGCGGAATGTCGAGCGGCGGCCTCCATCGTTAGAGCCCGTATGGTCTAGAAGTCGGCTGCGGCGGGATTTCACGGGGGCCTGCTCCCTTCAAACGATGGTGCCACTCTGTTTTCAGCGCATGCGATCTGTCTTCAGCGCGAGCCGAAGGCCGTCCTCGTTGTCGATGTCTCTTCACGCTGCCCGGATTGATGCCTGCCCGGATTGATGCCTGCCCAGATTGATGCCCGTTGACTCCGACCAAACCACCAGCAGATACTTTTGTAGAGGCCATTAACGTGAATGATGCGCCCTACGCTGAGCGGCGACGTGCGCCTCCCGGCCATGGACTCGTTGAAGGTGCTGAAGAGGACCACTGCGGAGATTCGGCAGAGCGACCGGGTCTTCCGGGAGGTGTTGGCTCAGGATCCGGAACTCGTGAAGGCCCACCCGGAGGCGAAGGAGGCGCGGCGCCTCTTGACCCATGTCCGGGCGGACCTGAAGAAGCTCGTCGCAGCGGGGTTCGGTTCAACCTGGGAGAGGAATGGCGGGGGAGAGGAATGGCGGTTCAACCTGGGAGAGGAATGGTGGCCGGTTGACACGGGTCGATGACCTCGAGGCCGCACTCCTCGAAGTCCTTCACGTTGCGCGTGGCGACGGCGAGGCCCCGCGCGCGGGCGATGGACGCGATCTGTCCGTCCAGCGCGCTCATCGGTCTCCCGGCAGCCCTCCGGTGGCTCATGATTTCTCCATACAATCTCGCTGCCGGGAGATCGAAGCCCAGCACGCGCTGCTCGAAGCCCTCGGTGAGGAAGCGTTCGAAGCGCTCCACCAAGGAGCGGCGCCGTTTTCCATCCGGGAGGATCCAGAGGCCGTAGCTGATCTCGGCGATGGTAATCGTCGAGAGATGGAGCGTGACGGTGTCTTGGCCATTGAGCCACTCCAGGACTTGCCGGGGCGGTGCCGGTGCCATTACGGCCGACACCACATTCGTATCGAGGAGGATCATCATCCGATCCGGATGGGGTCGTGCGGTGTCCTCACTGGAAGCTCCAAGTCGATGCCCTCATCGCCGAAGCACTCCAGCGCGAGATCGCCCAGCCTGTCAGGAGCCACCACGGCTCGCCGCAGAATCCGCCGGGCTTCCTCTTCCATGGACACGCCGTTCCTCGCGGCCCGTATCTTCAGCCGCTCATAGACGTCCTGGTTGATTCCCCTGACACTCAAGCTGGGCATGGCATTCCTCCTGTCGGCACGCCATCCTTTGATCATTATGCCAGCACATGCCAGCAATGCAAGCAGATGATGGCATAAACGTGCAGCAGCCTGATATATAATGATTAATCATCGAGCTGTGAGCTGATAGCGCAACCGTGCGCGCCGGCGGGGTCGCGACGGCGCCTCGAGCCCAACCTTTCCAGGCCGAGCTGGCGATGATCACCGACGCCCGAGGTCTGGGGCGTTGTTGCACGGCTCGACATGAGTCCAGCCTCCCCGTTTTGCCAAATCGTCCTCACGCCGCAGCCATCTTCACTGATTCCGGCATCCCAAGCTTCGTCATCAGATTGATTGCGTTGAACCGCTCGATAACAGCATCGACCTGCTTGGTCATCATGACGCCAACGGACGCATCGTATACGGAGCTGTCGGTGAGTTCAGAGGCGATGATGACCCCGTCCCCATCGACGCCGAGATGCAGCTTGCGCCAGGCGCGCCGCTTGTTCGAGGTCTTGTGCTTGAAAGCGTTCCACTCCCCGTCTCCAAGAGTCTTCAGGCCGGTCGAGTCAACGACCAGATGGATCGGATCGTGGTGCGTCTTGGCGAGGCGAGGAACCTCTGTACTGCGACTTTGCCGGGACAGCGTTGTGTGGTCGGGTGCGTCCAGACCCAGGCCGATCAAGCGGATCAGCGAGGCGACAAAGCCCTCGGTTTGGCGTAGGTCGAGGTGGAACACCAAGCGCAGGGTCAACGACGTCGCAATGGCGACGTCAGAGGACCTCGGTTGGCCGCCGGGACGCCCGGACGGCGGGGCGTTCCACGCGCTGATGGCGTCCTCGTCGAACCAGACCCCGAAGGGCCGCTGGACTTTCGATCCCTCGTGAGCCTCGAGCCCCCGACCGCCTCCGCTCCGGCCGCCGCGACCGATGCGCTCACCGAGCTGAACATGGGCGCCGTCGCCGCCCGCCACATCGAGCGGGTACTCGCCCTGTGCGACGGCAAGGTCCACGGCGCAGGAGGCGCCGCCGAGAAGCTGGGGCTCAACGCGAGCACCCTACGCGCCCGCATGAATAAGCTCGGCATCAAGCCCCGACGACCTGGCGCCTAAGGGTCCGCGCAGCGACAACGCGATCGCTCAGGGCGTCGAGGCGCCCGGCTCGCACGGCCTCATCTGCCTGTACGTGTTGTTCTTCATCCACCTCGGAACGCGGCAGGTGCAGATCGGCGGTGTGACCGCTCATCCCACCGAAGCCTGGATGCTCCGGGTCGCCAAGGAAGTGACCATGGAGGACTGGGGTCTGCTGACTGTTCACGGCTGCACGCGTCTCATCATCGACCGCGACGACAAGTTCTGTCCCGCGTTCCGCGGGTGCATGCGGTCTTCCGGAGTGGAGCCATTACGCCTTCCTCGTCGAAGTCCAAAACCTCGGATACAACCAAGGGAAGACCTACGGGCCACCGCGCCAGCGCTCGATCCTACCGCCGCCGGAATCGGACAATGGGTATGTGCAGTGCTCACCGATGTGGCGGGCTATGGCATCGTTCAATTAAGTGAAGAGACTCACAATAAAATTTGAATTTTTCGGTAGAAACACGACGTACATGTAGAGACTGAGGCAGGATAGATACACAACGGATAGGGAGATGAGAGAGATGAAAGCTCGGAATGGTCTGATCGTTGGAACAATTGCGCTCTTCGGCTTGGTGATGCCCCAGGTTGCCCAGGCACAGACAGCGTTGATCCTGAAGTACATGAACAAGGACGCCACGGTCCTGAAGTACATGGACCTGGGGATCAACGGGAATCAATTCAGAATGCGATGGAAGCACCCGGTGGCCTTGAAGATCGCGAAGGAGTGCTCGCAGACGTCCTACCTCTACTGCAAGCATGCGTGGAAGGCGTTCTCCGGCAGTCCGATGAAGGGCGCGATGGAGTTCGTGAAGGGGACCATGGAGGCCGCCAAGTGGGGGAACAACGGCAAGTATTGGACCTGGAAGTTCCAGTACTACAAAAGCGGCATCGGCCCCCGCTCCATGCTGGGATCGGTGGTGTTCAACGTGCCCGACGCGGCCAAGCTGATCGCCGCCACCATGGACGCACCGGAGAAAATCAAGACCCTCCACACCGGGAGCGACCACGAGCCCATGCAGGCGCTGTGGTACCTCGGCGCGAAGCAGTACACCGACACGATCATCAACTCCCTCGGTCACTGGAGCTTTGCCGCGCACCGGAACTTTGCCATGTATTTCCTCTGGAACTGGAAGCTCTCGGCGGCGCAGAAGAAGAAGATCGCGGACCACTGTGTCGACCAGGTGTTCAAGGGGACGGAGAGCAAGGCCAAGCGGTCCCTGCGCGCCTGCGCGCTGTTTCTGGGCATGACCAAGAGCAAGCACCCGAAGGCGAAGCAGTACCTGGAGAACATGATCGAGGGCCAAGACGGCGCCAAGTTCGCCATCCGGGCCCTCGGGCTCATGGGCCACAAGGGGGCCAAGCGCGACCTGCAGAAGATGCTCAAGAAGCAGAAGAGCTGGAAGCACGTCTACAAGGGGCGGGGCCGCCGTGCAAAGCGCGTGAAGATGGACACCTGGGGCGCCTATCAAAACTCCTTCGCCGCGGCCGTGGCCCTGCTGAGCATGGGCGACGGCAACGCGCTCAAGGCGATCAAGTACTGGGCGTCCTACGACAAGGCAAAGAAGCGGCTGTTCGACACCAGCGGGTTCGAGGAGCTCGCCTATGACGCTCCCTTTGCGGGCCCCAAGGCGGCGGCGAAGATCAAGGGGGTCCTCCTCGGCGCGCTGAAGATGCTGACCAAGGACGAGGACTCCAACCGGGACAACAAGCGCTACAAGCGGGCGGCGATCATCGGCCTGGCCCAGATGGGCGCCAAGAAGGTGATGAAGCCGTTGCTGGAGGAGCTCCGCGGCCGTGACGCGCGCGGTCTGCTCACCGTCCTCAAGGATCTCGGCGGCAACAAGAGCCTCTGGGACGACTCCCGCACCGGGCTCGTGGGGATCAAGGTCGGCAAGGGTGGATTCAGCATAGCGCAGGCCAAGAAGATCGCGAAGTACATCCGCGGCCGACTCGAGTTCTACAACGACGACTCGGCCAAGCGGTTCGCCATCCAGGCCGTGCTCGATATCGAGGCGCGCATCAAGGCCGCCGGCAAGTAGCGGATCCTCGCAGAAGGTGATCGACTACCGGCTCGAAGAGAATCGCGTCGTGCGGGAGCAAATCGGAGGACGTCGGCTGCGCTTGACGAACGACCAGATCACGGAGCGCGGCATCACCAGGGCCTGGACAACGAGCTCATCTCGCCGGCGGCGAATGACGTCGGCGAAAGAGGTCCCATCAGAGGTCCCTTCAAGTGTCGAGAGCGGCAAGGCGGGGTGCTCAAGTTCTACTACCGCGACGCTGCCTGAGGGCTGCGATGACGAGTGGACCATGGGACCGGTCACAGGTCCAGGTGCGCGTGAGATCCGGCCTTCGGACGTGTGCGGCGTGTTTCGTGTGGTTGCTGGGTAGTCCCCGCGACTGAAACTCGATCCAAGTTTGGTCTGTGGTTTTCGCCCTGAGCCGATTCGATGGGTGGAGCTGCGTCAGATCCAGACCGGCGTTGATTTGGCACCTGACGGGCTCGTGTCGGTCGCCAGCAGGCGTACTGGGCTCAATCTGATAGGGGCGATTGCTTGCGGTTGGCTCGGATCAGGGCGGCGATGCTCCCAAGTAGCGTCGCAAGGATGAGCAATACAAATGCGTAAAACATCGGCATTGTCACCTTGTTTGGTTCCCTGGAAAACAACACTATTCGCTCGGCGGGTGCTGATCCTCCCAAAGCCAAGAGGGCGTCCACGAGGCCCATGGTCTGCCCAAGCACGCTGGCAAAGAAGGTGATCGCAATCAGGCCGATGACAGCTGGCATGAGATTTATCCGGCGGAGCCATACCAACTGCGCGATGCCAGCCAGCACGGCGCAAGCTCCAAACAATAACGATGCCCCGGTCATCAGGTTGACATCACCGATCAACGCGATGAACGACTTCATTGGGATCTCTCCATTCCGTGCTCATAAGTGGCCAACATTATGCGCTTCCCCATGAGCAAACGCTACGATCGATTCAGGCGCCACCGCTGAAGCAGTGATGATCTGCTTCCCCAAGGACGCAGCCGATTCTGGAGGCTTCGCACCGCGGTCAGCAGGATCGCGGGCAGGTCGCGACGGGACTTGCGCGTGCGAGGCAGTCCGCGGCGCTTGCTCGCGAAGTCAGCTCCGTTGATTCGGTCCTCAACTCTTGAGCTGTCGGACGAGGACGGCGACGGCTGCGAGCCGGCGCTCCCGGCGCTCCCGCCTCCTCCTCCGTCCCGGTCCAAGCGTACGCCCTGGGCGGTTTTGCTGCACCGGGCGTTCGGGATCGAGACCGCCGGAGCTGCCCATGAGTCCGGAGCAGGTTACGCCGCCGAGATTGGTGCCGTCGCACACCTCGGGAGGATCGATCACTCCGTTGTGACACAGCGTCATGTCCTGATGGCAGTCGGCGCTGCAGTCGTCCCCGTCGGCGGTGTTTCCGTCGTCGCAGGCCTTCCCCTCCTCCACGATCCCGTTGCCGCAGTAGATCACCTGGCACGTGGAGCCGCACGTCTGTGTAGGCGTCGACGGACCGTCGTCGCACGTCTCGCCAGTCGCTACGTCCACCACCCCGTCGCCGCACCACGGCTGCAAGCAGAGCTCGCGGCACGCGTCGGGCAGCTGGTCGCTGTTGTCCAGGCCGTCATCGCACTCCTCGTCCGTGTCGCGCACCCCATTGCAGCCGCCGCGCGGTGGTGACAGCCTCCTCGGCCACGACCGCGACGCCTTCGAGGAAGTATGAGAGCCAGCCCTCCCAGTCTCCGTCGGTCCGCACCGCGGCAAGTTGGCGGTAGTACTCCTGGCGATGGGTCTTGAGGAAGAGGCTCAAGTACAGGAGCGGCCGCGACAAGAGCTTCCAGTGGCGCAACAGTCGCGTGATCAGGAGGCGCCCCAATCGACCGTTGCCGTCGAGGTAGGGGTGCAGCGTCTCGAACTGAACGTAGAGCAACCCGACGCCTACGAGTGGGGGAGGTCGCTTTCGTCGTGGATTGCGCGCTCGAGCTCGCTGAGCAGATCGCCCAGCCGATGGGGTGGAGGCGGGACGAAGGTCGCGTTGCCTGGATCACTTCACATCGCCGGCCCGTAATCAGCGATCGCTTCCTTTGTATCCAGCAAAAGAAGCGATCGCTGCTCAACGGTTCTCGGCAGCAAATGATCGCTTCACCGGAACGAGAATCGTCAACCGGGCGCTCAGGTCAGAGGCACACAGCGTGCTCGCGGCATCGTCAGCGCGCGCTTGGATTCTACGCGTAGCCGAGGGCGGAAAACTCTTGCCGTGATTCGATGAAGAGGGGATCCTAACGTTACGTTCCAACCCCATCGCGAGGGCTACCATGTGCCACCGGCATCCGCAGCGCGGGCGTTTGTCATTGATCCTCGAGCACAAAGGACGATGGCTCGCGGTGCTCTTATTGCTCGCCTGCGGCGGGGCTTGCGACCCGAACAAGTCGAGCTGTGAAGAGGCCCTCGACCGGTTTTTTTCAGGCGACATGATCCGGTTTCCGACGTCTGACGGCCGGTCCTTGGAGCCGGCGGAAGCGTTGGTGTACTGCACCGAGACGCAAGCGGAGACCGAAGCGGCCGGGTGCGGAGAATTGCACGAGCAGTTCCGTCGCTGCATCGCCCATCCCGAGCAGTACTGCCCCCGGGAGCAGCTCGCCTTCCAAGCTTGCATTGCGGGTGAGCCCTACGAGTACGAGTGTGCCGACGGCACGGACTACGACGGCGACGGGCGCGTCGATTGCGCGGATGCGAATTGTTTCGATGCCGAGCCGTGCTGGCTCTCCGGAATGAAGGTTCCCCAGGACACCGAACGCGCGCTGGACCTCCTCGTGGTGTTGGACACGTTTGTAAACACCATCAGCTTCCAGGACACCCTCGGCGCGTCGCTGGCGAATCTCCTGCGGGAGCCTTTCGCCCAGGAGCAGCAAGCCCCTGATCTTCACCTGGGCATCATCTCCGCTGACCTCGGCACCGGGTACGCCGACAACCCGGGATGCCCCCGGCCAGCCGGTGACGACGGCCGCCTCCTGACGGGTACCTGCGGCCTGGGCGGCGAGCCCTATCTCGTGGACGCCGCTCCCCGCGGCTGCCAGGTGGATTGGGTGGACACCCAGTACGTGCACGACTGTACGGCCGAGCACTGCGGGCACGAGCCTGATCGTAGCCACCTCTGGTCGACCCCGCTGCCGGAATCTGCCCTTGGCTGACCTGCGGGAAGGGATCGACTGTCTTCTCGATCAGGGCACGGCTGGTTGCGTCTTCCGGCAACCCCTGGAGGCCATGCGTCGGGCCCTGGACGACCACCCGGACAACGCCGGTTTCCTGCGGAGCAGCGCCGTGCTGAGCGTCATCGTCGTAAGCAGCACCGACGACTGCTCCGCCGCGGATGATCGGCTCTTCGATCCTGCGGAGACGGCCTTGGACTCGGAGCTCGGCCCGCTCACGCCCTTCCGGTGCTTCGAGTTCGGCTCGACCTGCGACGTGACCGACCGCAGCGTGGCCGGGAGCTGGGGCGTGTGCCGGGTGAACGAGAACCCCGAGGGGCTGCTCACTCCCGTGTCGAACTATCTCACATTCCTTGATTCCATCAAGCTCCGAGAGCGGAGGACGCTCACCGCTGTCACCGGCGTTGAGTCTGGCTGGCCCTTCTTCGGAGAGGTGAATGTCGGCCATGACGCCAGCGGTTTTCCCCAGCTGAATCCCATGTGCGTTCCAAGCGGGGTGCACGTCACGTTCGCCCCGCGGCTCCTCCACCTGGTGGACGAGCTTCACGATCCCACCAACGACCGCTGGCCGCTCCAGTCCATCTGTCATCAAGGTTGGCTTGAGGGGCTCGACTACGAAATTGGGGATCGGGTCGATACCGACTGCCCGTTCTGGTATCCCATCGCGGGCTGCCGTGACATTGGCGCCGCTGTAGGACAGCCGGCTGACGCTCAGAGCTGCAACGACCTCTGTCGACCCCTGTGCACAGTCCGGGAGGCCTACTATCACGCCACGCCGGAGGAATACCGGCTGGACGTGCCCCACTGCCTAGAGGTCTGCCCGGACGGTCTCTGTGCAGGAAACGACGACCCCACTCAGGCCTATGCCGACGGCGCCCCGCCGGACCGCGATCCCGCCCTTCCGGTGCCGTCCTGCTGGTACCTTTACTACAACCCACAGTGCACAGACTCCGCCTTTGCCACGATTCAGATTGCACGCCGCGAGGATCCGCCCCGGCTGACCGTCGCTGCGGTGGATTGCGCCTGGGCCATGGGCATGTCCCAGGAGTTTCTCTGCAACAACGGCCGGGACGACGACGAGGACTGCCTGGTGGACTGTGACGACCCGGATTGCGCTCAAGACCCGAGCTGCACGGAGTAACGGTTATTCTTGCGCGAGTCCTTAGCTGCAGGCGAGCTCCGGATCCACCTCGCCCGGGACAACGCCTTCCTCTCTGCGATGCTCCGCGGCTTCGTGCGCACCCTCTTCGCTTGGCAGCGTCGCCGTGGTCGAGACCAGGGCCTCCACGACGGCCGCGTTCGGTGCGAGCTTCGCCGACCCTGGCCGAGCGCAATCGGCCCGGGAGAGGTTGGACGAAACCAAGGCGCTTGACACGCCTTGAGTCGAACGAGAATACTCTTGCTCGAGATCCAGGAGTTGTGGGGAGTATCTCACGCTCGATAGGAAGCGCCTGTGAGGGGACGGGCGCCGGCCTCTGGCTGCAAATGGTTCGAGACGGACAAATCGGAATGGGAGGGAAACGATGCGGATTAGAACAGTCGCAATTCTGGGTGGAGCCCTGCTCTCACTCGCGGGAACCCCGGCCCGGGCCGGTCAACCAAAGGACTGCAGCATGCTCCCCGTGGCGCAGCGGGCAGAGTGCAAGCAGCGCGTGGCTCGCGAGTGCGGCCACCATCGCAAGTACTGGCCCAAGGTTCACTGCGAGGACAAGATCGTCAAGGGCATGGACACCTGCCGCAATCCGTCCATCGTCCAGACCTGCAGCAGCCTGTACCTGGACTCGGAGGTGTGTGACAAGGCGGACGCGATGCAGGGGCATTCCGGGGTCGACCCTGCCTGGCTCGACGCAGCCCGTCGCTTCCCGGGGGTACTCCGACGAGTTCGTACCTTCAAGCCGACGTGGAAGGCCTGCGGCGGCCAGATCCCCGGTTGCCGGCTGAGCGCGCACGCCATCCGCAAGTGTTCGAGTGCGGTCGGCACCTTCCGCGCAAAATGGGCGCAGTACTACAGCACGTTCAAGTCTCGCCACCTGAAGGCGTCTTGGAACCACATCAAGACGTCTCTGGGGGCCGCCGGCGTGCTCGCCACGCTGCGCCAGGTCGCCTCGCTGAATAAAATCTCGTTGATTCGGGTAAACGACACCGCCGTCGACCGGGCCATCGCATCCTTGACCGCACGCCGTCGGACGCTCAGGCAGGAGGAGCGCCGGAAAGAGGCCCGCGCCTGGCGTCGCGTTCGGGGCTCCCGCTTCAAGAAGATCCACAAGCACGGAAAGTGGGCCAACTGCGTCTTCTCGAGCCAGTCGCTGGGCAACCGGGAGAAGCGGACCGATCAGGTGGTCACGAGTTTTGCCCGGCCGGCCCAGATCTACGTGCGTTGCTACCTCCGCAGCCGCCCCCGGCGGATGAAGCGTAACTACTTCCGGGCGACCCTCTTCACGGGATTTGGCAACAAACACATCGCGCTGAACATCAAAGGGTATCCCAAGACCTACACCTTCGAGCTGTCCGCCGATCCCGTCTTTGGCCACGCCCTGCGCACCCTACGCGCCGGCGAGCACGAGATCGCCCTGCACGTACACGGGTCCACGGGGGTGGTTACTGGACGCGAACGGGTCCGGAACTACGATGCCCACGGAAAGGTGTACTACACCACCAACACCCGCTCGGGCGGTTTGATCTTCTCCAAGGGGTCGTTCACGTACGTCGTGTCGAGTAGCCGCTAGTACTCCGACAGACAGCGTCACCAGCACCGCCCACTACTTGAACGGAGCGCCGTTTTTCCGGATACGCGTCTTGAGCGCTGGCGATCCCGCCTGCCCTGAGCTAGCGTTGTCCCACCGATTTCGACGACGGCTCCGTTCAGCATCAGCAGCCCGCCCGCCGTTACTGTCCCAACGACAGCGTTGAGCGCTCCCAGGATCAACAACCACCGGCGGAGGCAGAAGCCGAGCCCGTCTCGCCGGAAGTCGAAGGGGGCGTCATCCTCTGGCACGTCCGCTTCGGGCGCCTGGTACGGATTGTCGGTGGGCGGTGATTCGTCAGTCATCGCTTCGGTACAACGCGCGCAGGGACTCGCCGGGGCGAAGCAGCATTACGGAGGCGCTGCTGAGCATGGCGTAGGCGATGGCGATCACGTGGTACCAAGGCTGTCCGGCGGGCTCGTACAGCAGCTTCCAGCCCTGGAGGATGAGCACTCCAGCGTTGGCGACGAGCACGAGGATCTTGAGGGCGAGCGGTCGTCGTGCCACCAGGTGGGCAGTGACGACGATGGCCGCGTACACCAGGATGAGGACCCCGAGGGCCCAGAACCACGAGTCGGAGAGCAGCCGTACCCCCACGTACAGTGGCAACGCTGTGGCAGCGAGGGTCAAAGAGACGACGAGTTTTCGGATCATGTCTGCTCCCGTTGGAATCTTAGCCTAGCAGAAGCGCAGGTCCGTCGCGAGCACATCCCGGCTGCGCTTTGTGTTGAAGAAAGGAACGCGCCTGTACGCCGGGCCCAAAGGTGCCAGGGTAGGACTGCTCACCGATGACTTAGAGGTCGTGCCCAGGGAGTGCCTGAAAGACCCCGTCCTGTGCGCAATCTCGGCCGAGACAGCCCGACCTGCTCGTGCAGCTCCACTGACCTTGGACCTTGCTGCGGCCGGGTGTCCCGTGTAACAATTTTTTCACGCTGGACCGGGGAACCCGACAGTCTGCAAGTGCCAGTCGAGGCCGCGGTGCCAAAAAGGAGGGGCTGTTCTGGGGGGCGATAGAGTGCATATCGAGCGAAAGCAACCCGAGAACATCCACCCCTAACCCTCACCGACGAACGACGGCATCGACATCTGTCGGTTGGCGCCGGTGTACCCCACAAGCTCTCCGAAGACTCCGGAGCGGTTCACCTTGCGGAATTTGCTCGGTCGGGGCTCTGTGAGTCTGACAGCCGCGTCCGCGGGCGGCGGCCTTGAGCCGTGGCGATTCGGGTTGAGTTTCGGTGCTGATCAGGATAGACGGGGGGCAGAACGTCTACCTGACACGGAGGCTTGTCATGTCCAAGAAGGTGCTGCTGGCGACAGAGAAACCCTTTTCCCCCGCGGCGCGGGACCAGGTGGTGGCCATCCTGAAGGAGGCCGGCCACGAGGTGGCGCTGCTGGAGTCCTACAGTGACGCGAGCGACCTGGTGGCAGCGGTGGCGGATGTCCACGCGGTGATCATCCGCAGCGACCTGGTCACGGCCGAGGTGCTCGCCGCGGCCAAGGAGCTCAAGCTCGTGGTGCGGGCCGGCTCGGGCTACGACAACGTGGACTGCGCCAAGGCCAAGGAGCACGGCGTGCTCGTGATGAACACTCCGGGTCAGAACGCCAACGCCGTGGCCGAGCTGGTGCTGGGGATGATGGTGTACCAGGCGCGGGGCCGGTGGAACGGCAAGCCCGGCGTGGAGCTGCGTGACAAGACCCTCGGCATCCACGCCTACGGGTACGTCGGCAAGGCGGTCACCACGGTGGCCAAGGGCTTCGGGATGAAGGTCTTCGCCTACGATCCCTTCGTGGAGGCGGCGGCCATGGAGGCCGACGGGGTGACCCCGGTGGCCAGCGCCGAGGACCTGTACAGGCAGTGCGACTATGTGTCCATCCACATGCCGGCCACGCCGAAGACCGTGCGCTCCATCGGCAAGGCCCTGCTCACCCTGATGCCCAAGGGCGGCACCCTGATCAACACCGCCCGGGCCGAGGTGATCAACGACCCGGAGATCCTCGAGGTCATGGCCGCGCGGCCCGACTTCCGGTACCTCACCGACATCAAACCCGCGGCCGAGGTCCAGGCCGAGCTCGTGGAGAAGTACGGCGACCGGTACTTCTCCACCCCGAAGAAGATGGGCGCCCAGACCCTCGAGGCCAACGTCAACGCCGGCCTCGCCGCCGCCCGCCAGATCGTGGACTTCTTCGAAAACGGCGTCGAGGCCAACGTGGTCAACCGCTGAGCTCCCGTCCATTCCGTCCATGCCGTCCATTCCGTCCATTCCGTCCGTTCCGTTCCGTCCGTTCCGTCCGTTCCGTTCCCACCGGGCCAGACCCGTTCGACTGGCACGACGGCCGTGGTATAAAGGGCCCATGAAACCCCTCGCGTTGATGGCGGCCCTGGGCGCGGCGCTTGTGGCGGCGATTCCGTCGCCCGCGCCATTGCCGACGTCCGTGCCGTCGACGCCCCCGGTTGGCCCCGTTGCCAAGCCGCCTCCGAAGCCGCCTGCGGCGCTGCCGGCGGACGTGCGGGTCGGGGCGCGGCCGCGGCGCATCGCGAGCTATACCATTGAGGCGCGGCTGGACGCGAAGAAGCACGAGGTGCGTGGAGCGCTGACGCTCACGTGGTGGAACGTGAGCGCCAAGCCCGCGCCCGAGCTGCTGTTCCACCTGTACCAGAACGCCTTCAAGAACGAGACCACGCTCTTTCTGGACACGGCGCGCAGGCACCGCTTCCATCAGCTCCACCGGAAGGGGAGCTGGGGCGGCAACGAGGTGTCGGAGGTGAAGGTCGACGGCAAGCCGGTGAAATCGGTGAAGCTCGAGGCGGACGGCACGGTGCTGCGGGTGACGCCGGCCGCGGCGATCCCCGGGGTGAGCCGCGCGGTGATCACGCTGAGGTTCATCACGCGGCTGTCGCGGATCCGGGCCCGGAGCGGCTTCGAGGGGGACTTTCACATGGTGGCCCAGTGGTTCCCCAAGATCGGCGTGCGGGACGCGGACGGGACCTGGCACTGTCACCCCTTCTACATGACGTCCGAGTTCTTCGCGGACTTCGGCGTGTACCGGGTCACCGTGGAGGTGCCGAAGCGGTTCGGCGTGGTGGCGTCTGGGCGGCGCACGGCGGAGAAGGCGGGGCGTAAAGGCACGCGCCGCGTGACGTACCTGGCCGAGGACGTGCACGACTTCGCCTGGGCCACGGGCCCGCGCATGAAGCGGCTCTCGCGAAAGGTCGGGACGGTCACCGTCGGGGTGGCGCACTTCGGGGATCCGCCGGACCAGGTGCGTCGGCACCTGGACGTGATGGTGTCCTCGCTCACGCTGCTGCAGGAGTGGCTCGGGCCCTATCCCTATTCGCGGCTTCACTGCGTGCTCGTGCCGAAGGACGCTGACATGGCCGGGGGCATGGAGTACCCGACCCTGTTCACCTCCAGCGCGGAGCACCCGCCGCTGCTCGAGCGCATGGGCTCGCTCAGCACCACGGTCCACGAGCTGGTGCACCAGTACTTCTACGGCCTCTTGGCGTCCAACGAGTACGCCGAGCCCTGGCTCGACGAGGGCTTCACCCAGTACATGACCGGGGTGCTGCTGGGCCGGATCTACGGCGCGGACCGCTCCGCCGCGGAGGTGGGCCCCTTCCGGCTCGGCCACTTCGCGCTGTCCCGGATCTGGCTGGGCCGCTCGCCGGGCTGGGACCCCCCGGGCCGACGGTCGTCCGACTTTGCCGAGCCCATGTCCTACTTCGTCAACGTCTACGGCAAGACGAGCCTCGTGTTGCGCACCCTGGAGCGGCAGATCGGCTGGAAGCGCATGCAGGGGCTGCTCCAGGACTACTTTCGCTCCCAGCGGTTCCAACACCCCCGCGGCGAGGACTTCTTCCGCGTGCTGGAGCGGCACGTGCCGGAGGAGCCGCTGCGGCGGTTCGCCCGGGACGGGATCCACACGTCGGGCGTGCTCGACTATCGGGTGGCCAAGGTGTACGCGCTCAAGCTCCGCGCCCCCCGCGGACGGTTCGACAACGCGCTGGACCGCTCGCGCCGCGACAAGGCCAAGGCGCTGGCGAAGAAGGGCTACGAGAGCCGCGTGCTGCTGCAGCGGGTCGGCGAGTTGCGGATCCCGGTCACCATCGAGCTGCGGTTCAGAGGCGGCAAGCGGGAGCGCCACCGCTGGGATGGACAGCAGCGCTGGCATTGGCTGGTAGTGCATCACAAGCGGCCCATCGAGTCGGCCGTGCTGGACCCGGATCGCACCCTCGCCCTGGAGCGTCGCCTGCTCGACAACGGCCTGCGCGTCACGGCCGACGCCCGCCCGGCGCGGCGCGTCACGGGCCGGGTCCTGGGCCTGCTCCAGGCGCTGCTCCAGACCGTGGGATTCTAAGCTCCAAGCTCGAGGCGCACCATCGACCAGCTAATTCACAACCTCGGCACCACGATCCAGACCAACCCGTGGCTCGCCGTGCTCGCGGTGTTCCTGGGCGGGCTGCTCACGGCCACGAACCCGTGCGTCCTGGCCATGATCCCGTTGATGATCAGCTTCGTGGGCGGGCGGCAGGAGCAGGGGCTGGGCCCGGCGCGCGCCCTCGGCTACTCGGTGACCTTCGTGCTCGGGCTCTGCATCACGTTCACCGTGATGGGCGTGCTGGCGGCAATGTCCGGGAGCTTGTACGGCGAAAAGTCCGCGGTGTGGAACTACGTCATCGCCGGAGTCTGCCTGATCATGGGGCTGCACCTGATGGGGCTGCTGCCCTTTCAGATCCCCACGCCCATCGGTCGCCACCCGCGGCTGCAGGGCGTGCTGGGGGCCTTCGTGCTCGGGCTGCTCTTCGGGTTCGTGTCCCTGCCTTGCGCCGGGCCGATCCTGATCGTATTGCTGACGTACCTGGCGGGAACGAATTCCTCGGTGGCCTTCGGCGGGCTGCTCCTGCTGGTGTACGGGTTGGGCCACAGCGTGCTCATCCTGGTGGCGGGCACCTCCATCGGGTTGGCGCGCAAGCTGATCGAGTCCGGCCGCCTCACCCGGGTCACGGACCTGCTCCGGCGGGGCTCGGGCGTGCTCATCGCCGGGGTGGGCGTGTACTTTCTCTATTTGGGGCTCAAGTAGCCAAAGGAGCGCGCACCATGCGACGACCAACCTTGCGAACGTCTCTCCTGGCCTGCTTGCTGTTCGGAGTGCTCACCGTGACCGGCTGCAAGCGGAACGCCACCCCGGCCGGCCCCATGAAGAAGAAGACCGGAGAGCGGGTCGCGTCCCTGGTGTTCGTGGGCAAGAAGGACGCCTGTGACTGCACCAAGGAGCGGGTCAAAAAGGGGTGGGAGAAGCTCCAGTCCGTCTTGAAGAAGTACACCCACGTCAAGGTGGAGCGGCTCCAGACCGACGTACACCGCAAGCGGGTGCGCACCCTCAAGGACCAGCGGCGGTTCCTCACCCTCCCCGCGGTGTACTTCTTCAACGGCAAGGGCGACATCGTCGGCATGCTGCACGGAGAGCTCAACCCCGACGAGCTCGTGACGATGCTGGAGTAGCGGAGCGAGGGTCGCTCGCTCACTCCCCCCCCGTGCCTCGATCTCTTCGCTGGCTGTCGGTAACGGCTCAGTTGCAGTCCACGTTGATCGTGAAGTTCGAGATCGCTCCCGCGTAGCCGTCCACGATGAAGTAGTAGACCGCGCCGGCCGTGGCGCTGAAGGTTACCGACTCGTTGCTCGCGCCAATGTTCTGCCCCGACGCCAGGCAGCTCCCCACAGGATCGCACGCCCCGGAACCCAGCTCTCCCACCACGATCAGGTCGAGGTCGGCGGTCAGACCCGTGATGCCCACGGTCACCGGCCCGGTCACCGTGGAGACGAACCGGAGGTACGCCTCCGGCCCGGTGCAGCCCCGTGAGCAGGGGTAGCTGTCAAAGAAGGTCTGGGCGGTGTCGTTGTGATAGGCCAGGCTCCCGCCACAATACAGCGGCCACCCGAGGTAGCAGCAGCCCAGGTGGCCCGTACAGTCCACGTCCGCGCAGTCGGTCGCTCCGTCGCCTTCATTGTCCAGCCCGTCCTCACAGAGCTGCTCCCGCACCGGGAGCTGGTCTCGGCAGAAGCCGGCAACACAGCGCTCCCCGGAGGGCCCGCAGGGGTAGCCCCCGCAGTTCGGGTCTTCGCAGTCCACCTGGCCGTCCCCGTCGTCGTCGGCGCCGTTGTCGCACCGCTCGCGGGGTTGGCAGCTCGACCAGAGCGTGCAGTCCGGGTCATCGCAGTCGGTCAGGCCGTCGCCGTCGTCATCCACGCCGTTGTCGCACTGCTCGTCCGGGGCGTCGCTGGCGTATCCGTACTCCCAGGTGTCGCTGGTTCGAGGCAGGCCGCCGAAGAGCACGCCTACGCGCCGCTGCTCGTCGTAGATCATTATCGATTGCTCTCTGGCAGGGGGTGACGCAAGCGGCGTGGTGGGGGCCCAGTGGGCATCCACGTACTCCCACGTATCGGCGAGCTGCCCGATGACCGCCCGACCGCCATACAGCACCGAGCGGCCCAGGGCCGGATCATAGATCATGGCCGAACCGTACCGCCGCGCAGGAGAGAGGCTCGGAGGTGTGGTCATGCGCTGCCACTGGGCTCCGTCGTACTGCAAGGTATCGAATAAGATGTCGCCGTAGTATCCGCCGAAGACCACGGTTTCGCCGGCCGCGGAATCGTAGGACATCCCAACATAGGATCTGGCCCAGGGCGACGCGGCCGGCTGGA
The DNA here is from genome assembly GCA_043825095.1 of bacterium. Lineage (GTDB taxonomy): Bacteria > Myxococcota_A > Polyangia > HGW-17 > JAJRWW01 > JBDRSE01. The sequence continues at coordinate 17,723 of JBDRSE010000097.1, forward strand.
TATTCTGCCAAGTCAATCCGTCGTATTCCCAGATGTCGCTGTAGTAGGTATTTCCGGATTGGCCTCCGAACATCACGATCCTCTGCCGAGCAGAGTCATACACCATGCCGTGACTCCGACGCAGAGGCGGTGAAGTGGGCGGGTAGCGTTCAATCCAGGCAGTGCCGTCGTATTCCCAGGTGTCGTTGAACACTTGAGCGTCTCTTTGTCCCCCAAACAGGACAATCACCTGTCGCTGCAGATCATAGGCCATGGCCGGGTTGCGTCGCCCGATGGGGCCGCTCAGCGGGGTCACGTCTGTCCAGCTCGTACCGTCGTACTCCCATGTTCCCGCCGGATACTGCTCGTGGCTGAAGCCGCCGAAGAGCACCGTCACACCGCGCTGCACATCGTACGCCATCGCCGCGGAGTACCGCGCCTGCGGCGCAACCTCAGGCACGGTCACGCTCCAGGTCGCGGCATCGCGCTGCTGTAGGTCCGCGAACCGTCGGATCCTGCTCTCCCCTCCGAACAACAGGAGCTGTCCCAGGCCGGCGTGAAAGGCACCGGCCAGACCGAACCGCGCCGGCGGCCCTGCTGCGGGAGCCGCCTGGATCCACTGGCTGCCGTCGAACTCCCACTCGTCCCCGAAGGGGCCGGAGCTGTCCTCGCCGCCGGCCAGCACCACTCGCGCCCGGATCGGATCGTAAACGAGGGCGGCCGACTCCCGCGCAGGAGGAGCGGAGCCGACGGCGACCAGCGTCCACTGCGTGCCGTCGAATTCCCAGGTGTCGCTCATGACCGCGCTGCCGTTGTGCCCCCCGAACACCACCACCCGCTGGCGTACCGGGTCGTAGGCCTGGGCGGCGCGGGCGCGTGGTGTCGGACCGGCGATCACCCGCTCTGCCCACTGGGTGCCGTCGAACTCCCAGGTGTCACCGACCACGCCGCCGCCGCTCTCTCCTCCGAACAGCACCATTTGTTGCCGCACAGAATCGTACACCATGCCGTGTCCTGCCCGGGCAGTTGGCGATGTAGTCGGCGCCAGCGCTGTCCACTGGGTGCCGTCATACTCCCAGGTGTCGTCGAAGAAACTGGCGCCGTCGGTCCCGCCGAAGAGCACGGCCACGCCGCGAGCGGAATCGGAGACAAACCCGTGCGACCATCGGCTCGGCGGACGGCCAGGCAGCGCCCGCTCGGTCCACTGGCCGGAGTCAAACTCCCACGTGTCGCTCAGCACACCGCTCGCCCCCTTGCCGCCGAAGAGCACGAGCCGTTGCCGGCTCGCGTCGTAGATCAGCCCGGCAAAGGACCGGGCATCGAGGTGGGGCTCGTCCCGCCGCACCCAGGTGAGCTGCTCGCTGGTACAGCCGCTGGAGCAGCCGTCATGGCTGCGCAGGTTGCCGTCGTCGCACAGCTCCCCCGACGCGGTATCCACCACGCCGTTGCCGCAGGACTCGTCTGACAGACAGTCCGCGCTGCAGCCGTCACCCCCCAGGTGGTTTCCGTCATCGCACTTCTCGCCCGGGTCCACGAGCCCATCTCCGCAGGCCGGCACCAAGCAGTCCGGGTGACAGGTCCGTCCGAGCCCCACGCCGTTGGGGTAGGCGCAGCCGGACGACAGGCTGGTGGCATCCAGCCCACAGTCGCACTGCTCCCCGGCCGCCAGGTCCAGGATGCCGTTGCCGCAAGACTCATCCGACAGGCAGTCCGCGCCGCAGCCGTCGCCACCGGTCAGGTTCCCGTCGTCACACGCCTCGCCGACATCCAGCACGCCGTCGCCGCACAGCTCTACCCGGCAGTTGCTGCGACAGCCGTCCCCCGACTCCAGGTTTCCGTCGTCGCAGGACTCTCCCACGCTGACATCCAGCACCCCGTTACCGCAGGACTCATCCGACAGGCAGTCCGCGCTGCAGCCGTCGCCACCGGTGAGGTTCCCGTCGTCACACACCTCGCCCGGGTCCACTACGCCGTCTCCGCAGAGCTCCACCTGACAGTCGCCGCGGCAGCCGTCTCCCGGGTCCCGGTTCCCGTCGTCGCAGGCCTCCCCCTGGGCGACGTCCAGGGTCCCGTCCCCGCAACCGGGAGGCGTACAAGCCAGGCGGCAGGCGTCCGGGACCGTGTCACTGTTTTGCGAACCGTCGTCGCAACCCTCCCCGGTGTCCACCACGCCGTCTCCGCACCGCGCTTCGGTGCAGTCGGCGCGACAGGCGTCCGGTTCCACGTCACTGTTCGCGTTGCCGTCGTCGCACTCCTCCAGCCCCTGGAGGACGCCGTCCCCGCAGACCGCGATTGCTCCGTCGTCCCCGGCGTCGACTCCGCTGTCGGGATCATCGCCCGCGCTGTCACCGCAGCTACCCGGCGCGGCGGCCAACGCACAGAACAACGCCGTCTTCACCAGCCACTGCTTCCCCTGCGCTCGCATCAGCATGGCGGCACCCCGTCGCAATCGGGATCGGCGCAGTCCGTAGCACCGTCCCCGTCATCGTCCACCAGGTTGTCACACCGCTCGTCCGGCACCGCGCTGTCGTAGTGGAACACCCAGGTGTCCTTGAACGGAGGATCTCCGCCACCCGCCTGGGGCTCCCCTCCGAACAGCACGACCAGCCGCCGCACCGGATCATAGGTCAACCCGTGCTCCAAGCGCGCCGGCGGCGTGACGGCCGGCGCGAGCTCCACCCACTGGACGCCGTCGAGCTCCCACGTGTCGTGGCGCGAGTCGACGCCGTCACTTCCGCCGAACAGATAGATGCGCTCCCGGACCGGATCGTACGCCAGGGCGTGTCCCGCCCGCGGTCCGGGCCCCGGGCCGGGGGGCAGCAGCGACCAGTCAGCGCCGTCGAACAGCCAGGTGTCGGACAGCTCGGTGGTGCCGTCGTTGCCGCCGTAGAGAACCACCGTCCCGGTTAGGCTGTCATAGGCCAGCGCGTGGTCGTGGCGGGCCCCGGGATCCCCGGCCGTGACAATCTGGGTCCAGTTCGAGCCGTCGAAAGACCAGGTTTCGCCCAGGGGGCCGCTCCCGTCCTGCCCGCCGTACAGGATCACGCCGGCCACGCCGCCTGCCAGGGCGTGTCCCGCGCGCGGACTCGGCGCCTGCGCCGGGCCTGCCAACGACCAGCTCATGGCGCCCAGCTCCCAGGTGTCGTCCAGATAACCGCCGTTGAATCCGCCGAAGAGCACCGCCACGGAGCGCACCTCGTCAAGGGCGGCCCCATGCCCTCGGCGGCTCGCCGGGCTCGCGGCCAGGGTGAGCGGAACCCAGCTCTGGTGAACGTAGCTCCAGGTGTCTCCGAGGGAGGTTGCGCTCCAGCCGCCGAACAGCACCAGCCGACCGTTGGCCGAATCGAAGAGCTGGGCGTGCTGAGCTCGAGGCAGGGCGGAGCGGTCCGGGGTCGTATCCAGCCAGGCACCTCCGTCGTACTCCCACGTGTCTGCGTGGTAGCCGGACAGGTCCCACCCTCCCTGCAAGACGACGCGCTGCCGCGTGGAATCGTAGGCCAACGCCGCATTTCGTCGGACCGCCGGAGAGCTCAAAGTTGTGGTTTCCGACCACCCGGTTCCGTCGTGCTCCCAGGTCTCGGCGACGTTGTTGCTCAGCGCGTTCCGGCCGCCGTAGAGCACCACGCGCTGTCGAGCGCCGTCGTAGGTCATGGAATGCTCGTGGCGCACCAGCGGGGATCCCGCGGTGATGTTCGTCCAGCTCGAACCATTGTACTCCCAGGTGTCTCCCAGGGCAGTCGTTGCCCAGCCACCGTTCATCACGACTCGGCCTCGAGCGGCATCGAATGCCATGGCGTGTGAGGTCCGTATCGGCGGGGAGCCGAGCGGCGTGGTTTCCAGCCAGGAGGTGCCGTCATATTCCCACGTGTCCCCAAGATACTGCCCCTGATACCCGCCGAACATCACGACTCGCCCCCGGACACTGTCGTACACGGCACGGCCAAAAACTCGGGGTGGCGGCGGGATGGCGAGCGAAACAGGCAGCCAGGTGACGCCGTCGTACTCCCAGGTGTCCGCAAAGTACTGAACCTGGTCATATCCGCCGTAGAGCACGACGCGCCCTCGGACACTGTCGTACGCCAGCGCAACGCCGTGCCGCGGCGAAGGTGATTCTGCCGGGGTGGTTTCGATCCACCGTGCGCCGTCGTACTCCCAGGTGTCCGCGAGGTTCCCCGTCTCGTCGAGGCCGCCGAACATCACCATCCGCTGCCGGACCGCGTCATAGACCATGGCGTGGTGTTGCCGCCCACGCTCCAAGGGATCCGGCCGGGGGGCCCAGGTGGGCACCTCAATCGTGCAGGCGCTGGAGCAGCCGTCGCGGCTGCGGAGGTTGCCGTCGTCGCACTGCTCGCCCACGGCGCCGTCGAGCAGACCGTTGCCGCAGGTTTCGTTCGAGAGGCAGTCGGGGCTGCAGCCGTCGCCGGCGGCGAAGTTGCCGTCGTCGCACACTTCGCCCGGATCGAGGAGGCCGTTGCCGCACCGGGCGTACACGCAGTCCGAGCGACAGCTGCCCTCGACCCCGGGGCCGTTCACGGCGGAGCAGCCGGCCGGGAGGTTTCCGGAATCGGTGCCGCAGTCGCACTCCTCGCCGGCGGCCGGGTCGGTGATGCCGTTGCCGCAGACTTCGTCGGACTGGCAGTTGGGCGCGCAGCCGTCGCCGGCCACGAGGTTGCCGTCGTCGCACACCTCGTTCGGGTCGAGGAGGCCGTTGCCGCACCGGGCGTACACGCAGTCCGAGCGACAGCTGCCCTCGACTCCGGGGCCGTTCACGGCGGAGCAGCCGGCCGGGAGGTTTCCGGAATCGGTGCCGCAGTCGCACTCCTCGCCTGCCGCCGCGTCGATGACCCGGTTGCCGCAGGTTTCGGCAGATTGGCAGTCAGGGGAGCAGCCGTCTCCGGCCGCGAGATTGCCGTCGTCGCAGGCCTCGCCCGGGTCCACGATTCCGTTGCCGCACACCTCGGTGACGCAGGTCGGGCCGCAGCCGTCCCCGGCGACGGTGTCCCCGTCGTCGCAGGACTCTCCGCTCCCGGGATCCACCACGTCGTCCCCGCAGCGGGGTGGGGTGCAGTCGGATCGGCAGGCGTCCGGGTCGATGTCGGAGTTGTCCGGTCCGGAGTCACACTGCTCGTCGGCATCGATGACGCCGTCTCCACAGCGGGGCAGCGTGCAGTCCGACCGGCAGGCATCGGGCTGGGTGTCGCTGTTCTCGCCGCCGTCGTCGCACTCCTCCAGCCCCTGCTGGATCCCGTCTCCGCACTGGTGCGGTGATGAGCTGTCGACCCCTCCGTCTTCGTAGCCCGCGCCGTCGTCGCCGCAGGCTGCCAAGGCCGCACACACTAAAACAATCAGCCACCTCCGCCCGGGCGAGGCGCAGCAGCGGTCCAGTAGTTGTGAAAACATTCCAGCCCCCTTTGGAAGATCGATATCACGCCGGGCTGGGGGAGGGTCAAGCAAAGACTGGTCGCGACTGCACCAAGATGCGGGTCAAACAGAGGTGGGGAAAGCTCCAGGGCGTCTGGACTAACGGAGCGCTCAGTTTTGCCCGTCCCAGTACATTCCGATGCAGATGCCTTCGGGCAGGCAGTCGAGCTGGGGGGCGGGGCCGCACGCATCGCACAGGACCTGGTCGCAGGTCTGGGGCCGGCAGTCCATGGGGACCGTGGAGCCGATGGGCACGATGCAGGGGTCGTGGCCGACCATGGACGCGGGCCACACCTCGGGGCAGGAGCAGCACTGGCGGTGGTCGGTGAGCAGGGTGCACTCGTTGACCGTGGCGCACTCCTCGATGTAGTCGCAGCTGTCTTCACTGCCGCAGACCATCGCCCGGGAGGCCGGCGGGCTGGGCGCGCAGTCCACCAGGTCGCACCACTCGGGCCACTGGTCCCAGCACTGCGTCGGGATCTCGTCCCACCAGTGGGGCCAGTACATCAGGCAGGGGTCGGCGGCGATATCGGCGTGGGTGGCCGGGAAGGCCTGCTGGCAGCAGTTGTCCACCCGGATGGCGGCCACGCACTGGGTGTCCTCGGTGCAGTGCCCCTCCTTCCAGGCGCATTCCCCCAGCCGACAGTCGACGGTCCTGCCCGCGTCGGGGCAGGGTGGGCACTCCACAGCGGGACACTCGACCATGCACCCCGGCGGGATGGAGCTCTGCTCCATGGGGATCAGGCAGGGATCCGCGGCCAGGTCCTCGGCGCTCGCGACCTTGGGGCAGCTGCAGCACGCGTCCCACTTGCGCGCGATCCGGCAGTCCCCGGCGGTCTGGCACTCTCCCCCGGTGTTGTAGTTCGAGTTGTAGTTCGAATTCGAGTTGTAGTTCAGGTTCGAGTTGTTGTTCAGGCCGGTGCCGCCGTCCCCGCCGCCGTACAGGGTGCGACCGCCGCAGCCCGCCGCGAGCAGGAAGGCCAGCGCCGCGGTCGAAGAAATCCAGGTTGTCGTGCGTGTCATGCTGTCACTCCTCGTCCGGGCCCGGGCGTCGCGCCCGTGATCCCCGATGATCATAGCAAGACATGTTCCGTAGCAAGACGTGTTCCAACTCGGAATCCAGTGATCTCGGCGGGTTCGGGCCGGACCCCCCTCAGATTTCTGAATGATCCTCGCCGGTTTGTCCGTTGATTGTCATAGGCTGCCCGACGGCGTCTACTCCCCCTCGAGCATCACGTCGGGGATGGGATCGTGGGGCAGGGAGCCGCGGCTGGAGCGCAGGTAGGCGTGGGGCGTCTCGTACAGGAAGTTGGAAACCCGGGACGTGTAGATGTCCGCGTGCCGCTCCACGTGCCGGGCCATGAGGCTCTTGTCGTTGCCGGTGCGCATGAGCAGTCCCCACCGGCGGTTCATGAGGCCGCCGGCGACCTTGACGTGGGGGACGATGGCTCCGTCCAGCGCGTCGAACTCGGCCCGGAGCCGCTTGAGCTCAGTGTGCACCACGGACTTGCCGAGCCCCGGCACCTGCAGCCGCCCGCTGTCGAGGCGCTGCAGCAGCAGGCGATGCTGCGACAGCCGAAATCCGAGCTGGTCCTTGCGCTCCATGAGCTTGGTGAGCTGCTCCTGGTGCTCCCGGAACCCGTTGATGGCTTCGATCTCCGGCTCGAGCTCCCGGGCGATGAGGCCGGTGCGCCACCGCCGGACGCTCTTGGACTGGTGCACGTCGCCAAAGACGTGGTCGCCGATGTACAGGATCTCATCCTGGTCGTGCCCCAGAAACCGCTCCACCAGCGCGGCGTGGCCCCCCACGTAGCAGCCGGGCTTCTCGATCCCGTCCCGGCAAGGCTGGCACATCCCGTCGGCGGACATCACCTCGAAGGCCGGCGCGCCGCCCGTGAAGAAGGCCGGCTTGCGCGCCGACACGATCACCAGGTCGAACAGGTCCTTCCAGGTCATCTTGCCGGGCAGGAAGCGGTCAAAGGTGTAGCGGGCCATGGCCGAGGTGTAGTCCCAGTCCGAGTTGGTGATCAGGAGCACTCGCTTGCCGGCCTCCCGCTGGTCGAGCAGGGCCAGGGGCATCTCGGGATCGAGCTCCACGAAGTCGTCCGGGTGGGCGACGATCTCCGCCTTGAGGTGACCCTGCTGGTGCACCCGATCCAGGGAGGTGGTGACCCGGTTGTAGAGCTCGGCGTAGCCGATCCCCGCCGGGAGCTCATGGGCGTCCAGCTTCTCCACGAGCTGGGAGTACATGCACCCCTTGGACAGCGAGAACAGCGTGTTCAGGAAAACCCACCTGCTCTCGGTCAAATCCACGGGCAGCCGGGAGTACTCTCGGCGGAGGGTTTCGAAGTTCAGGGGCTGCATGCCGTGATAGGCGCGCTTGACGTAGCCGAACCGGTTGGCCTTGACGATGTTGCCCAGGGCGGTGTCCACCACCAGCCCACGGATGATGAGGTCGGGATCGAACTCGAGCCTCTCCACGGGCCAGCCGTCGGCGGCGAGCTGGTCCCGCAGGTGCTCGTAGGCGCGCCGCTCCCAGGTGATCACGTTGTAGTGGACCAGGGTGTAGTCCAGATCGTAGCCGATGGCCTGAATGGAGCGTAGGTTCAGTGTCCGGTTGCAGAAGATGCCCCGGGAGGCCGGCGGCCGGCCGGGCAGGGCGTGGATCAGCGCGCTCGGGATTTCAACGGGTGTCTCCGCCATGGTTTCCTCGTGGGTCGTTGCCTGCCGGGGGCGGCAGGTGGGTCTCCAGGAATTCGAACTGCTCGCGCCAGCACTGGCGGGCCTGCCGCCGCCAGACCAGCGCGTGAAACGCGTGCATCTCGCCGGGGAAGTACCGCGCCGTGCACGGGACGCCGCGCCCCTGCAGGGCGGCCGCGAGCCGACGGGTGTCGTCCAGGAGCGGATCCTTGGTTCCCACGGCGACGTAGAAGGGCGGCAGCGGCCGGTCGGGGGGATCCCCGCGCTCCAGCACGGTCAGCGGGTCGGCCAGGTCGAGGGTCGCGCCGTGCTCCGTGGGGCGGGGCAGATAGGCGCGGGACGCCTCCACGATGCGGTCGTTGATGAACGCCGAGAGCGGGCGTCGCCTGCCGAAGCGCTCCGGGTCCGACACCTGGAACATGCCGCAGGTGGGCAGCACGGCGCCGGGCGTGAGCTCCAGGTCGAACACCTGCCGGGCAAAGGGCTCGGCGCGCCGGAAGCAGGTCGCGAGGGTCAGCGCCGTGACGAGGTTCGCGCCCGCCGACTCCCCGGCGAACACCAGCCGTCGCGGGTCCCCCCCGAAGCGCTCGGCGTTGCCGGCGACCCACGCAAGCGCGGCGCAGGTGTCCTCCACCGCCTGGGGAAACGGGTAGCGCGGCGCGAGGCTGTAGTTGATGTTACACACGAGGTAGCCCCGCCGCGCGAACACCAGCCCCATGAGCCAGTGGGTCTCCTTGGACAGGATGCGAAAGCCGCCCCCGTGCACGTACAGCACCACCGGCCAGGGCGGCGCGCTCGACGTGGGGCGGTAGACATCCAGGCGGTGCTCCGCCCGGCCGTCGTCGCAGTAGGCCAGGTCCTCCACGGCCTCGACCCCGTGCCGGTCGAGCCGCGACAGCGGGTGCAGCCGGCCCACGGTGGACAGCCCGCGGAAGAACCCCTCCGCCAGCCTGGAGCCCACCCGTTGCCGGAGTCGCGCAGGACTTAGACGCCGCAGCATGGGGCCCAGAATGTCACGGAGACGCCGCCAGGTAAACGGTCCATTTGGCCCTCCGCCTTGACCCCGCCTCTCATCCGCCTCTCATCCGCCTCTCATCCGCCTCCCATCCGACTTGCCAGTGCCGGACCGGGCAGCTAAGAATGTCAGCCGACCCGCGAGCCTGGGGCGGGCCCATGGGAACAGTGAGCCGAATCGTTGTCTGCTGGCACCGCGATCATTGCGTCAGCCTGGCGCCGCCTGCGTAGCGAGCGCGGGCGGCAGCGCTTGGGCGCCCTCGTCTTCTGGGGGCTGCTCGCGATCCTGCTGGTCTACAACTTCCCCTACTTCCGGGCGCTCCAGCATGCCAACGAGCTGCCGCGCGTCTTTTTGACCCTCGCCATCGTGGAGGAGGGCCGCTTCTCCATCGACACCTACAAGCGCGCCTACGGCTACCGCAAGGCCATGGACATCTCCCGGTCCCACTGCCTCGGGCCCCAGGTCGAGGGTGGCCTCTACCGCGCCCTGCGAGGCCGAGGGCGCGGGCGCCCGCGCGCGCTCCGGTCCGAGCGCCAGACCAGGCTCCAGTCCGAGCTGCGGTCCAAGCTGCGGTCCGAGCTGCGGTCCAAGCTGCGGTCCAATCCCCGGTCCAAGCCCCGCTGCGTGGAGCACTACTACTCCAACAAGGCGCCCGGCATGTCCCTGCTCGCGGTGCCGGTCTACGCCGCGCTGCGCGCGCGCTGGAAGTCCCAAGGCAAGACCGCCGACGTGCGCCGGGTGCGCGACCCCCGGGAGCGCCAGCGCCGGCTGCGATCCGTCACCTTCTGGCTCCGACTCACCACGGCGGCAATCCCGGCCTTCCTGTTCCTGCTGCTGCTCAGCCACTGGCTGCGCGCCTACGTCCCCGAGCCCCACCCGCGCCGCGTGGCCGTGGCGGCCTACGGCCTGGGGACCCTCGCCTTCACCTACTCGGTCCAGCTCATGTCCCACCAGCTCGCCACCTCGCTGATGTTCTCGGCTTTCATCCTCGTGCACCTCGTGGCACGCCGGGGCGCGCGGCCGTGGCTGCTCGCAGCGGCCGGTTTCCTCGGCGCCGCCGCGCTCGCGTCGGACTACCAGCTCATCTTCGCCGCCCTCCCGCTGGCCGGCTACTCCCTCTGGCTCGTCCGGCCCTGGCACCGGCTGCTGTGGCCGATCCTCGGAGCCGCTCCGCCCCTGGCGCTCCTGCTGTACTACCACCACGTCTGCTTCGGTTCGATCTTCTGGACCGGCTACGAGTTCCTGCTGGCCCAGCACGACCAGGCGCTGCACGCCCAGGGGCTCCTCGGCATCACCACGCCCAAGTGGGAGGCCTTCTGGGGCAGCTTCTTTCGTCAGGACAACGGCCTGCTGTACTTCTCCCCGTGGCTGCTCCCGGCCCTGGCTGCGCTTCCCCTGCTCTGGTCCGCGCGCCACCGTGGCGAGCCGGAGGCCGCGCCGAGCGCTGCGCCGAGCGCTGCGCCGAGCGCCGTGCCGAGCGCCGCGCCGAGCGTGGGGCGACGCCGCCTGCCCAGCGCCGAGCTTGTCTTCACCGTCGCGGTGATCGTCGTCTATTGCTACTTCATCACCTCCATCGCCTTCTGGCGGGGCGGTTGGCAGACCGGCCCCCGCTACGTCTGCGCCATGCTGCCCTGCCTCGTGCTGCCCTACGCGCTCCTGCTCCAGCGGCTTCCGGCCCGCCCCTTCCTCTGGGCCGCGGCCGTGGGCCCGGCCCTCGCCGGAATCGTGATCTACGCCCTCATCGTCGCCACGTTCCCCCACTTCCCGGAGAAGTACCGGTTCCCGCTCTTCGACCTCGTGCTCCCCCTGCTCCACGACGGCTACGTCGGCTACAACGCCGGCTCCACCCTGTTCGGACTCCAGGGCCGCGCCAGCCTCATCCCATACTTTGCCGCCCTCTCCCTGCTGCTGCTCTACCTCGCCGCGGGCCCGGCCGCCGTCTCTCGTTTCCGTCCCGAGAGCGGCCGCCGGTTCCTGGCGGGGGTCCTCGCCCTCGCCCTCACCGCCGCGCTGCTGGGCATCTACCGGGACGTCGCCCGTGCCGGCCTCCAGCGCGCCCGCGCGCAACCCGTCGTGCCCGGCTCCCGAGAAACCTACGAGCGCTTCCTCCGGCGCGCCAACCGCGACATCCGCGGCTTCTGGGAGCCCCCGCCCCCAGGCCACGCCAAGGGACGCCGACCCAGGTAAACGAGCTGAGGGGAAGGACAAGCGTTGGCGCGCTTCTTGCTGCATCTGTCGGATGTCGCGAGAGCGGGGTCATTGATGGTCAGCAACGTCAACGTTGTCAACAACGTGCCAACCGGATTGACACCGGCGGCTTGGGCTGGGAGGGATTCATGAATGTCAGAATGGTTCGGGTTGCCGTTGCTGCCTGCTGGCTGGCGGCGCTGGCCGTGACGGTGTCGTGCGAGACGCCGGGGTTTCCCATGCCGCCCCCCTGTGGCGCGCAGCACGAGGTCCAGTGGATCTCCACCGACGAGGTCGTCTTGCGCCTGTCGAGCTGCCACTTGACCGTCGGCGCAGAGGTCATGGTGAAGAACCTGCGGCTGCAGCTCTTCGTCAGTGGGCCGGCCGGAAGCGACGGGAGCTTCGCCAGCTCCCCCTTCCTCGCGGCGGAAGGCGACGTCCTCGAGGTGCTCGCCTTCGCCCCGGAGGGGCGGATCGGCCGCTTCTGCCTCCTGCTCTCCGCTGCGTCGGCTGCGTCCGCTCAGCTCACCGAGTGTCCGGACTCGTGATGCGGACTCGCGATGCGGGCTCGCGATGCGGGCTCGCGATGCGGGCTCGTGATGCGGAATCGTGATGCGGGCTCGTGATGCGGGCTCGTGATGCGGACTCGTGATACGATGTCGCAACGGAAATCCGGGCAGTGAGCTCCATGAAGGCAATTGTTCAAACCGGGTACGGCGCGCCCGAAGATGTGCTGCAGTTCCGGGAGATCGACGCGCCGGTGGTCGCGGACGACGAGGTGCTGGTTGCCGTGCGCGCGGCCTCGGTCCATCCGGATGTGTGGCACGTCGTGACCGGCCGGCCCTGGGTCGTGCGCCTGATGGGTGCGGGGCTGCGCAAGCCCAAGGTCCCTGTTCCGGGGACAGATCTGGCAGGGGTCGTCGAAGCGGTCGGCAGGTCCGTCAGCCGGTTCCGGCCCGGTGACGAGGTGTTCGGCGAGAGCCACAGCAGGATGCAGTGGTGCAATGGGGGCGCCTATGCGGAGTACGCGGCCGTGCCCCAGGACACGTTGGCGCTCAAACCCGCGGGCACGACGTTCGAGGAGGCCGCGTCGGTTCCCACCGCCGGCTACATCGCGCTGATCAACCTCCCGGCAGAGGGAGAGTGGGCGTCCCGCCAGAACGTGCTGATCAACGGCGCGGGCGGCGGCGTGGGCTCCATCGCGCTGCAGGTCGCCAAGGCGCGTGGGGCCACGGTGACGGGAGTGGATCGCGCAGAGAAGCTGGAGCTGCTCCGCGCGCTGGGCGCGGATCGGGTCATCGACTTCGCCCGGGAGGACTTCACCCTGGGGGACGAGCGCTACGATCTCATCTTCGACGTGGCGTCGACCCTGTCGCTCAAAGGGTGCAAACGCGTGCTCAACCCCACGGGGACCTACGTCCTCATCGGGCACGACCACTTCGGAGACGCGGGCGGGCGCACCTTCGGGAGCCTGCCGCATTTTTTCAAGCTCCAGGCCCGCGCACCCTTCGACCGCCACCTGCCCGCGCTGAGCTTCTCCATCCCCGAAAAGAGCGGGGTCATGGCCAGGCTCAAGGAGCTGCTCGAGACCGGGCAGCTCACACCCGTCATCGACCGGACCTTTCCGCTGCACGAGGTCCCCGAGGCCATGCGCTACCTGCAGCAGGGCGGCGGGCCCGGACGGATCATCATCACGCCCTGGGCGCGCAGGAGCTGAGTCCCATGAAGGCGGTTGTCCGGACGGTCTACGGCTCCCCCGATGTTCTCAGGCTGGAGGAGGTGGAGCGGCCCGTTCCCAGGGGCGACGAGGTCCTGATCCGGGTGCGCGCGACGTCGCTGAACGCGTCGGACTGGGAGATCCTGCGGGGCAAGCCCCTGTACGGGCGGATCTGGGGTTTTTTCACGCCCAAGGTCCGGATCCTGGGCTCGGACGTCGCGGGGACGGTGGAGGCCGTCGGCCCCCAGGCCACGCGCTTTGCCGCCGGCGACGCGGTGTACGGCGACCTGTTCGAACGCTGGGGCGGCTTCGCCGAGTGGGTCTGCGCTCCCGAGTCCATGCTCCGGCCCAAGCCCGGATCCATGAGCTTCGAGCAGGCGTCGGCCCTCCCTCAGTCGGGTGCCATCGCCCTGCAGGGGCTGCGCGACAAGGGGCGGGTGCAGGCGGGACAGCAGGTGCTGATCAACGGCGCTGGAGGGAGCGCCGGGACCTTCGCCGTCCAGCTCGCCAAGGCGCTGGGCGCCGAGGTGACCGGCGTGGACAACGCCCGGAAGCAGGAGCTGATGCGCTCCCTGGGCGCCGACCACGTCATCGACTACGCCCAGCAGGACTTCACGCGAAACGGTCAACGCTACGACCTGATCCTGGACCTGGTAGGGCGCCACTCGGTGCTCGACTTCAAGCGCGCGCTGGCGAAAAGGGGCCGCTATCTCGTCGTCGGCGGATCGATGGCGCTGATCTTGGGAGCCGTGCTGCTGGGGGCGCTGGTCTCGCTGTTCACCCGCAAGAAGATGGGGCTGCTGGCGCTCAAGGTGAACCAGGGGCTGGACGTGCTCGAGGACCACTTCCGGTCCGGCGCCGTCGTGCCCGTCATCGACCGGTGCTACCCGCTCCGGGAGACCCCCGAGGCGCTCCGTCGCCTGGGAGAGGGGCGCGCCCAGGGGAAGCTGGTCATCACGGTGGGGTCTGAAGACACGGGCTGACCGGTCATCACGGAGGGGACAGAATATTTGATGAAGCGCAAAAAACTCGTGTTGATCAACCCCACGTTGTCCAATCCGCTGCCTGGTTTTCCCCCCTTGGGTCTCGGTTATGTGGCAGCGCTGACGCCCGAGCACTGGGACGTCGAGCTGATTGACGAGAACTTCGAGCTCACCACTTTCAGGGAGTGCGATCTGGTCGGGCTGACCGGTTTCACCGCCATGGCTAACCGGGCCTACGAGGTTGCGCAGCTGTTCCGGGAGAAGAACATCCCCGTCGTCATGGGCGGGATTCACGCGTCCATGATGCCCCAGGAGGCGCTGAAACACGTGGACGCGGTCGTCATCGGGGAAGCGGAGTCCGTGTGGGCGGAGGTGATTGCCGACGCGGAGGCGGGCACCCTGAAGCGGGAGTACAGCGGCACCCACACCGACCTCAAAGGGCTGGTTCACCCGCGCCGCGATCTGTTCAGCGACAAGTACTTCTGCGACACGGTCCAGACGGCCCGGGGCTGTCCCAACGACTGTGACTTCTGCTCGGTTTCACAGTTCAACGGGTTTGCCTATCGGCAGCGGCCCGTTGAGGAGGTCTTGGACGAAATCGAGACCCTGAAGAAGAACTTCCTGTTCATCGTGGATGACAACATCGCAGGGACTGGATCCAGAATGCAGGAGCGGGCGATTGCGCTCGCGAGGGGCATGGTCGAGCGGAACCTCTGGCGCCTCTGGTACGGCCAGGCGGCACTCAATATTGCCGACAACGAAGAGGTGCTCAGGGCGTGCAATGAATCCGGGTGCATCCTGTTCCTGATGGGAATTGAAGCGGAGGATCCCGAGGTTCTGCGGTCGATGAACAAGACGGTGAACATCCGGCGAGACTACGAGGAGACCTTTGGCAGAATTCACAAGCACCACATTGGGATCCACGGCTCGCTGATCTTCGGCACGGACGACGACACCGTGGAGATGCTGCAGAAGCGCCTCGATTTCGCCGTCGAGAGCGGGATCGATGTGATCCAGTTCTGCACCCTCACCCCGTACCCGGGAACGAAACTGTTTGACCGCATGCTGGCAGAGGGTCGGCTCCTGTACACGAATTTTCCGGCCGATTGGGACCGCTACGATCTGACGGAGATCCTGGTGAAGCCCCGGAAGATGGAGGTCGATGAATATCGAGCAGTGATGCGAAAAATCGGGGACGAGCTGTTCAGCCTGAAAAGCGTTGTGCAGAGATTTTTCCGCTCACTGATCGAGACCGGCAGCGTGGTGACGGCGTTCTGGTGCTTCGTCACGAATCGGCTGTACAGAGCGCCTCGAGACCTCCGTGGACAACCGGGAGACAAGTTCTGGTATCTCACCCCGGAGACCTGGCCTTTCAGCGTGATCATGAGCAGCGAGATGGAGAGTCACCGGAAACGGTACCTGCAGCGATCCAAGCGCTCCGCAACGGGCGACCGCCGGACGGACCATGAGCGGTGATCGGGAACGACGTGTGATCGGGAACGACGTCTTCTATCTGGAAATAAAATTTCCAACGGCGGGCTGTTTCGATTCGTGTCAGGCTCACACGCCGACGCCGGAAAAGTGGGGACGGGGTTGCCTCCCTCCACTATTCACGGGAGGGCGTAGTCC
This sequence comes from bacterium, assembly GCA_043825095.1. GTDB lineage: Bacteria > Myxococcota_A > Polyangia > HGW-17 > JAJRWW01 > JBDRSE01. Next base: position 33,354 of record JBDRSE010000097.1, read on the forward strand.
TGGTCGAGGGCGAGGGTGAGGCAGGAGAAGCCGGAGGTGGTCCAGACGAAGCCGTTCTGGTCCGAGGTGCCCGAGCCCTGGACGTACAGCAGCGGCGCGCCGTAGAAGGGGTCGTCGCCGTCGAGGCAGTACTCGGGGCCGAGCAGGGTCTCGCCCCAGAGGGTGAGGAACACGGCCCGGCCCTCGGCGGGCACGTTGCCGTCGAACACGGGGCCGGAGCTGGGGTCGTCGGCGCGGATGTCGATGACCTCGAAGACCTGGCCGGCGCCGATGGGCTGGCTGGTGACCTGCCCGGCGTTGTCGCCGATCAGGGTCTCCGGCGTCAGGACTACGCCCGTGGCCGGGCCGACCAGTCGGACCATGACGCTCAGGTCGGTCATGCCCGGGGGCGGGGCGAAGGGGTCCACGTAGACGTTCATGATGGCGCCGTCCGCGTAGGGCTGCTCGCCGCACGCGCCCCGCACCACCGGGGGCCAGCCGCCCGCGCCCGGGCCGAAGCCGCAGCGCCCGGTGGCCTGCTGGCCGTCCACCGTGCCGCGCATCTCAAAGTAGAGGGGCTCGTGGGGCGGCAGGTCGTAGCAGATCGCGGTCTCCTCCGACTCGGCGATGCCGTCGAAGCCGAACACCGGCTCGGGCCAGCTCCCGGCAACGGAGGTCAGCGTCATGGGCAGGGTGCGCCGCACCGCGCCGCCGACGATCTCGTCCAGCTCGGTGAGCACCACGTCGCTGCCCTGGTTGTCCGACATCCAGACCCGGATCCGCACCCGCTCCGCGCTGGCCTCGGCGTGGGGCGTGATGTGCAGCAGGTGGCAGTAGAGCGACTGCGTCACCCCGCCGTCCGTCTGAGCCGATCCGTCCGACGCCACCCCGCCGTCCGTGACCGCCGCGTCGCCCCCGCCGCTGTCAGTGCCCGCCCCGTCGGGGTCGTTGCCGGCGGAGCTCCCGCTGCAAGCCGTCCACAGGGCCATCGCCGCGCAGGCTCCCCCAAACAACCGCCGATTCCAGGTTTTCATCTGCGTGCCCTCCCCATGGCCGCCGTGGCCAGGCTTCATGGTCTTTAGTGTATGCTCACTCGCCGCTCCTTGCCAATTGTCCCAGGAGCGAGATGGCGTAGAGCGCAATATTGGGCCGAAAAACGAGGGAATGATCACATCATTGGGCCGAAGCATGTGATCGCGCCTGGCGCTGATGCCTATTCCTTGCTGGAAATTCCTAGCAGTCGGGATCCCAGGTGCAGTCGGGGTCGGCGCAGTCCACGAGCCCGTCTCCGTCGTCGTCGGTGGCGTTGTTGCACACCTCGTCGGGGTGGCCGCTCTCGTAGGAGAACACCCAGGTCTCGTTGCTGTTCCAAGCCCCGTTCCAGCCGCCGAAGCGCACGGTGCGCCGGCGCCAGCTGTCGTAGACCATGACCGGGGAAGACATCTGGGTCACCTGCCCCACGGTGCTCGCCTCGGCCCAGGCGGAGCCGTCGTACTCCCAGGTCTCGTCAAACCGATCGCTCCCGTCGTTCCCGCCGAAGATCACGGTATTGGCGCGCGAGTAGTCGTAGGACATGCCGTAGAACGCGCGGGGAGACGGCGCGGGGGAGATGCCCATGTTCTGCCAACCGGTCCCGTTGAACTCCCAGGTTGTGTCGTAGTAGCCGGACCAATACCCGCCGAAGAGCACCGTGCGCTGGCGGGACAGATCGTAGACCATCTGGAGCCACTTCCGGGCATTGGGTTGGGTCCCGCCGACAGCGGCCCAGGCTGTGCCGTTGTAGGTGTAGGTGTCCTGGAAGCTGGAGGACGCCTCGCCACCGTACAGCAGCACCAGGCCGGTGCCGGCGTGGTACGTCATGGCGTGGTTGTTACGCGCGGCCGGTGAGCCCGAGACGACTCTGGGGACCCAGGTCGAGCCGTTGTACTCGTAGGTGTCGTTTCGGTAGCCCGTGCTGGCGTCTCTGCCCCCGAAGACCACGGTGACGCCGCGCACCTCGTCGTAGGCCATGGCGTGCCAGGCGCGCACGGGCGGGGCAATGATCGGGTCCCGCTTGATCCAGCGGTCCCCGTCGTGCTCCCAGGTGTCGTTGAGGCGGGTGTTGTCGTCGTCGCCGCCGAACAGCACCACCCGGCCCCGGCCGCTGTCGAAGACCATGGCCGTTCCGCCGCGGGGACCGGGGGAGTACTCCGGGACGGCCTCGGACCAGCTGGTGCCGTTCCGGACCCAGGTGTCTGAGTGGAAGTCTGCGAGGTTGAGGCCACCGAACATAACGATTTGGGTCCGGAAGGAATCGTAGGCCATGCCGTGCCCGCCCCGGCTCGGCGGTGACGGGGCCACCAGCCACTGCGCCCAGTTGGTGCCGTTCCACTCCCAGGTGTCTCCGTAGGTGGTGAAGCCGGCGTTGCCTCCGAATAAAACGACGCGGTTCCGCGAGCCGTCATAGGCCATTGCGTGGCTCATCCGGGCCACCGGAGACGTGGCCGGGGTCATGGCGAACCAGCTCGAGCCGTTGTACTCCCAGGTGTCGTTTCGCACCGTGCCGTTGGTGCCGCCGAAGAGCACGATGCGCTGGCGGGTCGAGTCGTAGGCCATGGTGTGGTTGGCCCGGGCGTTCGGTGGGCCGAAAATCATGGGGTTGTTCCAGCCCGTTCCGGCGTAGTGCCAGGTGTCGTTGCGATAGGAGCCGTCGTCTCCTCCGAACAGGGTCATGCGGCTGTTCGCGGTGTCGTAGACCATGGCGTGCCCCGAGCGGGGCGAGGGCTTGGTGGCGAAGGTCCGCTCCACCCAGTCTCCGCCGGTGTACTCCCAGACGTCATTCATGCGCGTCCCGTCGGTTCCACCGAACATGACCATCACCTGGCGCGTGGGGTCCCAGGCCATGGCGCAGCGGGTCCGGCCCGGCGGGGTGGTGGCGGTGTTGAGCCGCAGCCACTGCGCGCCGTTGTACGCCCAGGTGACATCGGAGGTGCCGTTGCCGGTGGTGCCGCCGAAGAGCATCGTGACCATGCGGGTGGGGTCGTAGGCCATGCAGAAGTAGGAGGTGTAGTTGAGCGGGTCCTCCACGAGCTCGCTCCACACGGGGAGCTCCTGGGTGCAGCCGCTGGAGCAGCCGTCGTGGCTCATGAAGCCGCCGTCGTCGCAGTGCTCGCCCAGCAGGAAGTCCACGTAGCCGTTGCCGCAGGTTTCGTCGGACAGGCAGCTAGACGCGCAGCCGTCGCCATCGATGAGGTTCCCGTCGTCGCAGACCTCTCCGGGATCCACGGTGCCGTTGCCGCAGATCTCGTACTGACACGTCGGGGAGCAGCCGTCGCCGCCCGTGGTGCCGCCGTCGTCACAGGCTTCGCCCAGGGGGACGTCCACGTAGCCGTTGCCGCACTGCTCGTTGGACTGGCAGTTGGCCGAGCAGCCGTCGCCGTCGGTGTTGTTGCCGTCGTCGCAGACCTCCCCGGGATCGACGATGTTGTTGCCGCAGCTCTCGAAGTGGCAGGTCGCCGAGCAGCCGTCGCCGCCCACGGTGCCGCCGTCGTCGCAGGTTTCGCCCAGGGCCAGGTCCACATAGCCGTTGCCGCACTGCTCGTTGGACAGGCAGTTGGCCGAGCAGCCGTCGCCGCCCGTGTTGTTTCCGTCGTCGCAGACCTCGCCGGGGTTCAGCACACCGTCGCCGCAGTTTTCGAACTGGCAGGCGGCGGAGCAGCCGTCGCCGGCCACGGTGTTGCCGTCGTCGCACGACTCGCCGACGGTAACGTCCAGCACGCCGTTTCCGCACTGCTCGTTGGACAGGCAGTTGGCGGAGCAGCCGTCGCCGTTGACATTGTTGCCGTCGTCGCAGACCTCGCCGGTGTCGATGACGCCGTCGCCGCACCGCCGCGGCAGGCAGTTGGTTCGGCAGGGCGCGTTCGGCGCGTTGGAGTTGGCGCCGCCAAAGTCGCACTGCTCGCCCACGTGCCAGTCCACCACGCCGTTGCCGCAGGTTTCGTTCGACGTGCAGAGCTGGTGGCAGCCGTCGCCGCTGACCGTGTTGCCGTCGTCGCAGGCCTCGCCCGGATCCAGGATACCGTCGCCGCAGATCGGCAGCGCGCAGTCGCCCTGGCAGCCGTCGCCGTCGGTGTTGTTGCCGTCGTCGCAGGCCTCGCCGGCCACGGTGTCCAGGATCCCGTTGCCGCAGGACTCGTCCGAGGTGCAGTAGGCGTTGCAGCCGTCGCCGCCGACCGTGTTGCCGTCGTCGCAGGCCTCCCAAACGTCCAGAATGTTGTCGCCGCAGGCGGGCAGGGTGCAGCCCGCGTTGCAGCCGTCGCCGTCGACGTTGTTGCCGTCGTCGCACTGCTCGTTGGTCACGCTGTCCAAGATCCCGTTGCCGCAGGACTCGTTCGAGGTGCACCAGGCGTTGCAGCCGTCGCCGTCAATGTTGTTGCCGTCGTCGCAGGCCTCGCCCGGATCCAGGATGCCGTCGCCGCACCCCGGGAGGCCGCAGCTGGCCGAGCAGCCGTCGCCGTCGATGTTGTTGCCGTCGTCGCAGGGCTCGCCGATGGCCGTGTCTACGAAGCCGTTGCCGCAGGTTTCGTCCGACAGGCACCAGGCGTTGCAGCCGTCGCCGTCGGTGTTGTTGCCGTCGTCGCACACCTCGCCGGCGTCCACGGTTCCGTCGCCGCAGGCGGGCAGCCGGCACGTCTCCTGGCAGCCGTCCCCGGGCGTGGCGTTGCCGTCGTCGCACTGCTCCCCGGCGGCGGTGTCCACGATGGAGTTGCCGCAGCTCTCGTCGGAGGTGCAGTACTGGTTGCAGCCGTCGCCGGAGACGTTGTTCCCGTCGTCACAGACCTCGCCCTCGTTCGCGTCCAGCACGCCGTCGCCGCAGGAGGGCAGGGCGCAGTTTGCCTGGCAGCCATCGCCGTCCACGTTGTTGCCGTCGTCGCAGGCCTCGCCAATGGCCGCGTCCACGTACCCGTTTCCGCAGGTTTCGTCCGAGAGGCAGTCCGGGCTGCACCCGTCGCCGGGCAGGAAGTTGCCGTCGTCGCACACCTCGCCGTCGTCGAGCACGCCGTTGCCGCAGTACTCCACGAGGCAGGCGAAGCAGCCGTCGCCGGCCACCGTGTTGCCGTCGTCGCATGTCTCGCCGGAGGCCACGTCCACCACGCCGTCGCCGCACGACGGCTCGGTGCAGTCCTCCCGGCAGGCGTCGGGCACGATGTCGGAGTTCTGCGGGCCCTCGTCGCACGCCTCGTCGGTGTCCACCACGCGGTCGCCACAGCGAGGCAGCGTGCAATCTGAACGGCACGCGTCCGGCTCGGTGTCGGAGTTGTTCGCGCCGTCGTCACACTCCTCGAGCCCCTCCACCTCCCCGTTGCCGCACGACAGGTGCCCGCCGTCGTCGTTCGTCCCGGCGTCGGTGTCGTTTCCTCCTCCCGAGGACCCGCCACAGGCCAGGCCGAGCAGGATTGTCGGGGCCACGAACATCATGATTTTCCGCATCGCTACTCCTTCGGTGGAACTACGCCATTCCCGCAATCAACGTTATGGATCGGGAGTATTGCGTTCATCGGAATCGACGGTCAAGTCGAACCACGTGGCAGGAGGACCCTTCGACTGCATGCGGGCAAGATCGTTTACCAATTGCTCCCTCGCGGACACTGACTCGTCGAGGGCCCCACAGCGGAGAACTGCATCGGTTGACCCGGTCCGAGGTTGACCCAGTCCCAATGCGACTGTTTGCCTCCCTCACACCTACCTTCCTCCCATGATCGGAGTGATTCTCGTGCAGAAAGCCGACTGACTGGCTGCTCGTGCGACCTCCGAGCCTCGTGAATCCGGCCTTGCGCCGGACGCTGGACGCACCTCTCCATCCCCCCCTGTGATTTACAGCACGCAATGTGGCTCTAGGTCATCAGCGGAGGGTCTGGAGGCTTCTGCACCCGCGCGGGGGTGAAGTGCTTCATCCAAAAGGTGCCGGCCGGGAACACGACGTCCTTGTCGCCGGCACGATAGCGGCTCTGGCAATCGGCGTAATCGCGCTCGAACGTCTTCAGCCGGTGTAGCTCTTCGATGCGCTGCCACTTGTTCCGCGCGGCGATCCGCATGCTCGGCTTGCGCCGCGGCTCCCGGGTCTTGGGCTGGTCGGTGTGGTGCATCGCGAGGATCTTCTTCACGCCCAGGAACTTGCCGTCGTACTTCTCGTACGCGGCGGCCTCGCGCTCCTGGATGCGGGTGCGGAGGTAGCGGATCAGCTCTTCGCGATCCCAGTCTTCGCACCCCGGTGGCGGCTCGAGGACGAGCTCCAGCTCCTTGGGCATCTTGCCTTTGGGGTCGAAGTAGAAATCCGGCCGGGTAGCGCGGAGCACGCGGCCATCGAGGTGCTCGGGCAAGGTGATGAGCCCCGGCCACTGGTCGACCTTTTCCACGAGACCGGACGAAGTCGGGTTGGCCATGTTGTAGACCATGCGATCCAAGGCGTCCTCGGTGGAGACGCAGACCTTCCGGTCGTAGGAATCGGGCGCCCAGAAGTTTTCCCATCTGCCGTAGTGGCAGTGGAGGGCCTTGGCGACCATGCGGTTGAGGTCGGCCATGAAGAAGGGGAGGAGGCCATCGGGGTCGGTGAGCACGATATGGTAGTGGTTTCCCATGACCGTGATCGAGTGGATGATCATGCCCGTGCGCTTGGCGGCCCAGATGAGGCAGTACAGGAAGAGGTTGTTGACGATGCTGGATGGTAAGAGGAGGAACATCCTCTGGGAGCAGCGACGTGTGACGAAGGAGGTTTCACCTGGGAGGATTCTTCTGGGTAGCGTCATGGTGGGTGACTGCAGAGCAAGTCACGTGCCG